>NZ_JOMR01000001.1:1805476-2108215 GCF_000711195.1 Thiomicrospira pelophila DSM 1534 | reverse complement strand
CCGCCATCACAGTTTCAATGGCTTCTTCGCCGAGCTTTTTCAATATTTGATCTAGCCCTTTAGCGTATAGACTCGCTACATAAGAACTATCAGCTGATTCGCTTTTACGTGTTTCAAGCAGTTGATCAAGTTGCGTTAGAATTTCGCTCATAGTCGCACCTCAATGCCTTGGTCTTGCATGGCTTGTTTTGGCTTCTTGAATGGTATGTTCACCAAAATGGAAAATACTGGCCGCCAATACGGCTTGGGCATGACCTTGTTGGATGCCGTCAACCAGATCTTGTAGTTTACCAACGCCCCGAAGCGATTTACCGGGATATTTACCGCATCGGCAATGTGCAGGCTAAGGTCGTTATCAAACCCCACTTTTAGTGCCATCGCGATCCATGCTGGTAACGAGTAGTTCGCCCCGCGCCATAGTCTTGCCATTTTTTTTGACCACTCAATCGCGTCAATGCCGGTTGAGTTGCGCCCACCGTGGGGTAAAATATTTCCCAGCGGTTGGGTTCGCCTTCTGCACTGACTTTTTTTAGCGTCAATTGCAAACTACGATACATTGAGAGCCAAATAGATCACTGGCTTGCTTAACAAATTCCGGGTTGGTAATCGCAGCGGTGTTGATAGAAACTTTGTCGGCACCTGCGTTTAGCATGCGTCGAACGTCTTCAACCGTGCGAATGCCACCACCTACAGTTAACGGAATAAAGACTTGGCTGGCGACATCTTCGACCACATGCACCATGGTGTCACGATTATCCGAACTGGCGGTAATATCCAGAAAGGTAATTTCATCTGCGCCTTGTAAGTCATATCGTTTGGCGACTTCGACTGGATCACCGGCATCTCGAATATCTAAAAACTGCACGCCTTTGACGACACGGCCATCTTTCACGTCTAAGCAAGGAATAATGCGTTTAGCGAGTCCCATTAGCGTGTGGCCTGCTATGTGTTTTGAAAGCTGGTCTGCCAGTGCTTGGCCTTCAGCAAAGTCTAGGCTACCTTCATAGATTGCGCGACCAGTAATCGCTCCAGTCACGCCGTCCGATTCAATTTTAGAAAGCGCATGAATGTCGTCTAAATTGGTGATGCCGCCGGATGCAATTACCGGAATGCTTAGAGCTTGAGCAAGCGCTTGAGTGGCTTCGATGTTGACGCCTTGCATCATGCCGTCGCGACCAATATCGGTGTAGATAATGGCTTCTACACCGTCGTTTTCAAAACGTTTGCCAAGGTCTATTACTTGGTGGTCAGTTACCTCAGCCCAACCATTAATCGCGACAAAGCCTTCTTTTGCATCAAGGCCAACCATAATATGCCCAGGAAAGGCTTGGCACGCTTGAGCGACAAACTCAGGAGTATGAACGGCTTGGGTGCCAATAATACAGTAGGTTACGCCGGCATTTAAGTAGGCTTCAATGGTTTTGAGGTCGCGAATACCACCGCCAATTTGAATCGGCAGTTCAGGGTAGGCCTGACTTACTTGGTAAACAGCTTTCACCGTTAACCGGGGTGCCTTCAAACGCACCGTTTAGATCGACCATGTGTAAACGACGTGCGCCTTGGCTAACCCAGCGCTCGGCCATGGCTACTATGTCTGATGAAAAAACGGTGGCATCTTCCATCACGCCTTGTCTTAGGCGAACACACTGGCCATCTTTTAAGTCAATTGCAGGAATAAGTAGCATAAATTAAAGGTCCTTAGATTGAAAAGCAACTGGGCTATGCGCCATTCCAGTTTAAGAAGTTTTTGAAAAGTTGAAGTCCAGCGTCTGCACTTTTTTCAGGGTGCGCCTGAATGGCAAATAATTGGTCTTGCGCCACCGCCGATGCAAAGTCGGTTGCATAATTAGTGAGTCCGGTTACTTCGTCTTTTAACTCAGGTTGGATATAGTAACTGTGCACAAAATAAAATCGAGCTTGATCTTCAATTTTGTGCCATAGAGGGTGTGGCTGAGTTTGTTGAATTTGATTCCAACCCATATGTGGGATTTTTAGGCCTGGGTTGGCTTGTTCATCAAATCGAACCACGTTTCCAGGAATAATATCTAAACAGTCAATGCCGTTGTTTTCCTCAGAATGGGACATTAAAACCTGCAGTCCCATGCAAATGCCAAGAAATGGCTTGTTTTTTAGCGGCTTGTTTGATCGGTTCAATCATGCCGGTGTTTTGCAAAGCCTGCATACAGGCTTTTGCAGCACCCCTGGCCAGGGAAAATAACCGCATCGGCATCGGCCACATCTTGTGGGTTTTGAGTGACGATAATACGGGTTTGGCTATTGGCGACATGTTCGGCTGCTTTTGCAACTGAACGCAAGTTTCCCATGCCATAGTCAATCACGACGACCTGCTTTAATGCCACTTATAGACTCCCTTTAGTTGAAGGCAACTGGCCTCCCATTCTAGGATCGTCACTTAAAGCCATGCGCAACGCACGACCAAAAGCTTTGAAAATGGTTTCGGCTTGGTGATGCGCGTTTTGACCGCGAATGTTATCGATGTGCAAGGTGGCTTGCGCATGATTAACAAATCCTTGGAAGAATTCAGATACCAGCTCGGTTTCAAATTGACCAATTTGGGCACGCGTAAAGTTGGCATTAAATACCAAACCTGGTCGCCCAGATAGATCAATCACGACACGAGACAATGATTCATCCAGCGGCACATAGGCATGGCCATAACGTGTTATGCCTTTTTTATCGCCCACAGCCTGTCGAATTGCCTGGCCTAGCGCAATGCCTATGTCTTCTACGGTGTGATGGTCATCAATATGCGTGTCGCCATTAGCTTGAATATCAATATCAATTAAGCCATGTCGCGCAATTTGGTCGAGCATGTGTTCAAAAAAAGGCACACCGGTATTGAGTTTGGCCTCACCGGTACCGTCTAGATTAACGCTTATTTTAATTTGCGTTTCTAGTGTGTTGCGTTCAACTTGAGCTGTGCGCATTGCGTATCCCACCAAGCTTAAAAGGAAGCTATGATACTGAATTTTGTCTAAATTTGCACTTAAAAGCGTTTTGGCTTGTTAAGGTTTTTAGGATAAATAAAGCCGGCCTGGTGGTTGAATTGTGAAAAATCGAGTACGCGAATTTAATATTTTTTAAGCTAATTAGGTGGGAGCGGGCTTGGTCATAAATATTTTTTAGTTGTGTTGAATTGGTGGTTTATTAGATAATCCCGTTGATTTTTATAGCGGTTCCTTGCCGGCCTCTAACCAAAGTGCTAGTAAATCTTGACCTAAATTAAGTTTTCTGGCGATTTTAAACAGCAATGTTTCTTTAAACTCCCTATAATTGGCGGTTGAGGAGTTCTTGTACTGTTTGAGATTTAAAAACAATGGCAGGCGGGGACGAAACATTAAGACTAAAAGGGGAATCCAACGTGGATACTACAATGACAAAACCACAATATGATGATGGAGTGGTCAAATATTTGACCGTTCTAGCTGTCGTGTTTTTGGTGCTGGGTACGCTTATGGGGACGTTCGCAGCCTCTCAGCTAGCATGGCCAGCTTTAAACTTTGATATTGCTGAAATCACCTTTGCTCGTCTACGTGTGATGCATACCAATACTGTTATTTTTGCATTCGGTGGCATGACATTGATGGCAACGGCGTTTTATACGGTTCAGAGAACCAATGGTATCAAGCTGTTTAGTAATAAAATTGCATGGATTACGGCGATTTTGTTTACGGTTGGCTTGTTATTGGCTGTGATCACTTTATCTTTGGGGATGACGCAAGGTAAAGAATATCATGAGTTAATTTGGCCGTTAGATATCGCAGTAGCGATTGTTTGGGTTTTATATACCTTTAACTTTGTTATGACGATTGCGTCACGTAACAAAGAAACTCATTCACATGTATACGTATCTAACTGGTTCTTCCTAGGTATGATGATTATGATCACCTACCTATATGTTGTGAACGGTTTAGCGATTCCCGTGTCTTTATTTACTTCCTATTCTATCTTTAGTGGTGTTCAAGATGCCATGATTCAATGGTGGTGGGGTCATAACGCAGTAGGTTTCTTCCTAACGGCTGGTTTCCTTGGGATTATGTATTACTTCGTTCCTAAGCAAGCACAACGTCCGGTGTACTCATATCGTTTATCGGTTATCCACTTCTGGGCTTTGATGTTCGGTTATGTATGGTTAGGCGCTCACCACTTGCAGTACACGGCTCTACCTGATTGGACTGGCTCACTAGGTGCGGTTATCTCTCTTGCTATGATCATTCCATCTTGGGGTGGTGCGCTTAACGGGATGTTAACGCTTTCTGGTGCTTGGGACCGTTTACGTACAGACTATATTTTGCGCTTCTTAATCATGGCGTTGGCTTTCTATGCGATGTCAACGTTTGAAGGTCCAGTGATGGCGGCTAAGACGGTTAATGCCTTGTCGCATTACACGGATTGGACTATCGGTCACGTGCATTCTGGTGCGTTAGGTTGGGTTGCTATGGTGTCGATTGGTGCGATTTACCACATGGTAATGAAGCTATGGAACACTGAAATGTATTCAATGCGTTTGATTAACTTCCACTTCTGGTTGGCGACAATCGGTACGGTGCTCTATATCGTTGCAATGTGGGTGTCAGGTATTATGCAGGGCTTGATGTGGCGTGCTTATGATGAGTATGGCATGTTGGCTTACACCTTCGCTGAGTCGGTGGCTGCAATGCACCCATACTATGTAATGCGTGCTGTTGGTGGTGTGCTATTCACCTCTGGTGCTGTAGTGATGTTATATAACATCGTTATGACCATTAAGATGGCTAAAGCCAAACAAACCAGTACTGTGGCAGCGAATGCCTAGTTAGAAAAAGGGTGGCTCTATTAAGGAGTCACCAGTCTAAATTAATGAGTTGAGGAGCAGAAACTCATGGCAGATCAAACTCCAAAAAATTTCCAAGATCGTGTAGAGCGCAATATCTTTGCAATGATCTTGGCTACCGCTTTTGTGGTATCAATCGCGGGTATTGTTGAAATCGTACCGTTGTTTTATCTCAAGTCTTCCGTTGACTACACGGAAAAAACTGATAAATACGGTAACGTAAAAAATGAAAAATTCCCTGAGCTAGTATGGGAACGCACGTTTACAGAAGAAGATGGCAAAGTCGTATCGGACAAACGTCTTTACTATAAAAAAGCTGACGGAACCTGGGGTTCAGATTGGAAAGAGGGTGATGGGGTACGTCCACATACACCTTTAGAGTTTGCCGGGCGTGATATTTACATCCGTGAAGGTTGTTATATTTGTCACTCTCAGATGATTCGTCCTTTCCGTGATGAGCGTGAACGTTACGGTCACTTTTCATTGGCAACCGAGTCTATGTATGATCGTCCGTTCCAATGGGGTTCAAAGCGTACCGGTCCTGATTTGGCACGCGTAGGTGGTAAATATTCTGATGAATGGCATGTTATGCATTTATTAAGACCTCAGAACTTAGTACCTGAATCTGTTATGCCAGCTTATCCTTGGCTTGCTGAAAATCCGGTGAACAAGAGCTACTTTGGTACAACACGCGATATGAAGGCTCGTATGACCGCATTGCGTCGTGTAGGTGTTCCATATACAGATGAAGAAATAGAGTTAGCGCAAGAGCACATTGAAGGTAAGACTGAAATGGATGCGATCGTAGCTTACATGCAGGTTCTAGGAACCATGGTACAACTCGACGACAGTAAGGTTTATCGTGAGTAAAATTCAACAATACTTCAGCACAGACTGGTCGTCTATGACGGGCCATGACTGGGCTGGACTAATCGTAACAGTACTGGTTTTTGTTGGTTTAGCGGTTGCGTTCTGGTGGGCTTTAAGACCTAGCAAACGCAAAGAGCTCGAAGAACAAAAATACAAAGTACTTGATGATGATTGATTATTCTGAGGAGAATAAGTATGGCACAACATAATCCATGGCCTGATGAAGGTAATACTGGCCACATTTGGGATGAAGACCTACGCGAGTTAGATAATCCGCCGCCACTATGGTGGATGCTAGCGTTTTACGCGGGTTTAATTATGATCGTTTTCTATGCAGTTTATTACCCAACGATTCCATTAGTAGACTCTCATACAAAAGGGGTAGCTGGTTGGACTCAGGTAGAAGAGTATAAAGAAGACTTTGAAGTTCTAAATAACTGGCGTGAACGTACCTTTGCGGCTGAAGAAGAAAAGCTTGCCAGTATGGATGTTGCGGACATCATAAAAGATGATGAATTGCGCGCTTATGCGGTAGCCACTTCAAAAGTATTATTTGGTGATTATTGCATGGCTTGTCATGGTGCGAATGGTTCTGGTAACCCGAACTTTCCAGTGTTAGCCGATGATAATTGGCTATGGGGTGGTTCCGTTAAACAAATTGAAGCCTCTCTAGAAAAGGGTCGTGTTGGTAATATGCCTGCGAAAGGCATGATGGGTAACTTAAATGACGAAGAAATTGGTCAGGTTGCTGATTATGTCATCGCTTTGGCGGCTGATGAAGCGGATAGTGAGCAATACGCCGCTGGTAAAGCTATTTATAATGGCAAGGGCTTATGTATGGCTTGTCATGGTCCACAAGGCAAGCCTGTCGCGCCAAATGGTGCGACCAACTTAACTGGTAGTATTCCACGTTTTGTTGGTGTTCCTGGTAACTTGCAAGCAGATCGCCGTGATTCAGTTATTCACACGATTACTTATGGTGTAAACGTAAAAAAAGACGGCAATTACCTACCTGAAACGCGTCGCGCAGAAATGCCTTCTTTCAAAGAGCGCCTACCTGATGCGGACGTTAACATTAAACGCCTAGCGATTTATGTCCATGAATTAGGCGGTGGTCAATAAATACAATTAGTGCTGCCTAATTGAATAGTGATTTACCCACGACGAGTTTTATAAGTCGTGGGTTCACAAAGTTGAGGAGATAGTTCATGAATGAATTAAATAGTGACTGGGTTTTGTGGGTTTCGCTTCTTGCCTTGGTTTTCAGTATCGTTGCATTAGTTGCATTTGGCTGGAAGATTTTCAAGAGCATGGAAGGTAGTGACGAAGACAAGTCTTAATCGCAAATGCTTGATATAAATAAAAATAGGCCTATTTATAGGCCTATTTTTATTTATAACGAGTGATAAAATTAATCAAGGATCAACTTGTCCTAAAACGGTTAGAATAATGTTCCTATTTTAATGATTAACTATAGGCATGTTTAATCCATCCTTAAATTAAGAGAAGGCTTATGTCAGACTCAGATTCCAAAAAAGAAGCTTATCGCCCCAAAATTCACACTGGTTCAGTGCTTGATGATGTTCATGTCGAATCCAAAACATTAGATGATATCGGCGTTGAAATTTTACCTCTGCATACTGGTGGTACCGTACACGCAAAACGAATTGGTGGTAAGTTTCGTAACTTCAAATGGATGGTTGCCTCTTTTTGGTTGCTTTTATTTGTAGGCCCTTATATTCGTTGGAATGGCGACCAAGCCATTTTATGGGATTTAGCTAATCGTCAGTTTCATATTTTTGGCTTAACCGTCTTACCCCAGGATATCTGGATGCTGGCAATGATTTTGTTGTTTTTCGCACTGTTGTTAGCCGCCTCTACGGCAATAGCTGGTCGGGTCTGGTGTGGTTATTTTTGTTTCCATACCGTATGGGTTGATGTATTTACTTGGTTAGAGGAAAAGTTCGAGGGTAAACCTGGAAAGCGCATTAAGCTTGATGCAGAACCCATGAGTTTTGCAAAATTTAAAATTAAACTACCCAAACATCTGGTTTGGTTATTTATTGCCTTTATGACTGGCTTTAGTTTTGTTGCCTACTTCACTGATGCATTCCAGCTATGGGCACGCTTGCTCAATTTCCAACTAGGTTACTATGAGTTTATAACCATTATGGTATTGACCGGTTTAACTTATCTAACAGCTGGTTTTATGCGTGAGCAGGTTTGTATGGGATTTTGTCCTTATTCACGTATTCAGGGTGCCATGACTGATACGGAAACTGTTATGCCAACGTATGATCGCGATCGCGGAGAGCCACGTGGACGTCAACGCCGTGTTAAACCTGGTGAAGAAGCTCCGGTTTTAGGTGACTGCATTGACTGTCGTATGTGTGTAGACGTATGTCCAACAGGCGTAGATATTCGCTTGGGTCAGCAGTTTGGTTGCATTACTTGTGGTCTATGTATCGATGCCTGTGATGAGATCATGGAGAAAGTTAATAAGCCAAAAGGGTTGATCAGGTACGCCGCTATTAACGAATTTGCCGGTAAAGCCTTGCCCCCAATTTGGCGTCGTCCTCGTGTGATAGTTTATTCTTCCATTATGACATTTGCGGCCTTTGCGTTAATTTGGGGCATGGTCAATATGGCACCTATTGATGTCACAGTACTCAAAGAGCGCGCACCTCTTTATGTACAAATGAGTGACGGTACGATTCAGAATAAATATGAAGTTAAAGTCGTCAATAAAACCAATGAAGTCATGCAAGTCGAAGTAGAAGTATTTGGTCATGACGATTTGATTTATATCGCTGACCGAGTGGCTGATGTTTCACCCGGTAGTGTTTCGACCATTCGTCTATTTGTTCGTATACCGCGCAACAAGTTATCTGAGCCAAGTATGCCAATTGATATAGTGGTGAAAGATTTAAGAAATAAGGATATTCGGGATCGTTATCGTAGTGTATTCCACGGGCCAAGCTATTAATTATAGAAGCCGTTAATTTATTAAGCTCATTTAATAATGAGCAAGGATTAGGCATCTTAATCCTAGGAGAAGAAAGGCAATGCAGGAACAAAAAAAAGACACCCGTGACTGGAGTGTAGCTTGGAAAAATCCCTTGGTTATTTTCTGGGTAGCGATTCTATTAACTGTTTTAATGGTCAATTTTTTTATGGTTAGTATGGCAGTGGTCACTAATCCAGGCCTGGTGATTGATGATTTCTATGAACGCGGTAAAAACCATGCCGCGGTATTAGCTGAGCGTCAACAAATGGAAAAGTTAGGCTGGCAGTTAAAAGTCGATATGCCTGAATTAATAGAAGGTAAACCGGATCGAATCGCACTAGAAGTACTGGATAAAGATCATACTCATTTTGATGTGGATTCGGCCACACTCTATTATTATCGCCCATCCGACCGTAATCTTGACGGCTCAGTTGAGTTAACCCAATTGGAAACCAAAGGTCATTATGCGTCTGAATTTGCCTTACCCTTAAAAGGCAAATGGGACTTTATAATTGAAGTGGTAAAAGGCGATAAAAAATACAGTATTGGCCAATCGTTTATGGTTAAAGACCCTGAGTAATCAATGAGTCAGTGCTACCATTGTGGCCAGGAAATTACACAGAACGAACGGGTCGACAAAGTCATTAAAGGTCACGACCGTTCCTTTTGTTGTCATGGTTGTGCTTCTGTATGTGAAGTGATTCATAGCTCGGGTCTAGAAAGTTTTTACAAGCTTTCACCGGATACTCAGCGGCCAGTTGCGCCTAAGCAACTTAGCCAGGCGTCCGACTTTTTTGATTATGACGAAGTACAGTCTCAGTTTGTTAAAAATTTAGGTCAAGTACGTCAGATTACACTTATGTCGGATGCCATTCATTGCGCGGCTTGCATTTGGTTAATTGAACACAGCCTAGCAAAAATTGACGGCATTCTGTATGCCAACGTTAATTTCACTAACAAACAAATCAAAGTCCGTTGGGACAATTCAAAAATCCAACTTTCAGAAATTTTGCAGCGCCTTAACCAGATTGGTTACGATGCGCGTCCATATGATGCCGAAGAAAGTGAACAAGCGTACCGCAAAGCGAATCGTGATTTATTGTATCGGTTAGGTTTTGCTGGTTTTGCGGTGATGAACGCGATGTGGTTTTCGGTCGCGCTCTACACCGGTGCTAATGACGATGCTGAGTACCGATCCTATTTTTACTTCGTACTGTTTTTATTGGCCAGTGCGACCCTTGTTTATTCGGCCCAGCCTTTCTTAAAAGGCGCATTCCAAAGTCTTAAAGCCAAGACGGTGGGAATGGATGTATCGATAAGCTTAGGCCTACTGATTACCTACGGTTATTCAACTTGGGTGATGTTACAACCTGACCATGTAGGGCAAGCTTTTTTTGCGACCGTCATCGATCTAACGTTTCTACTCTTAATTGGACGATATTTAGAAGCCATTTCCAAAAATAAAGCATTAGATTCCACCCGGCGTTTAATGGAGCTTCAACCTAAAATGGCGCGCCAATATATTAATGGGGTTGAACAGGTTGTACCGGTTCGCTTGCTGAAAGCAGGGGATCGGGTTTGGGTTAAGCCTGGCGATAAAATTCCAGTTGATGGCCAAGTAGTGGAAGGCGAAAGTCAGGTGAATGAATCCATGCTTAGTGGCGAGTCACGCGAAGTGTTTAAGCAGATTGGTCATAACGTGTCGGCCGGCACAATTAATCTTGATGGCTCTTTGGCCATTTCAGTCGAGGCTACGCTCGATAACACGCGTTTGGCTCGTATTATTCATTTGGTCGAGGATGCGCAAGGGTCAAAAGCCACCATTCAGTGTACCGCTGAGAAAATTATGCCTTGGTTTGTGAGTGCGACACTGACTTTAGCCACATTGGCCTTTATGTTTTGGTGGTGGAAAGCGGATGTAGAAACCGCCATTATGGCCGGTACAGCGGTGCTGATTATCACCTGTCCTTGTGCGCTTGGTCTGGCCACGCCTATGGCGATGGCAGTGGCGGCTGGCGTGTCTGCCCGAAACGGCATATTAGTCAAAAATAGTGTAGTGTTGGAGATGCTAAATGAGGTGGATCATTTTGTGTTTGATAAAACCGGCACCCTCACAAAAGGTCAAATGAGTTGGGTTGATGAAAGCTGGGCACCAGGCCTGGTGGTAGAAGAATGGCTAACCAAGATTGCTAAAATCGAGCAGAAATCTGAGCATAGTTTAGCTCGAGCCATTGTTAAAAGCATGGACTCCCGTCAACCGGACTGGCAAGTGAATAAGTTAATGATTGATGAATTTAAAGCGGAGCCAGGTCGTGGCGTAAGTGCCAAAATAAACCAGGATCAGGTGCGGATCGGCACGGGTATTTGGCTAAAGCAATTTAATATTAACCTACCCGATGAAATGCTAACGGCTGAGCAAGAGCAGGCGAAATTAGGTCGCAGCAGCGTTTGGGTTGCCAATAATCAAAACGTGATCGGCGTACTTTTTATTGAAGATGAGTTACGCGAAGATGCCAAAGCTTTGATTGAGCGTTTACAAGCGCGGGGCAAACAAGTCACCTTGTTAAGTGGTGATCGCCAGCAAGTCGCGAATGCGGTTGCGCATCAATTAGGTGGCATGAACGTAATGGCTGAGGTTCTGCCGGAGGATAAAAGTCAGGTGATCGCCGACCTGCAAAAACAAGGTCAAAAAGTGGCGATGGTTGGAGATGGCATTAACGATGCCCCGGCGCTAAGCCGAGCCAATGTTGGCTTTGCATTGGGGGGCGGAACCGATGTTTCAATGGATTCGGCCGATATTATTTTATTAAATAATGAGCTACTGTCGATCAATACATCCTTAGCTCTATCGGATCGAACGCTTAAAACAGTTAAACAAAACATAGGCTTATCCATTACTTATAATATTATTATGGTGCCGCTGGCGATGGCGGCGATGTTGACGCCTTTAATTGCCTCCATCACCATGCCGCTAAGCAGCTTGGCTGTGATTTTGAATGCTATGCGGATTCGTGGATTTTTCAAAAAACCGATTAGTCGTAAGGTCACAAGAGGATAAGTTGTGGAAATTATATTTATTACCATTCCACTGGTATTAATTGTGGGGGGATTGGTTGTTGCAATGTTTATTTGGATGGCGAAAAAAGGGCAGTTTGATGACTTAGATGGTGCGGCTCACCGCATTTTGTTAGATGATGAAGACCAAAAAACCGAGGTGGAATCAACAAACTCGGATGAAACGACAGGCTCAGACTCTACCAAGGCTGGTCACAAAGATTAGGTTTTACGCCCGATATACCAAGCCTCTCGGTTGAGTCCGTTGTTTGCGACTTTGATCCAACCTTCGCCATAAACTTCACATGTTAAAGATGACCACCAGGCCTGGTACTCATTAGATTGTATATAAAAATCCAAATTGCTTGGCCCATTAGTTTGAACTGGTGCCAAAAATGTTTGATAAAACAACAGACCTTGTGGTTTTAAAGCCTTAACCAGTGAGGGCAAAATCGCACGATCTAAATAGTGGCTCACTACAATTACATCAAATTGATTCGGCTCGAAATCTTGCTCAGTTATGTTTTTACAAACCGCTTGTAAGTTCGACAAGCCTTGTAGCTTCGCCCAACGTGTTACTAAATCGGTCGCCGTTTCTGAAATATCCCAAGCCTGAGTATTTAGACCACATCGTGCTAGAAAGCGCGCATTTCCGGCTAAACCACTCGCCAAGTCCAAGGCTTGGCCTCGCAAGGGTAAACGTCGAATATGCTGCTTTAATAACCAACACGCTTCAGCCGGTGTTGATAATTCGGCCTCTGCGTATTTTTGATTCCATTTTTGCGCGCTGAATTGAGACATCTTAAGCTCGCCAGAAGGTGCGGGTTAAAATCACTAGTAATGTGAAAATCTCCAAGCGACCCAGTAACATCGAAAGGGTTAAAATCCATTTCTGGGGATCATTAATGCCACCAAAGTTGGCGGCGACTTCACCTAAGCCTGGCCCTAGGTTGTTTAATGTGGCCGCGGTCGCTGAAAAGGCCGTGACCTGATCCATGCCCAAAGCCATTAAAGCGAGCAAAATGATTGCAAAGGTCGCAACATACAACGCAAAGAAACCCCATACAGATGACATAACACGCTCTGGAATCGCACGGCCACTTAACTTAACTGGCATTAAGGCATTGGGGTGCATTAAGCGTTGAATCTCACGAATCCCCTGCTTAAATAACAGCAAGAAACGAATCACTTTCATACCGCCACCGGTAGAACCGGCACTACCGCCTATAAAGCTCATGAAGATCAACATTACAGGTAAAAATCCTGGCCACATTGCAAAATCAGCATTGCCATAGCCGGTCGTGGTCGCGATGGATACCGTCATAAAGAGACCATAGCGGAAAGCCTCAGATAGGCTGGTATATATGTCTTGAAAATATAAATAACTCGTACTGATCGCAATGCCAATTAACAATACCATGACGTAAGTACGGAACTCTGGGTCAAACAAGTAGGGCTTGACTTCAAGTGATCGGAAGGCGCGAAAGTGCAAAGCAAAGTTGGCACCGGCTAGGAACATAAAAAACACGGCAATCGACTCAATAACCTGGCTGTCAAAGTAACCAATGCTGGCATCGTGAGTCGAAAACCCGCCAATTGCCACGGTAGAAAAACTGTGACCAATGGCATCGAACCAGCTCATGCCAGCGAACCAATATGCGCTTGCACAAGCGATAGTGAGGGCGACATAAATCAGCCAAAGGGTTTTAGCGGTTTCAGAAATACGGGGTGCTAACTTATTATATTTAGCCGGTCCGGGCATTTCGGCACGGTATAACTGCATACCACCGATACCTAATAAAGGCAAAATAGCGACGGCTAACACAATGATACCCATACCGCCTAACCACTGAAGTTGCTGGCGGTACCACAAAATTGCATGTGGCATCGTATCTAAGCCACTTAATATAGTCGCCCCAGTGGTGGTTAAGCCAGAAAAAGATTCAAAAATCGCATCGCTGATTGAAATCGGGACTTCTTCTTCGAGTAAAAAGGGCAATGCCCCCACTAACCCAAGTGCCGTCCAGAACATCACAACAATAATAAAGCCGTCCCGAATTTTGAGTTCCCGTTTATGTTTGCGATTCGGCAACCATAAGGACAAGCCGGTGACCTGGGTTAACACCATGGCGGAGAGAAAGGCAATAAGCGCGCCGTCTTTATAGATTAAAGCGACAGCAATCGGGGGCAGAAGACTTAGGCTATAGACCATTAGCAAAAGCCCAAGAATTTTTATAATAATCTGAAATTGCATATTGCTATCCTAGCCAAGATCGACGTTCTTCAGGCGCGAACAGGTCATGAATTTCTGTGATGCGTGAACGATCAGTTAAAAATAGTATGACATGATCTTCAGCTTCAATTACCAGGTCGCGATGCGCAAACAACACCTTGCCTTCGCGCACAATACAGCCGATGGTGATGTCTTTTGGCCAGTCAACCTCTACCAGACGTTTACCAATGATTTTAGATGAGTTTTCACTGCCATGTACAATCACTTCCATGGCTTCGGCCGCACCACGTCTAAGCGTAGAGGCCTTTACCGTATCGCCCTGACGCATATAGTGGAGTAAGTTATTAGTAGTGATTCGGTCAGCTGATATCGCAATATCAATCGAGTTGAGATGGATGAGTTCAATATAGGATTGGTTGTTAACCAGGGCAATGACACGACGAACGCCGAGTTTTTTGGCTAACATGGATGAAATAATATTAGCTTCATCTTTATTCGTTACTGCCACAAACAAGTCAATTTCGTCAATATTTTCTTCAATCAACAAATCCTTATCTGACACGTCACCGTGAATAATAATTGCTTGATCTAACACTTCCGATATTTCACGCGCTCGGATAATGTTGTGGTCAATGATTTTGACCTGATGGGTGTCTTCCAACTGCTTGGCCAAACTGAAACCAATGTGCCCTCCCCCCGCGATCATAATGTTGCGTGCTTTTTTCTGTTTCTCACGGCGAAATTCTTCTACGATAATTGAAATATCATGTGGTTCGGCAATAAAGAACACCTCATCCCCGACTCGGATAGGTTCATCTCCAGTCGGCATCACGACTTCGTCTTGACGGTAGATTGCGACAATACGGGTTCTAACTTTTGAAGGCAGATGTTGTTTAAGTTCACGGATTTTTTTGCCCACCAGAGGCCCACCATTGTGCGCGCGCATGGCGACCAAACGCACCAAGCCATCGGCAAAGTCGACTACCTGAAGTGACCCCGGATAAGCGATTAATTGCAGGATGTAATCGGTTACTAGGTTTTCAGGGCTGATTAGTAAATCAATTGGAATCGCATCTGGGTTTTGGTTACGGTCAAACAACTCTGGGTGTTTAAGATAATCGTTGCTACGTACCCGTGCAATTTTTGTGGTGGTTTTGAACATGATGTGCGCCATTTGGCAGGCGACGATATTGGTTTCATCATTTTGAGCGGCCGCAATCAATAAATCGGCATACTCTAAACCGGCTTGAACTAACACATTCGGGTGGGAAACGTGGCCTTGTACCGTGCGGATATCTAATCGGTCTTGTAAACGCTGTAAGCTGGCGTTATCTAAATCAACCACGGTGACGTCGTTATCATCATTGGCTAATAATTCGGCGAGCGAAGAACCCACTTGGCCGGCTCCGAGAATAACAATGTTCATAGATAATTTCCTTAAATGGGATCTTTTGGATCTATCTCTAACACTTTGAGTTTGCGATAGAGATGGGTGCGCTCAATGCCAGAACGCTTGGCGGTTTCTGAAACGCTGCCACTGGTTTCACGCAATAACTGTTTCAAATAGGCGGCCTCAAAACTCTCTTTAGCGGCCTTTAAGTTCATGGAGGTGTCAATGGATGCGCTATTGTAGTATTGCTGCGAAGACTGGGTCAAGCTGTGGCGTACTTCCTCTTCTGAGACGTCTGGTGTGGTACCTAAAATTAACAAACGTTGTACCAAGTTTTGAAGTTCGCGCAAATTGCCCGGCCAAGCATATTGGCGTAATAAATTAAAAACGGATTCTGAAAAAACGCGATTAGGCAGACCTTCTTGGAAAGTAAAATGTCGAACAAAGTGGTTGACCAACTCTGGAATGTCTTCGTTGTGTTGACGTAAGGCTGGAACCATAATCGGCATCACATTTAAACGTTTAAACACATCTTCACGAAATTCAGCGTTCTCAACCGCTTGTTCAAGATCAACGCGCGTGGTGCATACCAAGCGTATATCGATTGGGTAGAGCTTGTCATGACCCAGGCGACGATAGGCTTGGTGAAAAATTAAATCCGCAAGCCGACTCTGAGCTTCCTCTGATAACTGTTCAACATTAGAGAGCACTAAGGTGCCGTTTTTAACTTGTTCAATTTCACCAACTTGGGTATTACGTTCTTCAGAGGTGCCTAGCCAGACTTCTAACTGTTCAGAAAAGTCTTTAGCATGTAGGTTATAAATAGGCGCGTCTTTGCGGGGGCTGATTTGATGTAAGGCGTTGGCAAAAAAATGTTTACCGGTGCCGGCCTCGCCTGTTAGTAAAATCGGCATAGTATATTTCGCCAGGCGTTCGATCGTGCTACGTTGTTCACGCATGAGTTTGCTTTTACCAACCGGCATCACCAGGCCTGGTTGGTTGCCTTTTAAGCGTCGGTTTTCATGTGCGAGTCGATTGTGCTCCAACGCACGTTCCGCCATCACAATTAATTTGGCTAAAGACAAAGGCTTTTCCATAAAATCATAGGCACCAAAACGCGTGGCTTCGACAGCCGTTTCGATGGTGCCGTGACCAGACATCATAATAACGGTGGTGTGTTCTAGCAGCTTTTCGGCCTGCATTTCTTTAAGTAAAGACAGTCCGTCTACATCCGGCATCCAGATATCCAGAAAAATAACATCCGGAACATTATCGCGCCAAGCCGAGCGCGCTTGTACGCCATTGGCGGCGGTCATGACTTGGTAACCTTCCTCAGCAAAGATTTCTTGCATTAAGTTGCGAATATCTTTTTCATCATCAACGATGAGCAATTTACCTGAGATGGTTGAATGGGTATTTGAACTTGACGGTTTTTGCATCAGTGTCTATCCGCGTTAAGTTTTGAAAGCGTAATTACAAAACAGGTACCTTGGGTATCCGTTCCTTGTAACTCAATCTGCCCGTTGTGTTCTTCTACTATCTTCTTAACGATTGCAAGGCCGAGCCCGGTGCCCTTCGGTTTGTCGGTTGCATAGGGTTCGAAAATCCAGTTAATGGCTTGCTCTGGAATTCCAGGGCCGTTGTCAATCACTTGGATTGTAATCTTATCAGGCTGAGCCGCGCAATCTGTGATAATTTTAACCTGAGCTGAATCCGTTTCTTCGGTGGCTTCGAGTGCATTTTTGATCAGGTTATGAAACAGCTGACGTAAGCGCGACGCATCCGCCAGAATAGCAGGGCACTCTGGGTCGAAGTTAAGCTGGATAATGCCAACGTCATTAGGGGCTTGGTATAAGGACACAATATCCAGAATTAGCTCATTTAAATCCAACATTTGTAATTGCATTTCAGGCGTATGCGCATAATCGATAAAGGCCTGAACCAACGTTTGCATGGTATCGACTTGATCTACAATCGTGCGGGTCATACGTTCTAACAAGGCGGCATCATCAGGTTGAAGTTTGTTGGACAGTTTGAATTCTAAACGTTCGGCACTCAGTTGGATGGGGGTGAGCGGATTTTTGATTTCATGCGCCAACCGACGGGCGACATCACTCCAAGCCGCATGTAACTGAGCTTGAACTAAATCGGTAATATCATCCATTACAATCACAAACCCACCAATTTTTTGGTCAATACTGGGCAGTGTTGAGCCATGCATCAGAATAATGCGTTGCTGATTTTGATATTGGATGGTGATTTGTTCACTCCATGGACGTGCATCCATTTGCATTAAGTTTTGGTTTTCAAAACGTGGCATCATCGCATCAAAAAATGGTTTAAGGTGCGGGGTGTCAGCTTGATCCATAATGTCGCAAAATCGTTCGCCCACTAAGGGCTGTAAATTAATACCTAAGATTTGACTGGCTTTATCATTAATCGTGCGCAAGCGGCGGTTCATATCGAGCGTAACCACACCGTTGGTTAGGTTACGGATGACGGCTTGGAAATATAAACGCTGCACTTCGGTTTGTTGGTGGTTAATTTTAATATCATTTCGAGCCTTCGCTACCTGACCGATCATGTCGTTAAACGACTGAATTAAGGTACCAAATTCATCATCGCGGTCGACCTGCATTTTGGTGCTGTAGTCGCCTTGCGCTACACGTTGCGTGCCTTGTGCTAGGTAACGAATCGGGCGGGTGAGGTTCTGGGCGGCCTGCACCATAAATAATAATGCACTGACTAACGTCAATAATAGCACCATAGATAAGATCAAAGTAAAGCTGGTTTTGAGTGGTGCGCGTAAGTAGTTTAATTCGTGATACTGACTTTCAGCCAAGCGTACTGATTGTGCATAGCGAGTAATGTTTTCCGGGATATTAAAGATAACTTGCAGTGGATGAACTTGGTTTGAAAACGGATTAAAAACCGGTATTAATACACGCACGATTTGTCTGTTGGTTTCACTCAAGGTTTCAACCGCCGCATAGCTATGGCGCTGGCGTAGTTGTTGGAATAAATTATCGCCAGGTTGGTTTGGCAGGCTTTGATCCCCAAAACTATTGCTATAGGCGATTAACTGGCCGTTTGATTGATAAAGCGCGACTTCTTGAGCGCCCAGTTGATTGCGCAGTTGACTGACTGAATAAGCGGGTCGTTGCGCCAAAAAGGGGCGTAGGGAATCTTCGGCGCGCTGAGTTGCATTTAAGCTATCTCGCGTTAAATTATCTAGGTTGGCGCGAACCAAAGCGCTGGCATCACTTAAGGCTTGTTCGGTACGAATGTCAAACCATTGATCAATACTTTGATGCACTAGGCTGACCGAGAAATAAAACAAGGTCAAAATTGGAAAAGCCAATAACAGGGTGAGGGTGCTGGTAATTTTTATGGTGGTTCGAATACCAGATATGTTTTGTTTATACTGCCGGTAAAGTTTGAGAAGTGTGCGGACCAGTAGGGTCAAGAGAATCAATGTCCCCATCACACTAAACACTAACAACCCTATATAGTATTCAACAAGCTCGGGCGCATTTTGTAAAATTTGATGCATGATCACAAGCGAGATCAACAATAACCCCGTCACAATCATTAGCCAACCATACTGTTTCAGAAATAAGCGTGTTTTAACATTCATCGGCGTCGCCCCGCTTGAATAGGCAGCTCAAACCATTCGCTTTTGAAACGCCAGTCCGAATCAAATAGAGCTTGCGTTAACATCGGAGCCGGTAGTGCCCAATAATTCAAGCGGAACTGAAGCTTTAATTTGTAATGTAGGCCGGAATGGAGTTGATTTAAGCTTGTAATAGGAAAATTTTGTAATTCACTGAGTGTATCTAAAGCGGGGGCAAGGTGGCTGAAATAACGAATATTTTGATTGCGTAGGTTATGCAGTTTATAGCGCCGCTCAAAATGTGAATAGGAAAGTTCGGTGGTATAACGTATGTGAGTTTGTTGACTGTTATAAGGGAAAATGAAAATCTGGTCGCGGCGGGTTAATTCAATTTCGGTCACAAACCGGATCGGGATTTCATGCTGAATAGCACGTACCACTTTTTCCGGTAGTTTAATATGGGCTCTGGCATCTATGTATAGTGTGTCGTCAATTTGCTTATCGACCAAATCTAACAGCGTGACTTGCGACCAGGCCACTTGGCTGACGAACATGAATATAACACCCATTATTCCGCCCAACCAACTCATGCGCTGACATCCGCTTTGTGTAAGAGTGCATAATAAAACCCATCCATGCCCTGTTCACCAGGTAAGATTTGCTTGCCGATCTCGCCTTGCCCCCAGTCGCCCGCAATTGGTTGCAATTGAGCATCGGTTTGACGCTGCAAAAAGGCTTCAACTTGTTGAGCATTTTCTTGTGGCAGTACCGAGCAGGTCGCATAAAGCAACTGTCCGCCGGGTTTCAGCGTTTGCCAAAGTTGATCTAACAGGTGCGCCTGAATCTCGACTAAAGCGTCAATGTCCTCTGGCCGACGGTGGTGTTTAATATCCGGGTGGCGACGAATAATGCCGGTAGCGGAACAGGGCGCATCCAGTAATATTTGATCAAAAGGCTTGCCATCCCACCAGGCCTGGTGGTCACCCGCATCGGTGACTTGCGTATGCACATCCAGTTTAAGGCGTGCCAAATTTTCTTGCAGGCGCGGCATACGGTCGGCTTGTTTTTCGAGTGCTAACAACCAGGCCTGGTTGTCGCTATATTCAAGTAAATGCCCAGTTTTACCACCGGGAGCGGCGCAGGCATCCAGTAAACGCATGCTCGGCTTGGGTTGTAGAATCAACGCGGCTTGTTGGGCGGCGATATCTTGTACGCTGAATCCGCCTTGTTCAAAGCTCGGGAGTTGGCTGATATCCGCCGGACTGCTTAGCGAAATACCAACCGGGCTAAGAGGGTGAGCTTGTGCCGATAGGCCGGCTTCATTTAAAAGACTAAGCAAGCTGTCACGCGTTTGCACACGTTGATTGACACGCAAGGTGAGTGGCGCGGTTTGATTATTTTGTTGCAAGATTTGTTCGTATTGCTCGGGATAAGCTTGTTTTAACGCCTTTACCAACCAACTCGGGTGAGCTGTTTGTACACCAATGTCGCTGGGCAACTTGGCTAAAATCGCGTCTTGATCCCGTATAAAACTGCGTAATACGCCATTTAATAACCCGCGCGCCCAAGGCTTTTTGAGCTTTTGACTTAAGTTCACGGTTTCAGAAACGGCTGCGTGATCCGGCGTATCCAGATACAAAAGCTGATAAAGCGCGAGTAGGATTAAGTTATTAATGTCTTCGTCTTTGGCTTTAAGCGGCTTGGCCAGGAGCTGGTTTCGAACCGCGACCAGACGGTCATACCAGCGCAGACAACCAAACACTAAATTCTGGGCAAAGGCGCGGTCACGCCGATCGGCAATAGCTTGCAAGGCATTCGGTAACGCTTGACTAAGAGATTGACCTTGTTGGGTCACATTTAACAGGGCATTAAGTGCAGCACGACGTGGATTCATAAAGGCCTAAAGTTTAAGTAAGCGTTTTGCCGATGACATTGCGCGCTTGGCAAAAATCATACGCCGACATGGGTTTTTTACCGGCCGGTTGCAATTGTATAATTCGCACTAGGCCTTCGCCGGCCATCACATCCACACCTAATTTTTCCAATAAAATCATTTCACCGGGTTTATCGTGTTTGGGGCCGTCTAAAGCTTGCGCTTGCAGAATACGTAAAGGTTGAGCGTCAAAATGCGTGAACGCCATTGGCCAAGGGTTAAAGGCATGAATGCGCCGCACGATTTGCTGGGCAGACAAAGTCCAATCAACCTCGGCTTCCGCCTTGGTCAGTTTGGCGGCATAGCAGGCCTGGTGGTCGGATTGAGCTTCTGGGTTAAGCTGATTTAAATTCGCCAGCGTGTCCAATAAAGCTTGTGCGCCCATTGGCGCTAAGCGGTCATGTAAGGTTTGCGCCGTATCTTCAGCTTGAATATCGGTTTCAACCTTATACAGCATCGCACCGGTATCTAAGCCCGCATCCATTTGCATAATGGTGATGCCGGTTTGTTGGTCGCCAGCTTCAATCGCGCGTTGAATCGGCGCGGCTCCACGCCAGCGAGGTAACAAGGATGCATGAATATTCAGGCAACCCAGTTTTGGCATATCCAACACAGCTTGCGGCAAAATTAAACCATAAGCCACCACGACCATAATATCGGCATTTAACGCCGCCAACTCGACTTGAGCTTCGGCCGTCTTAAGACTTTCAGGCTGAAATACGGGTAAGTTGTGCTCGAGCGCGAGTTGTTTGACTGGACTGGGTGTAAGCTTTCGCCCGCGTCCAGCAGGGCGATCTGGCTGGGTATAAACGCCAACGACTTGGTGCTCTGAGTCCAATAAAGCTTGCAAGGGCGCGACCGAAAATTCGGGTGTGCCAGCAAAGATAATTCGATAACTCATGAGCGCTCCTTTCAAGCGATGCCGCGTTTGTGTTAATTAGCCTTGGCTTCAGCTTGCAGTTTTTTGTATTTTTGTAAAATACGGGTGCGTTTTAGGCCAGATAAATGGTCTACAAACAGTTTACCATTTAAGTGGTCAATTTCATGCTGAATACAGATCGCCATTAAATCGGAGGCTTCCATTTCAATCATTTGGCCATCACGGTTCATTGCGCGCACTAAAATATCGCTTGGGCGATCTATATGTGCATAAATGCCGGGCAAAGACAAACAGCCTTCCTCCCAGGTGATCTGGCCGGCACTGCGCACAACTTCTGGATTAATCAATGCGAGAGGTTGTTTTTTGTCTTCCGATACGTCCACCACAATGACGCGTTGTTGTACCGCTATCTGGGGAGCGGCGAGGCCGATACCGGGTGCCTCGTACATGGTGTAAAACATATCATCAATTAGACGATCTAAATCGTCGGTCATTTCCGGCACGGGGGCGCAGACTTCGCGCAAACCTTCATCCGGGAATAAAACAAGGTCGAGTTTTTGCATGGAATAGTTACTTTTAGGTTTATACTTGAAACTTTACGGAATCCAAGCATTATAGCGAATTTATGAATAAAAATGCCGACAATACCGAGCTGACAATTTGGCTCAGACTACACTTGGCTTATTTGAGCGCCAAGCAAGTTCGACGGGTCAGTGATCATTTAGGCGGTGTTTCGCAATTAGCGTATACTTCACATTCAGACTGGTTGCAAGTGCCTAATATAACGGAGAAACAAGCAGATGCGTTTTTTCAGGTAGATGAGACGCTCATTCAGCAAGCCTTAGACTGGGTGCAGCAACCGAACCACCATATTATTACGTTAGAAGATGACGCTTTTCCAGAACTGTTGCGCGAAATCGCTGACCCACCTATATTATTGTATGTTCGCGGTGACTTGGGTCTATTAAAAAGCCCGCAATTGGCGGTGGTAGGTAGTCGTCACGCTTCCCGCCAAGGCCTACAAATCGCCGAAGATTTTGGGGCGCATCTATCGCAAGTGGGTTTATGCATTACCAGCGGTTTAGCGCATGGCATTGATGCCGCCGCTCATCGCGGCGGTTTAAAAGGTCAAGGTCAAACCTTGGCGGTGGTCGGCACGGGTCTGGATCGAATTTATCCGGCCGCGAATCAAAATTTAGCCCGACAAATTGCTGAACAGGGTGCGATTGTGTCGGAATACCCGCTCGGCACTCGACCCTTGGCGCAAAACTTTCCTAAACGCAATCGACTCATTAGTGGCATGGCCACCGGATGTTTGGTAGTCGAAGCGGCCTTAAAAAGTGGTTCGCTGATTACCGCACGTCAGGCGATGGAGCAAGGTCGTGAAGTGTTTGCGATTCCAGGTTCGATTAATAACTCCTTGGCTAAAGGTTGCCACCAACTAATTAAGCAAGGTGCTAAATTGGTCGAGTCGGCACAAGATGTTCTAGAAGAATTGGCGCCTTTGGTGGCGTTCAGTTGGGATAACAATACTACTAAGCCTGAAACATCATCACCAGACCTGGTGCCCGATCAATCCACACACCCATTATTGGAGATAATGGAATATGAGCCGATAAGTTTAGATGAGTTAGTGGTGATGACAAAAATGGCGGCATCAGATATTCAGGCTCAAATGATGATATTGGAGCTCGGTGGCCAAGTGGAATCACTTTCAGCCGGACGCTGGCGCCGGATTTAATAGTCCGTTTGCAGCTGAGCTAGATTTAGATTATATTCAATAACGAAGCGTTCATAATTTTAATGAAACGAGGAGCGGTAAGATGTTTAAGAAATGGACAAGTGCAGTATTAGCTTTAGCCTTTTTAGGTTTATCAACCATGCCATTGCAAGCGGCGATGGTGTCAACTGATGAAGTCATTTCAACCCAACAAGCTCAAATGGATCGAGAAGCCTTAGCCACAGTACTAGATCGTGCCGATGTACAGGAAAAACTGGTGGCGATGGGTGTAACGGTGGGCGATGTTGAACAACGTATTGCCTTAATGACGGATGCGGAAGTCGCACAACTCAATCAGCAAATAGCGGATCTACCGGCTGGTGCCGATGTAGTGAGCATTTTAGTGTTGTTGTTTGTTATTTTCGTAGTAACAGACGTGATTGGTGCAACCGATATTTTCCCGTTTATTAGATCCGTTAACTAATGTTTAGCGAGTTTAATGTGATACGCACCCAGCTTCGGCTGGGTGTTTTGTTTGTAGCGCTGTTAAGTTTATTGCTTGTCACAGGTTGTGCGACCAGTCCACAAACACAGAAACTACTCGCCCAGTCTTCCTCGTCATTTAATTCAACTGAACTGACCGACGTGCCTTTTTACCCGCAAACTCAATATCAGTGTGGCCCAGCGGCGCTGGCGACGGTGATGCAATACCGTGGCCGAGATGTACAGCCAGATGAGTTAGTGAGTCAAGTTTATATTCCTGAAAAAAAGGGCAGTTTGCAGATCGAGATGATTGCGGCTAGTCGTAAACAAGGCTTAATGCCTTATCCACTGGCACCTAAATTGTCTGCGTTACTAAATGAATTAGAAGCGGGTAACCCAGTACTAGTGATGCAGAACTTGGGCTTGGATTGGTACCCGGTTTGGCATTATGCGGTAGCAGTCGGTTATGACTTGGATAAACAAGATTTGATTTTACGTTCGGCTGAAACCAAACGTTGGATCAGTGATTTATCAACATTTGAACGGACTTGGCAACGCAGTCATTATTGGGCATTAGTCATGGTGACGCCAGATCAATTGCCCGCAACCGCTGAACCAGCTGTGTGGCTTAAAACCGCCTTCGAACTCGAACAAGTCGGCCAAACTAACGCCGCCATCCAAGCTTATCAGACAGGCTTAAATCAATGGCCTGACGCATTTGAAATTGGGTTGGCTTTAACCAATCTGCATTACAACCAGCAAAATTTTACTAAAGCTAACCCAATATTTGAGTTGATGGTTTCGCCGCATGGATCCAATGCGATCTTGTGGAATAACTGGGCCTATAATTTAAAAGCCCAGTCTTGTAACGTGCAAGCTAAGCAAGCCGCCGCTTGTGCAATAAAACGACAACCGCAGAAGAAGAATATTCAATCCACCTGGTTAGAAATGCAAGCCTTACCTGATCAAAATCAAGCGATTGACTGCCCAATTATAAATTGTGATTAATACTTAATGTCACCAGGCCTGGTGGTGTTAAATCGAGGTTAATGCTTGTAAAACCAAGGTTTTGCTATCAATATAGTTGGGTTTTTGCGCCACACTGGTTACAATCGCGCCAATTTAGGACGCAATCGGTTTTTGATTTTTAATGTTTGCATTATGCGTAAAATTTTTGCAGTCTTTAAAATAGAGCGAAAAAACAAGCCCTAGAACACAAACATTATATTTAAGGTTTATCAATGAAGAATTTGGTGATAGTAGAGTCGCCGGCCAAGGCCAAGACCATCGAGCAATATCTGGGCAAAGATTTCACCGTGCGCTCCAGTTACGGGCATATTCGTGACCTGTCGAAGAAAGGCATGGGGATTGATTTGGCTAATCGATTTGAGCCGAGCTATGAAATATCATCCGATAAAAAGAAAAACGTAACCGAGCTACGCAAGCTCGCCAAGGAGGCCGATGCGGTTTGGTTGGCGACGGATGAGGACCGCGAAGGGGAAGCTATTGCCTGGCACCTAGCGGAAGCCTTAAAACTAAATGTAGCCGACACCAAACGTATCGTGTTTCACGAAATTACCAAAGACGCGATCACTAAAGCCGTCGCCCACCCACGCACCGTCGATTTGAACTTGGTGAATGCGCAACAAGCTCGCCGAATTCTCGATCGAGTGGTTGGTTTTGAGTTATCGCCTATTCTGTGGAAAAAAATTCGAACCGGTTTATCCGCCGGTCGTGTTCAGTCAGTTGCGGTGCGCTTGATTGTCGAGCGAGAACGTGAAGTTGAAGCCTTTAATGCACAAATTTCATACAAGGTACAAGGTCAGCTGCAGCCGATTGGTGAGCAGGGCGAACTCGGCGAAGCCTTTAATGTTAAGCGCGTCGCAAGTTTTGAAACCGAGCAACAAGCACAAACTTATTTAGAAGCCTTAGCGAAATCCACCTTAGCGGTAAAAAATCTAGAGCAAAAGCCGGCTAAACGTGCTCCCAAAGCGCCGTTTACGACTTCAACCTTGCAGCAAGAAGCCTCCCAGAAGTTGGGCTTTTCGGTCAAACAAACTATGGTGATTGCCCAGCGTTTATATGAGTCTGGCAAAATCACCTATATGCGTACCGACTCGGTCAATTTATCTGAGAC
Organism: Thiomicrospira pelophila DSM 1534; assembly: GCF_000711195.1. Taxonomy (NCBI): domain Bacteria; kingdom Pseudomonadati; phylum Pseudomonadota; class Gammaproteobacteria; order Thiotrichales; family Piscirickettsiaceae; genus Thiomicrospira; species Thiomicrospira pelophila. The sequence goes on along the minus strand of NZ_JOMR01000001.1, from coordinate 2,082,061 downwards.
CGCGATTGCGCAAGCCAAACAAGTGATCGAATCTGACTTTGGCGCGAAATACAGTTATTCACGTCGCTTTAAAACCAAACAAGCCGATGCGCAAGAGGCGCACGAAGCCATTCGTCCTACCGATTTTTCGGTACGAGAAGTGAATGGCGAACGTAACGAACAAAGGTTATATCAGTTGATTTGGCGCCGCACCATGGCCTCACAAATGGCCGAAGCCGAGTTGTTGCGCACCACGGTAGATATCAGCCTCAGCGAGATGGCGCAAGAAAGTCTACAAGCCAAAGGTGAAATGGTCACCTTTGATGGCTTTTTAAAAGTCTACAATCTAGATGGGTCAAAAGATGACGATGTGTTATTGCCTGCCATGCAAGTCGGTCAAGCACTTAACCTGGTTGAAATGGTTGCTAAACAAAGTTTCAGTCGCCCACCGGCGCGCTACAACGAAGCCAGTCTGGTACGCACCTTGGAAGAAATGGGGATTGGGCGACCGTCTACTTACGCACCGACGATTGATACGATTCAACAACGTGGTTATGTGGTAAAAGAAGACCGAGAAGGCACGCCGCGTGAAGCACGTCAGCTTACGCTTAGCGGCGGAAAAATTGAAACTGAAACCTTGTCTGAAATGGCGGGGGCGGAAAAAAACAAGCTTTTCCCAACCGATATTGCCGGTATCGTTAACGACTTTTTAGTGAAAAATTTTGGTGAAGTATTGGATTATAAGTTCACCGCCAAGGTCGAGGCCGAGTTTGATGAAATCGCACTCGGTGACCAGGCCTGGCAGGACATGTTGGAAAGTTTTTATACCAAGTTTCATCCTAAGGTCGAAGTAGCCGAAACCCTCTCTAGGGAAGAGGCCGGTCAAGCTCGTTCATTGGGTGATGATCCTAAAACCGGCAAACCAGTGTTTGTTAAAATCGGTCGCTTTGGCCCTTATGTTCAGTTAGGCGAAGGCGAGGACGACGAAAAGCCAACCTTTGCGAGTTTACGACCAGGTCAGAAGATGGATACGCTTAAGCTGGATGATGCGATGGAACTGTTTAAGTTGCCACGCACGTTGGGTGAAATGCCGGAATCTTTCTCGGCAAAAGCCGCGGATGGCACCGAGTTTAATATTGAAAAAGGTCAAACCCTGATCGCTAAGCAAGGCCCATTTGGTCCTTATTTAGAATACGGTGAAAAGTTGTTCGCACCCATCAAAGGTTACGATCCATTAAGCATTACCTTAGACGAGGCGGTGGTTTTGGTCGAGGCGAAAATCCAGGCCGATGCTGACAAAATTGTTCGTAGCTTCGCTGGCACCGATGTCAAAATTTTGAATGGCCGTTGGGGACCGTATATTACAGATACCTCAACTAAGGTGAATGCCAAAATTGCGAAAACGGAAGACCCGAATGATTTGACTTTAGAAGAATGTCAAAAACGTTTAGCCGAAGCACCACCACCCAAAAAACGTGGCCGAGCGGCCGCTAAGAAACCCGCGGCCAAAAAGGCGCCGGCAAAGAAAGCTCCAGCTAAAAAACCCGCGGCTAAAAAACCCGCTAGCAAGCCGGCTAAAAAAGCCAGCAAATAGTTCGGGTTTAAAAGGTCGTCAAGGCCAAGCGGTTTCGGATAAAATAGCCCGTTTCCGCGCCATCTATTTACGCAAACGAGACAAGCATGAAAACAAAATTAAGCCAAATTTTGATTGAAGTAGCCGAACAACTTAAACAGCAGGGCGTGATTCCAGCTGATCAAGAAGTTAAGGTTCAAGTTGACCCAACCCGTGATAAAGCCCACGGCGACTTTGCCACCAACTTGGCAATGACACTTGCCAAACCCGCCAAATTAGCCCCGCGTGAATTGGCGGCTAAAATTATCGCTTTGTTACCCGAGCAGTCGGTGATCACCAAGGTCGAAATGGCTGGGCCGGGTTTTATAAACTTTTTTGTGGATGATCAAGCCAAGTTTGCGGTGGTGCACCAGGTCTTAGAGCAAAAAGCCCAGTTTGGTCAAACTGGCGCAGGCCAGGGCCGCTCAGTATTGGTTGAATACGTATCGGCCAATCCAACAGGGCCTTTGCATGTCGGGCATGGTCGTGGGGCGGCTTATGGTGCAAGTTTAGTAAACCTGTTAGGCTTTGCCGGCTTTGATGTGACCGCCGAATATTATGTCAATGATGCGGGTCGTCAGATGGATATTTTGGCGACCTCGGTTTGGCTACGTTATTTAGAAATTTGTGGCGAAACCTTCCGTTTCCCAAGTAATGGTTATAAGGGTGATTACATCTACGCGATTGCGCGTCAATTGTTTGATCAGCATGCTGATGGCTTACGCAAACCGGCGTTTGAAGTCTTTGCCGGTGCTTTCCCGGATGAAGGCGAAGACGGCGGCGACAAAGAAAAACATATTGATGCCTTGATTGAGCGTGCCAAAGCCTTATTAGGCGGCGTCGATTTTGAACAGGTATTTAGCTTGGCGCTTAAAGATATTCTGACGGATATTGAAGAAGACTTAGCCGAGTTTGGGGTTAAGTTTAATAACTGGTTCTCAGAGCGTTCTTTAATGCACACAGGTGTGGTGGATGCGGCTCTTGAGAAACTGCAACAAGCCGACAAAATCTACGAAAAAAACGGTGCACTTTGGTTCCGTTCGACTCAGTACGGTGATGAAAAAGACCGCGTTGTGGTGCGTGATAACGGCCTAAAAACCTATTTCGCCTCGGATATTGCCTACCACTTTAATAAGCTTGAGCGTGGTTATGAAACCATTATTGATATCTGGGGCTCAGATCACCACGGTTATATTCCGCGCGTGAAAGCCGCGATGCAAGCGATGGAAACCAACCCAGATGCGTTGCAAGTATTGCTTGTGCAGTTTGCGATTCTATACCGTGGTGGTGAACGCGCTCAGATGTCGACGCGAAGTGGCCAGTTTGTGACCTTGCGTGAATTGCGTGAAGAAGTCGGCACTGATGCGGCTCGTTTTTTCTATGTTGCGCGTAAATCTGAACAACACATGGATTTTGATTTGGACTTAGCCAAATCTCAATCGAACGATAACCCGGTGTATTACATTCAATATGCGCATGCGCGTATTTGCAGTGTGTTGGGTCAGTTGGCCGAAAAAGGCTATGCGTTAGATGAGACGATGGGCATGGCAAACTTGGATCAGTTAACCACCGAGCACGAAGTCGACTTGGCCACCAAATTGGCACAGTTCCCAGATTTAATTGGGCGCGCCGCCTTGGCTTATGAGCCTCATCAAATTGCCTATTACCTTAAAGAGTTAGCGCATGGTTTACACAGCTATTACAACTCTCAACAGTTTATTGTTGAGCAAGCTGAATTGCGTAATGCGCGTATGATGTTGATCCTAGCCGTACAGCAAGTTTTACAAAATGGTTTAGCAATTATTGGTGTTAAAGCGCCTGAGAAAATGTAATGGCGCAGGATTTTCGACATGCGCCAGTGCGTCGTAAGACCTACCAGCGCAAATCTCAAATCGATTCCGATTCTAGTTTTGACAGCACCAGGCCTGGTACTTCGTTTAGTTCGAGTCAAATGCTATGGTTGGCGGGCTTGTTACTCAGCGCCCTGTTGGTCACCGCATTTTTTGTGGTTAAACACTTTGCTTCGCAAGGTGTCAAAGCTTCTGACTCTCGTGCCAGTCAAGTTTATCAGGCGACATCCACTGAATCTGTTGAAGTTGAAAAGCAAGTGATCGAACTTCAAGAGCCGGTTGAAACATCTGTTACGACGGAGGCAGACGATTTAAATGAGCCGGTAGTGAAAACCCAATTTACCTTTTATGAGGATTTGCCTAATACTGAGGTGGTGGTCGATGTTGAACCTTTGCCGATAGAATTGCCTGAACCTATGTGGATTCAGGCCGGTTCATTTGCAGAGTTAGAGCAAGCCCAGCGCGAACAAGTGCGTTTATCAAATCAACAGCGTAAGGTTGATATTGCGCCGATTGATACTCAGCGAGGCCGCTATTACCGCATTATGCTGGGGCCATTTACCGATCGTTTAGTGATGAATCAACAGCGTAATGAATTGCGCCGTTTAGGGGCCGATACGCGAGTGGTGCGAATTCAACCTGATTAGGAAGCTGGCGTATCAAACTCCGTTATAACCTGATCTCGTCCGGTTTGTTTGGCCTTGTACAGCATCTCATCTGCACGCGCCACAAAGTTGTCCAGCTGTTCGCCCGCACGATATTGCGCGATACCAAAAGAAGCGGTAATTTCCGGCAAAACTTCATTGGTGCCACGACGTTTTAGTTTCGCCTGTTTTAAGGCCGTGCGCAATTTTTCGGCGCAATCTTGGGCTTGCTCTAGGCTCGAATCATTCATAATAATTGCAAACTCTTCGCCACCATAGCGACACAATACATTTTTTGGACGTTGTTTGTTGCGTAATAAATTTGCAAAATAACGTAACACGCTGTCGCCTACCAAATGCCCAAACCGATCGTTGAAACTTTTGAAATGATCAATATCAATCAAGATTAAGTGCAGCTGATCTGGCTGTTCAGCAAACTCTTCGGCCAACTCCTCTAGGCGAATGTTAAAAGCTTTGCGGTTACCTAATTCGGTCAACTCATCTTGCATACTTTCAGCACGCGCTTCAATCAGCTGTTCACGTAAAGTTTGGATTTCTAAGCTGGCTTGCACTAAATCATGCTGAACGTCTTGGCTGTTATGACGTAGGTCTCGAGTGGTATGCAAAATCGAGTCGGTTAAAGCTTTAAGTTTTTCCGGATCCAGATTAGGCTCGGATAAACGTAAAGCGTAATCATCAAGCTGCTGGTTTTGTGAGGCCAGTTTGTCGGTCCAAGCACTCATTTTTTTAACCATGGCATCTAATAAACGTTTAAACACGCGATCTAAATTACTACTTGGCTTTTCGTCTTTTAAATGCGCATCAAATAAACGTCGCCCCGTGCGATCGTTATAGCCAAATGGATCATTGAGAATCGCATCCATTTCTTGACGAAACTGGGGTTTGTCCCCTTTGAAATATTCATACCAGACCTGGTAGTTTAGAGGGCTGGGAGTGATGTCTTGTTCGCTAAATACCTCGCTAATACGCTCAAAAATTTTACGTGCTTTAACTAGGCTTTCTTGTTCATCCGACATTTTCTGGCACTCCGGGTAAGGTTATTGGGTAGATATTATCACTTAAATGCGAATTAAGCCTTAAATGTTAATATCCGTCAGCATCAAAGTAACCATTCAATCGGTAAAATAGACCAGAATTTAGATCGTATGCGCCGCCAAAGACTGGCTGAAGGTTCTTGATGGTGAGTTAATATTTGTGTATTAGTTTGATGTTCAACCCAAACCAGTTGATTTTGTTTGTTTAATTCAACTTGATAGGCGTTGGCGGGGATATCCTGATCAAAGTACTGCTCGATGGTTTTGGCAAGGGGCGGGCTGTCGATGATAAACCCAAGTTCAGTATTTAGATGAGTCGAACGGGGATCAAAATTAAACGAACCAACAAATACGCGCTGGCTGTCTATCGCAAAGGTTTTAGCGTGCAGACTCGTGGCCGAGCTTCCAAAGGGGCCAAGTTTTTTGGGTTTAATTTTGGACTGTTTACCACGCCGCATTTCAAATAATTCAACACCTCCAGCGAGAAGTTCTCGTCGGTGCTTGGCATAACCTCCATGCACCGCTACTATATTGGTGGCGGCTAAAGAATTGGTTAGGATGCGTACTTTAATTCCGCGCTTAACCATCTCCACAAATACTTGAGCTCCCGCTTTAGTGGGAACAAAGTAGGGCGAGATTAACGTGACTTGCTGATTCGGCTGACCAATAACCTGTTCAAGCTGATGGCTGATTAAGCTGCTTGGTTTAGCTAGCCCAAGTCCTTTAGCTGGATCATCGCTCAACATGCTGACCGCGCGCCAATCAAATTTCAGCTCACCCTCGAGTAGTTCACGTATCAAGTCCGATTCGCTCATCGCGGCGACATAAAGTTCAGCCGCTGGGTTGATTTGAATATTGGAAGCGGTATGTCTTAGGGTGTCTAAATCTAATTTAGCACGAGGGATAACTGTGTTAATTGGGCTGACGGCTGGACTTGACCAATAGCGATCAAAGTCGGCCGAAACATGCGGTACGACCTCGCCGATTGCGGCGACATCAAGATCTGCAAACAATAAGCTTTCAGTTGCGCCAAAGTATTCATCCCCAATATTGCGGCCCCCTACAATTGCCATTTGATTATCCGCAATAAATAGTTTGTTGTGCATACGTCGATTAGCACGTGAAAAATGAGTGATAAACCCAAACCATTTGGGGTGACGAATATGAAATGGGTTAAATAACCGAGCTTTAATATTCGGGTGACTGTCTAAGGCGCTAAGCTCTTTATCTAGGTTACGCGTACCGTTATCGTCGAGTAATAACCTTACCCGCACACCACGCTCAGCGGCTTCGTGTAAAGCTTCCAGTAAAAGCATGCCGGTGATATCTTTACGCCAAATGTAATATTGAATATCGAGTGTTTTTTCAGCTAGCTGGATTAACAATGCACGCGCCGCAAACGCATCATGTGGGTTGGCTAAAGCGCGAATACCACTAAGGTTGGTGTGTTTTTGCGCTTGTGGTTGAATCGTCTCGCCCAGTAATGTATGGCGTGATTCATTAGCGCTCAAAGCGATAGAAGGGTTGTCTTGATCACATTTTGGCAAGATGGACCTCATAATAAAACAGGCGGTGGCTAAAATCACAAGCTAAGTGATAAACTTAATCAGCATCATGCTCATGCTACAGATCGTTAGCATCCGATAGTTTTGCCAGCTTTGCCCTAGAAAGCAAGTAAAAATCGTATAATCCCTAAAAGAGACCTTTGCACGGTTAACGTTTATTAGACTAAAAGGATCGCAATATGTTTAATCCACAGCAGTTAGAAGGGGTTGCACGCAAAATTCTGGACGCGATTCCGCCTGAAATGGGGCAAGCGCCAGACGCTTTAAAATCACAAATTAAAGCGAAACTTCAAAGTGCGCTACAAGAAATGGATGTGGTGACGCGTGAAGAATTTGATACCCAAACAGCGGTACTAGCGAAAACGCGCGCCAAACTTGAGGCACTCGAAAAGCGCCTGGCTGACTGGGAAACTCAGCAACCTGTCAGCCCAAACGAACAGGCTTAAAGTTTGAGTTTCGCCTGCGTACAAAGTCGTGCTTTAGTCGGCATGGATGCGCCCTTGGTACAAGTCGAAGTGCATGCTTCAAATGGCTTGCCGAGCTTATCGATTGTCGGTTTGCCAGAAACCTCAGTAAAAGAAAGTAAAGATCGTGTGCGCAGCGCCTTGTTAAATAGTGGATTTGATTTGCCACCCAAACGCATCACGATTAACCTTGCGCCCGCTGACCTACCAAAAGCCGGTAGCCGATTTGATTTACCTATCGCGCTCGCCGTGCTTGTTGCCACTGGCCAGCTTCCTGCGAAAGCTTTAGAAGGCCACGAGTTTTATGGCGAGTTAGGTCTAAATGGCGAGTTGCGCATTGTGAGCGGTTTACTGCCGGCCTTAATTAAAGCCAAAGCCGCTGAACATTGCTCGGTGATTCCACTGCCAGGCCTGGTGGAAGCGTCCTTGTTAAGTGATAGTGATATTTTAGGCGCGGCGCATTTGTTAGACGTCTGTCGTTATTTAATCGAGGGCACCGCCTTAAATACGCCGCCCGCGCGGGTCGAACAGGATTTAAATTATGGCGTAGATTTGGCCGATGTGCGCGGTCAACATCAAGCCAAGCGCGCGTTGGAAGTGGCGGCGAGTGGTCAGCATTCGTTGTTAATGGTGGGGCCGCCGGGGGCGGGAAAAAGTATGTTAGCCCAGCGTTTGGTGACTTTAATGCCGCCGTTAGACGAGAACCAAGCGCTCGAAGTTGCCGCGCTACGCTCGGTGGCCGGTGAGCGTTTAAAACCCACCCAGTTTTTCCAGCGCCAATTAAGAAGCCCGCATCACACCTCATCCGCAGCGGCTATTATCGGTGGCGGTTGTCATTTACAAAAATTAATTCTACTTTCCAGAAATAAATTCTACAACACCATATCCCTTGTTCTTCTTGGTTTTAACGTCATCTTCCCTGGAAAGGATGGTTACTTATGGTCGTAATCCAAGCTTTCCCAAAAGATGGTCAAGAGTATGAGGTTAAGTGGTATGGAGCTGTCCGTAAAAACAGTAACTTCCTTTCAAATCCATTAGTGGAAGTTGCTGTTCAAAACACGTCCACAAACGACCTATATACGATTTTGGTTGGAGTGACGGAGCTTGATGCTTTGAGAGTTGGTACTTGCTGGCGTGATGGTGAATTAACAAGAACGGTAACTGAGATTTGTGGTCAACAGTTAGAGTCAAAAGTTTTTGAATTTGACTTCAGTGCAAAGCGGCCAGATGTCATCGATATGTATGAAAGAAGCCCAGAAAATAAGGAAAGGCCATATATTCCCAGCCCAAGGTTTAAGTTACCATTTGTTGCAACAAACAAAGATGAGAGCCAAAACTTATCTGAAGAGGGTTTGTATAGATACAATACGACCACCTATAGGAGAGCTAAGCTTAATAGGATGAAATCCATTGATGGCGAAGAGGTTTTGATTTCGGCAATGGAAACATTAACAGGTCTATATACTCCATCCAGAAAAGAAATACGTAGGCTTGTGTTAACCAAATCAAAAGATGACATTTTAACGTCTCAATTGGAAGATTGGGGACAAGAGGGTGATCATTATATGGTTAAACCCAGAACCGGACTGGGGAGTGTGCCCTTGGTTTTTTTAGCCTATTTAGCTCAAAACGCCGATGTTCAAAGTGTTGTCGATAATGTTCAAGAAACACTTCAGATCGCAGAGCTGGATGAGGATAGACGTCCTTACCCTAATCGCTACCCTGAAATACTTCCTTATCATCCTCGGGGTTTAAAGTTTACGGCTACTGGAATTTGGCTTGATAACAAAAAAACAAGGTTTTTGGTAATTCGAGTCACGAGTGTTGTTGCACCTGAAGAGATTCCCGTAAATGTATACAAAACCTTACCTCAAAATCAGCAGAACCCTGTTGGAGTTAATGGTCAGCAAGTTGTAAGGCAACAGATTATTAAAGCGCGTGAGACCCATGTTACTGCAAGCGAAGATCCAGGGCGCTTAGCGGGCAGAACCTATATTCTTTCAGAAATTGAGTCAGAAGTTGGTCAAGGTGTTATCAACACTGTTTATGAGGTTGATAACAATGAAAACAACGAGCCAGTAAATTTTGAGACGACTCAAGTATTTCAAGAGTGTGTTCAGGCATCAGCCGGTGAAGTTTTTGGTACTAAGTCACGTGTGGCTCAATTAGAAAACGAAGATGCTGAAAGAGTAGATCAGTTAGGTGTTTTAGGAGATGTCTGGAATGGACTTAATGCTTTAAAGGATATTCTAGGCTCGAATGTTTGTGATGTGTCCTGTGTAAAAGAGGATGGGGTAACTACCGATGAATTCTATAAGATTAATGCCTTAAGCGTCTTATGTGCGCGATTAGGGTTACGACCGAGTGATTTTTCGGGATGGATGAAAGATCATGGTGGCAGAAAGATGCTTTTAATCCAAATAACCATGTCAGATGGATATAAGCGCTATATCGTAGAAATCAACAGAAATAAAGGGTCCGATACATTTAGCGGGGCTTGCTTCATGGTAGATAGAATTTCAAGTGATTTTATTGGTAGGCTTTGTGAGCATATGTCAGCAAAGAAAACCGTTATTGATTTGAAGCCATTATTAGGTAAGGAAGGCAAGTTTAAGCCATTTACTCACAGGATTGGTAGCATGGAATGGGTTGAGAAGATGGGTAGGGTTTTGGCTAAGGTGTCTGGGTAGTAGTGAGTTTGAAAAGAACTAAAAGAAAAGATCAGAAAAAAGTGCACGTACTAGAGTATGAAAAGCAACTGACCCAATTATTAGGATTTAATCGCCAACGCAAGCTTTCATTTTTCTTGGGCGCGGGTATCTCAACTAGCTGTGGCCTTCCAGATTGGAAGCAGTTATTGGATTTGCTTGAAAAAACACTCATTGACCGTGGCTCTATTATTAAAGATGATGTTGCGGATTGTGCACGAAAGTGTTTAGGGGAAGAATTTAATTCTATCGTAGCCGACTGTTTATACGGAAGCGAGGAAGTAGTAATTAATGAAAGTATTTTGGCTATTGCTCATTCAGGTGTTAACAGCATCGTTTGTTTTAATTTTGATGATCTTTTAGAAGAGGCCTTTTCAACAGAGCTAATTAAGCATGATGTCGTCCTTAATGGTGAAAAGTTTAATTTAAACAATAATCATGTAACTATATTTCACCCCCACGGATATTTAGAACGTTTAGGTACAAGCAGTGAGTTTAAGGAATCGAAAATAATTTTGTCTAAAAGTGATTATGAACAACTTTATAAAGATCACTATTGCTTAACAAATTTAATCCAGCTGTCAATTCTAATGACAAAAACGGTTCTTTTTGTTGGCATGTCGATGAAAGATCCAAATACTATCAGGCTTTTAAAAAAAGCACGAGAGGTTGGTGTTTTTAATTGGCATTACGCACTAGTTAGGGGTTTTGGTAAGCACGCTAAAGATATTGAACAAGAGACGGCACGCCTCAGTGATATGGGTGTTATCCCAGTTTGGTATAGAGAGCACTCAGACATACCAAGAATCATTAGAGAAATAAGTCTTAACACTCCATTATCATTTGCAACCAAGGTTAAAGCCGTGAATAAGGTATTAATTGAAGCAATTAAAGAACTCTCAGGGGTTATTAATTTTAGTGCAGGAATTGGGCATCCCATGGATGAAGCGCGTGCTTATTCAATGCTTAAGGCATTGAATAAGCACGGCATCAACATGGAAGTTAAAGAAGTGTACGAGAGCGCTCATAGTAATAATTGGGCCGATTTGCATGCTAAGGATTTAGCTCAACTAGCAGGCCTGGTAAATGATGGTGGTAAAGTTAGAGTAAAGCTATCAGTTGAATATGAATGGGGCAATAATCTCGTTAAGAAGCTGATTGATAAGCATAAATAGTTTGGTTGGAGAGCATTTAAAATTCTGTGCCAGACTAGTTTCTTAAATACCTATTTAGAGTGCCCAAAAACATTTACAGAGGTTTTATAGACTCAAAATTCATACCGAATCGCAAGCAGTATCCGCATGCAGTAAGGGTAAATGATACGATGTCTCTTCTTAAGAAAAAACTTGATGTTACAGACTCAGCGCCAAAAGTATCTGAAGTTTCCTTGAGATGCTATAAATCCTGGGAGAGCTATGTAAGACAGGTGTCTTTAAATTTAGAGTAATAGTTTGGGACTTGCTGCTAATTCAGCGAAAAGATTATAACGGCATATGAATTTAAGAGATAGAATCAAAGCATATTGTTTGATGGGTGGATGTTGGGTTTATCTTGAGTCGGAACTAATAAAATCTGGAATGAGTGAGAGTTGTGCTCGTGCTTTTATAAATACTTACAGACAAGACCTTGGAGAAGAGAATGCGTCTAGAGCAATTCAAACCTATGATCTTTGGTTAGAGGCGGACGATGAGATAACACTGCTATACCTTAGTCTTTAATGTTTAGTTTGAACTTTGTAACCCTTATCTTCGAACAACTCGGCTAAGTCTTTTAGCATCGGAGTTGGCTGATAATAGCCTTTAGCGGCCACATACAATCCTGAGGTGGTTTCAAGATACTGGCAGTTTACAACTGCATGCCCCGAGTAACCAAATTGCTTTTGAAGAATAAACGACTTTTCAATATCACGTCCATCCTCAATACACAGTTGAGTCATCTGCAATGCCCTCTCTCCGCCCTCTAGTACCCTATACTCGGGACCATCGATTACACCTGAGGTTGCGATAATGGCGGATATTGCTACAGTACTAGCGCTACTGATTGGCATAAAAGAGCCTTGATGAAAATAATTTATTAAGCACTACATTTGACTTATCTTTAAGGCATTCATTCTAGGCTCCTCAAAATGTCCACTTCTTAATTGCAATGCATGTTTAAAGTAGAGTTTTACGGTTTTGCTGTGTAAGTTTATTGTTTCTTAATGCAATTTTAGACTCAACCTGAAGTATTCCAGGTTAAGCTAATTGTGCGTGCTTAACGCAATTATTCCAGTCGATGTTTTTGTTTTTTTACATACTCGTGAAATTCGCCATGTTTAAGCATGGTTTTTCCGAGTTGGTTTTTTAGCTCATTACCCATGACTTTAAGTTCGTCACGGTTTGATTCTGTTTGACGTTTACCTACTTTAGTTAGATGGTAGTTTAGTTCATGATCTTCAGAAAAGTTCACATAGTCGTGGTCACTTATACTCATATTTGTATCCTTATGTATGGATAGGTGTTAGTACGCTATCCTTTATATATATTGACTTTTTTCAGTATGTATTTCAACTAAATTTATTTTATACTAGAGTTGTTTGTTAATATTTATGGTGTAAAAGTCGGATTTATTGGAGAGGGATGTAGGGTCTCGAGAATGCTTTATTTTATAGCGCAGTTTAAGAGTTTTTAGTTGCTACTGTTTCATAGTGCCATGATTGTTGATGGCTTTGTAGATCAGATTGAGGAATAAAAATATTGAATTCTTCTAAAGATGTTAACGAGTGGATTGATGAAGTTTTATTTGAGTATTCACTTCAAAAAAATAGTTGCTCTTCATTTAAGAAGGATTTTGCGGGGTACTATTCGCAAGAATTACTTTCAAGTGCATATTATGTTGTGGTTGATGAAATCCCGCTACCCACTTTTTTAACTGAGATAAACGTCCGTTTTAAAGAGTTCCTCGATTTGGATACGCATGGTATCACGTACAAAGATACCTACTTTATCAAAGGCGACCATTTGACTAATAAAGCACTTCATTTCCATGAGCTGGTCCATGTTGTCCAGTGGCGTTTGCTGGGTGCTGAAGACTTCATTGAACGCTACTTAGGTGAGCTGGATGCTTATGGTTATGATGAGGCTCTTTTGGAGAAGATGGCTTACGGGTTGCAGGCTGATTATGAAGAGAGAAAGGTTTTTAATGTTGAAAATATAGTTAAAGGAAATCTTTAATTTATGGGGTGGGCATGAATATCTTCTCATACGTTCTTAAAAATGACTCTGGATTTGCGCCTAATCCGTTTTGTGGATTTCTCACTCTTGCAACTTGTAAACCCGTGGTTCGAAGAGTAGCAAGGCCGGGTGATATATTGGTTGGCACAGGCTCAGTAAAATCAGTTGGTGCTGGGAGGCTTGTTTATGCTGGTGTTATTAGTGAGGTGGTATCCTTAGAGGAATATGGCTGTGTGCCAAGGTTTAATTGTAAGCAACCTAGCGAAGCGAATGGTGAATATGGCATTCATGGCGATAGCATATATTTTTTTGACGGTAATGATTGGGTTCAGAGTGAGAATCCACATCATTCAAGTCAGGATTTAGAATCTGACATCGGTGGACAGAATGTATTAATTTGTGAACGTTTTTGGTATTTTGGCTCTGGTGCAATTGAGATACCTCAAGGCTTACAAACTATAGTAAAAAAAGGCCCGGGGCATAAGCGAATAAGGGACGAATCGGTGGTGAGTGAGTTCCTAGATTGGGTTTCTTCATGCAAAATTGGTATTCATGGCCTACCCGAAATCGATTATAGGTGTGGTCAGTCTATAAAGGGGTGCTCGGTGTGCTAAAAAGGTTGAATAAAATTTCATCGAGGAAATGGTGCTAATTCAGAGGAAAGCTCAGTGCATTGTTAGCACGTTAAGTCTGAGGTTAGTTTAGGTTGCAAAAAACAGCTACAAATATGGACATGTGCAATATATTGTTTATATCGTGATAAGGTAATCAAAAAGAAGGTGCTTATGCAAGTTGTAAGTTATACAGACGCAAGAAAGAGTCTAAAAAGCGTATTGGATTCTGTTGTAGATAATGTGGATTTCACCATTATTACACGCCGGGATGCTGATAACGTGGTAGTAATGTCTCAAGACTATTTTGATAGTTTAATGGAAACGGTGCATCTATTGAGATCATCGGCTAATGTAGCGCACCTGAAACAATCTATTACACAGTATTGTGCAGGGAAGGTTGTGCAAAAAGGTTTGATTGATGAAGGTTGAAGTCCTATCTTGGACTAAGTGTGCTTGGGGTGATTATCCTTATGGCAAAATCAAAGAAAAAACTCTTAAACGAATCAACAAACTCATTACAGACGCAATGCGCTCACTATTGCTAAATATGCCCGATAACTAAGTCCTTAATTGCTTGCTTCTCCAAAGCCAAATCCGCTACATCTATTTAGACGGTTGTTCTCTTTTTAGACTCTTGAGTTGCGAGGCATCCATGTGTAGTGGTAAAGTGAAATTGGCCACTACACAAATCGTAGCGGTCGTGCATGTAGAAGTAAATACGGGCAATGATACCTTTTACCTCGTCACGAGGTTCGACTACTCGCTGTTTAAAGTTTACTTTAAAATTACAGCTTCCATTTGGCGAAAAATAGGATCGTTGGCAATACAGTTTTTTCGGCCACCTTCTTGCCAGCATTGGCGTTGATGACCAAGTGAGTGAGCTGGTACAACATGTTCCCACTCAATTCGTTTTCCTCGGTTTTCTTGTGCCCTAACTTGGTAATCGCAAGAGCCGAAGTCGATTTTGCCACCAGAGCGTCCAACCCATTTCCAATTGCATCCACAATAGAATTCTTGGTTATTTAAATTCTGATCGTAGTACACATATTTTTTTAGTTCATATTTGGCTTGTGAGAAACTTTGTGGAGCCGCCAGTACGCTAATATTTGAGAGTAATAATGCTATGACAACGGCACTTAAATAGTGTTTAAGGTTCATAAAATTAGTGTTATCGTGTAAATTAGCTGGGTTGATTGTCGTATATGTGGGTTTGAATTGCTATAGACGTGTCGCAAAAAATATTGATTGTTGATGATGGCGCTATATTTTTAAATACGCTTAAATGGAGTCTTACGAGAAGTATAGCTTCGATGTTAAGGTGGTATAAAGTCCTTTGGATGCACTTAGCGTTTTGAATTACGAGTCATTAGAACTTTTTTATTAGGTGGTAGATAAACAGATTTTAAATGCAAGGTAGGTGTTTATGTATTTTCCAATGTTAAGATGGAAAAAAGGTGAAGAAATTGCGATGTCTAAAGCTCCACAAGATTGGAGCAGTCGGGTTTCCCCTATTTGGATGTTTGAGGAAAGAAAAGATTATTTGTCTGAATATACTGGAATTAAGAATGTATGGTCAGGCAAATTCATTTTTGATGTCTCAAGTGATGATATAGCAGATGTTAATGTTGAGCTAACACAGGTTTTAATGGATCCCTTAGCCTCTGTTGCAGTTTCATTAAATCAATTGCCTCTTATGACTCCCTCGTTAATTCAAAGTTTTTCTAAGAAACCGGTGCTCAAGATCGGAGTAGAAAATTTTGATACTGCAATCAATTCAACCTTTCATAGCGATCAAGTTAATAAAATAAGACAAAGTACACTAAGAAACATAACTCTAATTTTAGATTTTTACGAAGTAAAAGAGCAATATATCGATTCTGCGTTAGAAATAGCTAAGTTTTGTAAGCTTTATGCATTGGACAATGTGTCATCAATTATTCTTTCATCAGGTTTTTTCCCCAAGTTGTTGGATGGAATTCTTGGACGGTATGAAGTAAAAAGGAAAGATAGAGAGTTTTATGACGAAATGGTGCGTTTAGCTCCCTTTCCTTTTTTATACAGTGACTATGCAACTATTCATCCATGGTGGCGGCAATCAGATACAATGCGTTCCGGTCACACAAATCTTAAGTATGCACATGATGATTATTGGTTGGTTCTTAGGGATCAAGGTAAAGGGGGGGATGTATCTCATGCATTAGCTAGTCTATTGGTTGCATCCCCTGAATATCGTAGTGAAAATTTTTCGTGGGCAGATAAAGTGTGGCATGATAGGTCGTTGACCCCACCGTTAACGGGCCCTGGGAATTCTTCTATGCATGTGTCGGAATTTATACATCATCATATTGCCCAAGTCCTAGCGTTTAGGTGAGGTTGATTAATGGCGTTCTGACTTGGTAGCCAGCGCCACTTTCTTTTGGCAAGTTCTTGTCTGATTTTTACTCTAAGCTCAATTTCTGAAAGATGTTCAACTAGCAGCTCTCTGAGGTGGGAGTGGTTGAGTTTAGAGACGCCTAAATGGGTGGAGTTTTTTAGAATATTTTTGGCTTCATCAACATGAAGCAAGTCGACTAATCCTTGGATTTTTCTTTTGGGATTGTTCTTGGCTTTTTGTATATTTTTAACCTGCCCAGATTGTGTTATCTCAATAATTCCCCACCACTTCGGAACCATATGTATTACTTTATTTATATGTTTTGTGGCGCAAACTAAATGTATTTTTTCAAAGGTTTCCTGATATTGGTTACCTTGGTCGAGTAGCCGCTTAAGGGTGTCATTAGGTCCTTTGATTTCAAAGCATTCCAGATAACTTCCTATTAGAACAATATCAGCTCTTACTTGACCGGTTCGTAATGGGACTTCTTCATAAATATCGGTTTCCCCAATAGATTTCCTACGAGTAAGGTGTTTGAAAAGGAGTTGTCTGATTTCTGGATCGTTCATAAAAACCATTTTAATTGCTTTTTGTATAAAAAGATAGTATATTTTATGCAATTATGCATTAAAAAATAATTTTATGAGTATAGAAAAACTACAAGAAAAAATATTGCAGGCTTTCAAAGAGCAGGGGCTTAAGAATACACTTTCTATAGCTGAAAAGCATGGTATGGTGCAGAGTACAGTATATAGAAACTTAAAAATGACGCAGGTATCTATAACGCCAAGCTTAAAAAAATTATGCAATTATGCAAAAGTTGAGTTGCCTGAGCATAGTGGCGTTAACCCACGATCTAGTAAAATTATTATGGATGCAATACAAGAAGTCTGGGATGGTTCAGATGCACATGCAAAAAAAATTCGTCGTTTATTGCTTGTTGCCCACTCGTGTAAAATGTACCTTAAATAGTCATGGAGCATTATTTTGACAGTACAAATCCCTACTAAAACAGCTATTTATAAGGCCGCAAAAGCAGAGGGCCTATCGAAGGCGCTCATTAAAAGCATGCTGCCTAGATGGTGGGACGATTCCTTACTGGAAACTTCGTCAGGATTTGCTCAATTTGTATTTTTTCTCAAAAGTAGGTTTGGACTTAAATTTGTGCACTCTGAGTTAAGTGCTGTCGAATTTCATCATACAAAATTGCAAAGAGAGTTTAAGGTTCGCACGGGTGTTGATGAAAGCCGGCTTGTTGCGGCATCCCTTCAATTGGGTGCTTATGCCCGGACCTTGGTAAAAGCTTATGATTACAATGTACGACCTCAAAATATTGATTACTTGAGGGAGAAGCTTTTCGAGAATATAAGTTTAACACTTGAAGGTACTCTTGAACTTTGTAGAGATGCAAACCTCCCAGTGCTATTTGTATCAACGATTGCTTCAGGTGCTCCTCGGCCTGCTGGAGCTGTTTTTAAATTTGGAGAACGTTTTGCAATTGTTTTATCACACAGGCATAAAATTCCCTCAATCCAGCTTTTTATTTTGTTGCATGAAATTGGACATGCTTTGCTCGGGCATATGTATGAAAAGGAGTCGATTACAGATTTTTCAATATTAAGGCTTGCAGAAACACTAAGAGATGAGGCAGATGCACAAGAAGATGAAGCGGATTTATTTGCTTTAAGAGCTTTAAGGGGCCATATTCCTTTGGATAAGATAATTTCATCAATGCCTGTGCCAAAATCTTCGGCCGAACTTGCGGTATTCGCACAAAAGGTTTCGAAAGAGTATGGTATTTCAGCTGGGCATGTGGTTTTATCCTATGGTAAAGAATACGCTGACTGGCGGGTTGCGCAGACGGCTATTAAATTTTTAGAGTCACCTAATGCTTTGGAAATTCTTGAGCAGCATAATCAAGTCCAATTAGACTTATTAAGACTCAAGCAAGATGATGAAGATTTGTTGAGCCGGGTTCTGTAGCCATGAAGCGAATTTATATCGATAACGATATTGGGTTGAAGTTAGCGCATTATGGAGTGCTACGTGGCTTAGTGGAATATTCATTAGAAAGAGGCTTTGAATTATATTGTCTACAGTCATTGAAATATATTGCACAAAGATATGTAGATAGTCGGAGTGACATTCTAGATAAGAAAGCTTTCACGGAACAGATAAATTATTTGATAGGGATCTCCAGAGAGCCTCAAATAGGGTTAGAAACAATTCAAGTATTGCAAGAGATTGAGCATTCAGATATTGATGAAGGAGAGCTCACCTTGATTGGCAGTGCAATAGATAACAACGGTTGTATTGCTACCGGTGATAAGCGTGCTATAACAGCGACACATAGTTTTGTAAAAACACATCCAGGAGTGTTGTCTGGGTTAGGGTTTCTGACTTTGGAGCAGGTCATAAATATGGCTCTAGAGCTGTTTGGTAACGATGCTTTTGATACAATAAAAAGATATTGTACTGTCGATGGAGCAATAAACCTATGTTTTAGATCAGGATGTAAAAATGAGGCTCAAACGGGGCTTGTTAGTTTTGTAAACTCAATCAAAAGCGACTGCATTCAATTTACATTCTGTAATACTGAAGATGGTAGCTTAGATTAGTTTTGTATCCCTCACCTTTCCAAGTGTTGTTTTTTTGTACCCTCATAGATAGCTTCAACTTGAAATGTTGGACATTTTCAATAAAATTAACGCAAATTGACTTCAGTATTCACAATACTGCACTTGTATCCGGCAAATAAATAATATGCTTGGAAAGCTTTATTTCGCAATTGTTTACACTAATCTTCTCCCGAATTTTCTTTAGCTCACTCGGTAGTTTCACCTGGTGGAGGTAAGCCAGTGCAAGTTCAATGTAATCTTCTCGCGAAAATGTTTCTGAACGCAATAACTCTATTAGCTTTTGCTTGCTGCGTTCAACAGATTCATCAGATCTTTCTAAAGCTAATTTATAAACTTTGTCATCAAGGCTGGGCAAATCAAGTTGGTGGTGTTTTCTTAAGTACGTAATGAATCCCCATAGACTTGCTCGTTGTCCAGAGTGAAGCCATAAGTACTGCCGGATGAGTTCAGTGTCCGGTTCATTTTTATTTTGGTAATCACCTAACTCTAGAAAGTTAACGGCGGTACCAAATCCCAATCTCGCAGTATGCGCAGTGTTTTTGCCAGATACATATTTTTTAATGATCTGTTCGTGATAACTGTCCATGTACTTGAATAAAGGACTGATCTTAGGTATGCGATCATATGCGCGATCAACACAGTCCAAGTTTCCTATCTCTAACTTTCTAGTGTGATCAAGAGGGATAAGTTCCATTTCATCTAAAAAGTAAGTAACCGTTAAATGCTTTCTTGTCTTGGCTACAGTTAAGTGGCTCGCATACTCGTCATAACTTGGAAGGCTGTTGTGTTTCTCAAACCACTGGCTCAGAAAAACGAAGATATCAAAGCTAGAAATAACCTTTCTTGATGCAATGCCAGAGTCACGCGTTTTTTCCATCCATAGTCCGTAGTCGTTATAGATTTTCGCAATCTCCGGGTGCAACGCTTTTGATGATAAATTGAGTCGCTTTCTTAAGCTCTTGTTGCAGCTACATGAGCTACAAGTATTTTTCAAAAAGCCGCCAGGCAGTATCTTTCCACAAACATTGCAGGCTTTATCTGGCTTAGTGGAACAGGATTTGCAGAAAGGTTTCTTATCAAGAGTGTAGAAAAACGGTGGCCGAGTAAAGTGGCAATGAGAGCATTTAACCCCGATTTGTTTATTGAGGCACTTGTCGCAAATGGGTTCATTTATATTGTAGGGTAATCTGCGCGATACACTCCTAGTTGTCGCACCACAACAACTGCATGCAGTTGCTGGTCGAAAATGAATTGAGCACGAATTACATACTGGCCCATTGTCGGTGATTTTTCCGATACTATACTTTTGCTTGCCACATCGTATGCAGGGCTTCCCCCTTGTCTCACAGGATTTGCAAACCGCAATTGAGTCATATTTATAAATGCGTTTAATTTCACCACAAACAGAGCACTCACGCTTTTTGAATAAATAGGCGTAACATGTACCGCAGTACTTCTTGTTTCGATGTACTCGATGGTAAGTACTGGCTTCTCTACCGCACAGGCCACATTCTGACATCATAAATACCTTTGCAGGTCTTCCCACATCTTTAGAACATCTGATTTCGACCTAGGCTTGATTATCCTTTCTGTACTAATCCTAGTGGATGAGGAGCTGTTCTCGTTGGTGGTTAGTTGATAGGCAATAACTTTTAAAGTGTCGTTGGTAAGGGGGCTTTTGCGAAATAAGGCGTTTTGTGTAACTCCAGTTTCAATAAATAACTCGATAAGTTCATCAATGCCTAACTTCATTAAACTGTTTAAACTTATGAATAAGGAGCTCGTCGACTCTGGTGATAGTTGTTCAATACCATGGCCGCTTAATCTAGCATCCATACAAATAGGGAGACCTAATTCTTCCCTAAATTTTTTGATTGTGTCTGTGCGCCTTGTCGCATATTGAAAAAGTCCCAATATGAGATGAACCGTTTCAAACAGTTCAGCTGGAGTTTTAGTATCCCAGGGCAAGGAATCATCTTCATTAATCGCATGAGAAAGGATTTCTTGAGCGGATAAGGCCTCATCTGAAGTCTGAATTGTATTTGCCGTTCTTAAATCAAATTGGCATCTCAGACAAATGCAAATATCCGTTTGATCTTGAGATGCTTTATGGGGACTGATAGGTAATCCACATTTTGGGCATTGATTAATAAGTAGCAGCTTATGCTTAGGGCAGGAATGATTCCAAGCCAAACGCCAAGACTTTCGAAAATAAGGTGTACCATCTTTTAAGCACTCCGGGCAAAATCTCATCCCGACGCTGCGCTCTCGGTTACGTGAACCTTGTGGAATAACCCATAGCCAGTTCGTATTGGGGTGAAGTTCCCGGGTAGTGAGTTGCTGAACGGTTGGGTAGAGAGTCGCATTTCGTAACCGTTCAAGGTTAAAAGGACCAAAAGAGATGCGTTGAAGTTTTTCGTCATCACAGTGCCTATCAAAGTCGGCGATCCAGGCTCTCCACTTCCCCCAAAAGTACCATGTCCAAGTCATCGGATCAGAGCCATTTTCAAGCGAGGTTCTAATTAACCATGAGCTCAGCAGCTCATCTGGCTCAATCGGTATTTGAATGGGCCAGTATGGTGTTTTCATAGATCGATATACCGAATGTTTCGTTGCCCTTTAGTCGGCTTGATATCTTTATGACTCATGATTATTGCATGTGTAATTTTTTCTTCACCTGTCTCAATGGCGCTTTTAGCGCAGGCGACTAAAAGCTTGTTTAAGTCCCCGAGATTTCCACTAGATATTTGATATAGTGTGGTCGCTAGCTCCTTAGACTTTAAGTCTGATTCATACTTTATTGGCAACAACTTTTCATAGCTGGCTAATAGCTTTAAAAAATTTGTATCTAAGTCCCATTTAGGAAGTTCAGCGACATCAAATCGGCTTGCATGCTGAGGGTCGGTGTGAAGAACCTGAACCGCATCTTTAGTGCCAACTCCAACGATGCTCAAGCCTAGTTCATTGCTTAGGTTTTTTAATGCAATCATAGATTCTCGTTGGCCGGCCGGGCCTCCTGATAAAAAGTTGTGAAGCTCATCTATTATCAGCATTCTGGTTTGAAACCGTTGCATCAAGTGAATAGCTTGTTGTCGGAGCTTCGCTTTAGGGTCTGTCGGCCTAAATGGTGCAAAAAAGTGATCTAAAATTGCAATGAAAAGAGACTTCTCGTCACTTGAGGTGGGCGCAGCAATATTGATGACCGGTTTTTTAACGACCTTAAATGATGAGTCAGGCTCTTCGATTACCTCAGTATAGTGGCGCTTTACAAATTCCAGAATAATTGTGGTTTTACCCATGTTTGGATCACCAACAATCAACAGACTTTGTGGCCTAACTTTTTTGGGTCGAGCTAGTAAATCTTCAAGAAGATTGAGAATCTTTTGGGCTCTGTCATAACCAATCCAGTGGTCTTCCTCAATAAAGAAAAGACGTTCTTTATCAGGAAGGTCAACAACTGGACGAATGCGTTCAAGTAAGTGGGGGTAATTCTGTTCAATTGTGTCAGTAGTCATCTGATGTCCTCAAAGCTTTCTATATCCTGGCTCCACAAATCATCATCAAATGATGGATTAGCTCTACTTGTCTCAGGTGATGGCGCCAATGTCTGTGTAACGGCGGTTTTCTCATGCAGTTTTTTCTGAGTGCTTATCCGTCGTGTCTTCTTGGTTCTTTTGCGAGCCTCATCGGCTTGTTGGCGCAACTCATAGATAGCATCATAAATGGCTATTTGGTTGGACGGTTTTTTATTCTGAGTATTCAGATACTCTTGAACTGCACGATATTCCCAAAGGCTGATGGGCGGGATTTCTTGTCGGCCGGTAGGTATTTTGAAATACTTTTTAAGTTTAGGTTCATAGAACCAGATATATGAAATATCCCTTGGGTCGCGCTTAAATATAAATTTACGAGGTGTTTTACCATCGTCCCCTTTAGAACCAATCCAGATTCGGAGTACATCGCTGTAATAATAAAGAGAGTCTATTGAAATACCGTTTCGTTGAATGGTGCGTTCGAACTCAGGTAGAAAATCAATTATTAAAGTATCTTCATCACTAGGCTTATCTCTAAGGCCAACTCCGGGCTCAGCTAGAGTGCCCCAGATTCCATCTTCCCATTTTTGAAGAGGTGACATACGCAGCTCAGAATGTTTTTGGTGGTGGTAGACTTTAGTAATCCAGGTCACAATCCATTTTTCAAGTTCAGCAAATGTGAGAGATGACTCTTTGTCTGAATCATACGATCCACGCTGACTGACATTTGAAAATGTGGCACCAGGTAAAGTGTGAATCTCTTTGTTTAGAGAACCAATTAAACGCTCAATATGTCCGCCAAACTGTTTACCACCAATTGGGCGGTACTCCCAGTTAATTCCATACTTAAGACACGCTCTTTGTAAGTCGGTCGTTCGGAAGTCTGCACCGTTATCTGTGTGTATAGAGTCCATCATCCCCCAGACATCCCAAGTGGCATCAATATCTAGGTCTATAAGCTTTTTGTTTTTAGGCAAAATCGACATGGTGGTACACATAGCTACCGATGTGGTGCTGGGTGCGTCAAGACTTAAGTAGTAACCCGTTATGACTCGGCTGAAAACATCAACAGCGAGTGTTATCCAAGGACGTCCTATGGGTTCGCGGTGCTCTTCATCTACTAAAATGATATCGAGCTTGGTGTGGTCGATTTGCACGTAAGCAAGAGGATAATCTGCGCCCGGGAATTCTTTTACCGCTGGTGAGAGCTTGTCTTTAATTAAATCTTTCTGACCCCGGTTCCGCATACGCTTATATAGCGATATGTCGTTAATTCGGTTTCGAATGGTGTTTGGGTGCGGGGCATCTATTCCCTTTCTTTGGCAAGTTGCCATGATGTACTGAACAACTTTAGAAATGGTTGGCTTTTGAGTGGTTAAATAGAAATTGTTGATTCCCTCCTCAATAATATCTTCGAGTGTTTTAGGAAGTCGAGACTTGTTTGGCTTCCAACCACGTTTATCTGGAATGAGGGCACTGATTGAATTAGACTCTCGATATGCTCTTAGCCAGTTGTAGATAGTGGTGTAGTGAACCCCGTGTTCATTAGCGATGGATTCTATTTCAGATCTGGATGATTTTTTAACTAACGGTTCTATGATTTCGAAACGGTTATAAGCAATCTGCCAATGTTCATCCGGTATGTCGGAGTCATCCTTTGAAAGCTTTGCTTCTAGTGCGGGATTGTCTACAGGTGACAGTTCATCAATGTTGAGAAGTTTTGCACGATTATTATCGAGGTTTTGACCGACAGCCTCTGAAAAACTGATCACATCCGTGATTATGTACTGCTGTTTGCCTTTCTGAACAATTGACCCTTTTTTAATTGTTACGCGCCTTCGATCCAAGGTTACACCGACTGTCATAACTAAATACCTCCATAATAAGTCGCTTCCGGGTTATTTACCCAGATCACTGTATTGTTAGATAACGGTTGATTCATCTCGCAAGAAATTTTCTTTTTGGCGATTAAGTTCCAAGTATGCTGAATACCAATCAATAGGTTTGTTTCGGACTTGAAGAGATAGGCCGCTAACTCGTTGACCTTGCAATGGCCGATTTTCTCCAGCGTATCAACTAACTGGTCAAGGATATCCTGATTGTACTGTCCTTTATTAAACCGCTTTAGGTAGTTAAGGTTCTCAAGATATTGGTCGTGAATACGCTTTTCATCATAGATATGGAACAGCCAACCTTGCTCTTTTGCGTAAGCTAGGCCAGCCTTAAATTTAGTTCTAAGATCAGGCCAATTTTCTTTGAGCTTTTTGTGGGGTTTGATTTCAGCAAGAATTGGCTTAGGTGTGCTCTCAGGATGGTAAAATCCACGAGAAGAAAAAATGATTAACATGTCGGGTGTATAGGTGCTTTTATTGCCTTTTTCCGTGGTATATGGAATCTCAACGGGTTGTGTAACTACGTCAAGGACAGCATCGTTAAACTCAAGCTTTCGTAGGAAATGCTTTTCAAGCTGTGATTCGAACCAAATAATCTTTTCATTTCGAAAAGGGTAGTTGCCGGATATACTGCCGTAAACTGTTAGATGTTTTCTTACTGGTTGTATGTTGTGCATTGGCTTTTATAAACCCCTGTGATTTGTTAGAGCTTATTTCTGTATGATCGAAGCTTGGTAGAACTTAATCATGTCTTTTTGTAGAGCTTAATTTTGTAAATTTAATGCTAAGGTGTTGATTGATGGTAAGAAGTGTAGCATTTATTTCTAGAAATGACAGCGGTCAAAATCCGAAACCCGGCGCGTTATCGCTTGCCCATTATGGGCTCATTTTTTTCGATGAAATGCCCGAGTTTAATCGTGATGTGTTGGAAGCCTTACGCGAACCCTTAGAAACCAAACAAGTGCATATCGCACGCGTCAAACAACACATCACTTTTCCGTGTGATACCTTATTTATTGGTGCATTCAACCCAAGCCCGAGTGGTTTTTTTGCCGACGATCCAAGGTGTAAAGACACGCCAGATCAAATCGCGCGTTATCAACGCAAAATCTCCGGCCCGATATTGGATCGTATAGATCTGCATCTGCAAGTGCCCGCTGTCGAAGTCGATCAGCTTACCGCCGCACCAGACGAAAATGCTGAAACCAGTGCCCAAGTACGTGTTCGTGTGTCGCAAGTTCGCGCGCGTCAAATCCAACGCCAGGGTTGTTTAAATGCCGAGCTTTCGGTGTCGCAACTTGAGCAACAGGTTGCTTTAAGCGATGAGGCGCAAGCTTTTTTAAAACAAGGCATAGAGCGTTTAGGGTTGTCCGCACGCAGTTATCATAAAATTTTACGCATCGCTCGCACCTTAGCGGATATGGCCTCGTCCGAATCGGTAGAAAACCAACATTTAGCCGAAGCCTTGGGCTATCGAAGCCTCGAACGTCAAGGGTTAGCTTAGTGTTTGAATCCTTATTTATTAGTGCGTTTATTGTTGGCTTACTCGGCGGGGTACATTGTTTAGGAATGTGTGGCGGCGTGGTGGGTACTTTAACTTTTAGCTTATCGCCGAAACACCAAGTTAGTCAGTGGCGCATGTTACCTTATCAACTCGCCTATAACCTCGGGCGCATCAGCAGCTATATGATCGCAGGAGCATTGATTGGGTTGTTTGCCGCTTCGCTTAGTAGCCTCGTGCCGTTTTTACCCTTTCAACAAGCCTTACAAGTTTTTGCGGGTCTGTTTATGATCGCCTTGGGTTTATATTTGGCTGGTTGGTGGCACGGTGTGATTGTGATTGAACGTGTTGGCGGTGCATTATGGCAACGCTTGCAACCCTATACCCAAAAACTAACGCCCGTAAAAACGCTACCGCAGGCCTGGTTGTATGGATTGGTTTGGGGATGGTTGCCGTGCGGTTTGGTTTATAGCGTGCTCATTATGGCGTTCAGCGCGGCGTCTATGACTCAAGGGGCTTTGGTGATGCTGGCGTTTGGCCTCGGCACCTTGCCCAACTTAATGTTAATGGGCGTGTTTGCGTTTTATTTCACCCGTCTGGCGCGCACACTTTGGGTGAAACGTTTAGCGGGTCTATCGGTGATGTTAATGGGCGGCTGGCAAATTTATTTAGGCTTGAGTTTAAATATTGCACCTTAAAAAAGGAAAACAGATGAAACATTGGATATTGCTTAGTTTATTCAGTTTGTTATTACTCGGTTGCAGTGATAATCAACCTACTGAAGTCGGTGGGCCGGGAGACTCGCGTTTACCGATTCATGTTGTACTTTCCGAACATGAAACCCACGGTCACACCATCGCGCGGCATGTCGGTAAAACCGACGCTTATTTAATGGAACGGTTACAAAAAAATAAGCGCCTCAAAACGGTTTCGACTTTTAGTTCTCTAACGATGGCTGAAGCCTCGGTCAACGCGGTATTAAATCTAAAGCGCGCTGAAGTCGCGGATTGGTGGCATGGGGATTTGGCCCGCCAAGCCTTTTTTGCCCGCGTGCCGACGCATGGCTCCTATATGACGCGCGCGATGCTAGAGCAACAAGGCGAGCGGGTACAAAGTCAGCCAGTGCCTCAACAAGCCGTGGTGCGCGTGGTGTTGGCTCGCAAAGCGGATGGCTTTTACGTGCTGACGGCGTTTCCGCAACCGGATAATTAAGCATGGATTGGCAACAACAAGACGAGTTTTTACAACGCTGGCCAGGGTTACACAGTTTGCTCGCGGCCTATATTGCAATTGAAGAAGATAGCGAAGAGGCTGGAGTTCAGGCGTTTAAACACGAAAATCCGCATCAAACCCAAGCAACACTGCAAGCGCTAAACGAGTTGCTCGAAACCCACCACCAGGCCTGGTGGTTACTGGCTGCTAATCTGGCATCGCAACAACCGGCCGACCACCAGGCCTGGTTGCAAGGTTTAGTTAAGCAACTACAGGAGGACGAATGAGTTTGTACGAAATGCTCTTAATTGTGCCCGCTATTTTGGTCGTAATCGCATTGGGAATGGTTGTGTTAGCCTTTGTGCAATATACGCCCGGCGAAATTTTCCGAACGGTTGGCTTATGGTTTAAAGCTAACGCGCTGGCCTTGGGTTTATATGCGGGTGCGTTAGTGTTGTTGGCCGTCTTCTTGGTGTAATGGATAAACCATCCGGTTTTATTTAAGGTTATTAAAAAGGGTTTCTTACATGCTTAATTTAGACGAAGCACTCAATATGGACTTTAGTCAAAAAGTGGTTGTGCAAACTGAAAGCATGGATTGGCTAGGTAGCCGGGCTGATAACGTATTGCGCAAACCCTTAGAAAGAGAATTTGCTGAATCGGGAAGAGCCACCAGCATCGTACAGTTTTTGTCTGGTTCTCATTTTCCTGCGCATCAACATGGCTTGGGTGAAGAAATATTTGTGTTAGAAGGCATTTTCTCGGATGAAAATGGCGATTATCCGGCTGGCACCTATTTACGCAACCCGCCTGGATCAATCCACTCTCCGCACTCCAAAGAAGGCTGTGTTATTTTTGTGAAATTAGAACAGTTTTCGCCAGAAGATACGGAAAAAGTGGTGTTTGATACGAATCAAGCCATCATGCAACCTGGTATTGGTAATTTAGAGGTCTTAAGTTTACATAGCTTTCAAACTGAACATACGGCACTCGTATATTGGCCACCCGGCGAACAATTCCAACCGCATCGTCATTGGGGTGGTGAAGAAATTTTGGTGATTAAAGGCGAGTTTATTGATGAGCATGGTCGCTACCCAAAAGGCACATGGATACGGAGTCCACACTTAAGTTTACATAACCCATATGTAGAAGAAGAAACCTTAATTTATGTTAAGACCGGACACCTGTAGAAGTAAAAGACTATGCTCATTTTTGACCAGTATTGTGATTGTGATGTTAAGCGGCTAGTTCAAGCCGCTTAACATCGAATCAAAGGCGGTCGGATCTAGGCCAAGTCCGGCGCAAACAAATTGCTAATGATCTCGAAACCACGGACATTTATTAGTGAACCTGGCCTGTTGGTTAGTGTTAGTTACTGTTTAATTGTGCGCGAAATGGTGTAATCTTTACCTTGCTTGACCTTGTCGTAATAGCCAAACACTTCCATGAAATTACGTTTCATATAATCCCGTAATCCATTAATGGTCACCACCACCAGTTGGCCGCCAGGAGCCATCTGTTCGTGGATATCGTGTAACATAATGCTCATCATTTCTTTGCCCACTTTGGCTGGCATGTTAGATACCACGGTGGTGAACTGGATATTTTTAGGCACGTTGCTTAAACCGTTCGACAAATAAGCTTTGGCGTTACTTAAACAATTTAGGTCGGCATTTTTGTTGGCGTATTCCACGGCCATAAAATCTTTATCGACCATATGCACTTCGCCTTGCGGTGCATTAGCCGCAATCGCCAAGCCTAATGGACCATAGCCACAGCCCAGATCTAACACAACTTCATTCGGTTGGATTTTAAGATGACGTAGCAACAGCTCGGTGCCAGCATCAATTTCGCGCGGGCTAAAAATGCCCCAAGTGCTTCGAAAGGTCAGGTTGTGACCGAATAAGTTGGTGTTAAATTCGAGATCTTGTTTTAGCTGGTCAATGCTGGCCATTTTTTTATTTTCCACTGTGTTTTGATTTATCATATTGTACCCTTTTCATTTGAGTGACACGCGCAAACATGCACAGCCTAAACCCTCGACAATTAGAAGCCGTTTTGCACATCGACACGCCGTTATTGGTGTTGGCGGGCGCGGGTAGTGGCAAGACGCGTGTTATCACCGAGAAAATTGCTCATCTGGTGCGCAAGCACGACTACAAGCCGCACAATATTTATGCCGTCACCTTTACTAATAAGGCCGCGCGTGAGATGAAAGAGCGTGTGTCCAAGTTAATGGTGGATGAGCCAATAAAAGGTCTTAACGTCTCCACCTTTCATAACTTGGGTCTGAATATCATTCGCCAGGAATACAAGGCACTGAACTACAAAGCCAATTTCTCGATTATGGATTCGACCGATACCGGTCAGATTTTGAAAGAGCTGATGCGCAAAAACGATCTTGATCCAGAAGAGTTGGATGGTGTGCAGTGGACCATTTCGGGCTGGAAAAACCAACATATCGCACCCCAAACCGCGCTAGAATTGGCCGAAAATCCATTGGAGCAAGCGCGTGCTCGGCTTTATGGTGCCTATCAAAAACAGTTGCACGCTTATAACGCAGTGGATTTTGATGATTTGATTGGCTTGCCGGTGCGTTTGTTTAACGAAAACCCAGAAATCTTAACCAAGTGGCAAAACAAAGTGCGCTATTTGTTGGTGGATGAGTATCAAGACACCAATGCGGCGCAGTATCAATTGGTCACCCAGTTGGTTGGTTTAGGTGGCAAACTCACGGTGGTAGGCGACGACGACCAATCCATCTATGCTTGGCGTGGCGCACAGCCCGAAAACCTCGCCTTATTACAACAAGACTTTCCTGGTTTGCATTTGGTCAAACTCGAGCAAAATTACCGCTCCAGTCAGCGCATTTTGAACAGCGCCAACCAATTGATTGCCAATAACCCACACGTATTCGACAAGCTTTTGTGGAGTGAGATGGGGTTAGGCGATCCAATCCGCGTGATTGGATGCGCCAACGAAAACCAAGAGGCCGAACGCGTGGTGTCGGAGATTATTGTGCATAAGTTTAAATATCGCACTAAAAACCGCGACTATGCGATTTTATATCGCGGCAACCACCAGGCTCGCTTAATTGAACGTGCGTTACGTGAACAAAACTTGCCTTATATTTTGTCGGGCGGCCAATCGTTTTTTGAACGTGCGGAAATTAAAGATGTGATGTCTTATCTTAAATTAATTGTTAATCCAGATGACGACGCGGCGTTTTTACGCATTATCAATACACCGCGCCGCGAAATTGGCGCGGGCACGTTAGAGAAGCTTGCCACCTACGCCACCAATCGGGGCATTAGCTTATTCGACGCCAGCCAAGAGTTTGGCCTCACCCAAATCTTGAAAGAAAAATCGCTCAAACGCGTGCAGTATTTTGGCGCGTTATTATTGGAGTGGGTGAAAGAGGCCGAGAATGTCGAAGGCAAAGATTTAATTCCGTTTGTTCGCAGTGTGCTGGATAAAATTGAATACGACAACTGGTTAATGGAAACCGCCAGCAGTGTCAAAACCGCCGAACGTCGTATCGAAAACGTGCGTGACTTGATTCTCTGGATTGAACGTATAGTCACTAAAGCGCATGAAGAAGATGGCGAAGAGCTCAAGCTCGCCAAAGTCGTATCGCACATGACGCTGATGGATATTTTGGAGCGCAACGAAGAAGAAGCCGATCACGATATGATCAGCTTAATGACCTTGCACGCCTCAAAAGGTTTGGAATTTCCGCATGTGTTTTTGATTGGGGTGGAAGAAGAAATGCTGCCGCACAAACAAAACCTCGAATCACCAGGCTTGGAAGAAGAACGCCGTTTAGCCTATGTTGGTATTACACGCGCCCAACGCAGTTTAACCATTACCTATGCACAAAAACGCCGCAAATACGGTGAAGACACGCCCTGTGAAGCCAGTCGATTCCTGCACGAACTTCCCGAAGACGCCTTGCACTGGGAAGGCAAACCCGGCGTTGAACTCAGCCAAGAAGAAGTCAAAGACCACGGCAATGCTCACATGGCGAATATTCGCGCGATGTTAGCGTCAAAACTGGATGATTAAACCTTTTTCACAAACTCGGTTTTAAGGCTCATTTGGCCGATGCCGTCGATTTTGCAGTCGATGTCGTGGTCGCCGTCTTTTAGACGAATGTTTTTCACTTTGGTGCCGACTTTCACCACCAGCGATGAGCCTTTCACTTTTAAATCTTTAATCACCGTGACCGTGTCGCCGTCTTGCAGAATTGTGCCATTCGCATCTTTGTACACTTTTTCGTCCGACTCTTGCGTGGCGTGTTTTGACCATTCATGCGCACACTCAGGGCAAATATACATTTCGCCATCTTCGTAGGTATATTCGGAGCCGCATTTTGGGCAATTCGGTAATTCACTCATCGTCTAACCTTTAATCTAACCGTCAAAACCCGTTATTATAGTGGGTCAACTGTAAACGAGGGAAAAACATGCAACAGACCCAACAGCAAATATTACGTCATCATGGTGGTGATGGTGAACACGCGCGTCAAATGATTAGTCAAACTTATGCCGAACGTCATGATGAAGCCTTTTGGCAGTTTTGGCAGCAACAGATGCAGGGTGTGATTAAGCCGAGTGATACCTTAATGGACTTGGGCGCGGGAACGGGTTTGTTTGTGCAAGACTTGGCGCAGCGTTATCCCGATTCGAAGGTGATTGGCATTGAGGCTGCGCCTTATATGTTAGAGGCGTTGGTGGGTTTACCGGCGAATGCGCGTATTGAGTTAGATGATTTAAATGCACCAGGCCTGGTGGTGGCTGAGAATTCGGTGGCCGCAATTATGACCAACTTAGTGGTGCATGAAGTGATTCAGCCGGTGTTGATGTTTCAAGCGGCGTATCGTTGGTTAAAACCGGGCGGTCGTTTTTGTGTGATTGACTTGGTTCGTCAGCCATTAGAGGATTACTTAACCCACCGTTATCCGCAAGCCGAAATCTCCCAAGGCCAGCTTAAACGCGAAGACCTGGAAGATGCGTTTGAGCATTTTTTAGAACATAATCGTTATCACGCCGCCGACATTATTTATATGCTCGAAGCGGTTGGTTTTAATTTAGTCGATCAAGCACCACTTAAAAATGGTCGCATGGTACGTTTGGTGGTGGAAAAACCCGCGCAGGTGGGCGCATGATTCCAGCGTTTCAATTTGCAAAAATGCCTGCCATACAATTTGGTTGGGGAATCACCGACCAAAAACTCGCTGACGCATTATTGGCGCAAACACAGCGATCGTTCATGTTAATCAGTAGCGGTTATGCCGACCAACACTTTGTTGAACCACGTTTAACCAGGTTGTTTGAGCAGCGAAGCGTGCATCGTGTAGTTGTACAAGGCGAACCCTCTGCGGACATGATTGATAACCTAGTTAAGCAAGCGCCAGAAGACATTGAACTGGTGGTGGGTTTTGGCGGTGGCAGCGTGTTGGATGCGGCCAAAGCCGTGGCTGGTTTATTGCCAGAGCGTTTTTCGGTGGTGGATTATTTAGAGGGCGTGGGCTGTGATCGAAAGCTTGAAACCGATCCGCTGCCGTTTATTGCGATACCGACCACCGCCGGAACCGGCTCCGAAACTACAAAAAACGCCGTTATTTCACGCTTAGGCGAGTTTAAAAAATCCTTTCGAGATGATCGTCTGGTCGCCCATCAGGCCTGGTTGGACCCGGCTTTTTTAACGCATTGTCCGCCGAATGTGCTTTACGCCACGGCGATGGACGCGTTTACGCAATTGCTTGAGTCTTATACCACCCTGAAAGCCAACCCCATCACGGATGCGTTGGCCTGGCAGGGTATGGAGTTGTTTAACGGTGCATTCGATTTAATTCAATCAAGCGAGGACTCGGAGCGCCAAGAAGGTTATGGGCGTTTAATGTTAGCGGCGAGCTTGTCAGGCATGACGTTAGCTAATGCGGGGTTGGGCGCGGTGCACGGTTTAGCCGGACCGATTGGTGCATTTTTTAAAGCACCGCATGGTTTGGTGTGTGCCAAATTGCTCGCACCCATTACGCGCGCAAATATTGAAGCGTTGTTGTCGAGTGATGCGGAGCACGCGCCGCAAACGCTCGCTAAATATACTGAAGTGTCGCAGTTATTACTGGGTTATGCTGACCTACCAGGCATGGTGATGGCATTGGAAAACATAGTCGACACTCATCTTCCGCAAGGTTTGGCCGAATTTGGTTTGCGTGCAGATAACGTGCAGCCAATTCTCGATCATTGTCGCAGCGGCAGCATGTTGGGTAATCCACTGGTGTTATCCGACCAAGCGTTAAAACAGGCGATGCTAGAAGCACTTTAATTTCGCGAATCACAAAGCACTCGACCTGGTTGTTAAAAATCAGGCTTGGGGATACAATCAATATAAATTTTATACAAATGGTTACCTTGATTAGTAAAGGGATAAATATGAAGTCAACGTTATTTTCGATGGCCGCGCTCGTGTTGAGCTTAACGTTTGTGCTACCGCAGCCGGCGGAAGCCAAGCGTTTTGGTGGCGGTGGCAGTTTTGGAAAACAAAAATCCATGACTATGCAACAGCGTCAAGCGCCTGCACAGAAGCAGCAAGCGGCGCAAACCCCACGTCAAGGCGCTAAAGCCGGTCAAGCGGCGACGGGTTCTGCTAAATGGTTAGGACCTTTGGCGGGTTTAGCTGCAGGCGGTTTTCTGGCTTGGATGATTTTCGGTGAAGGCTTTGAAGGGTTCCAGTTTTTCGACATTTTGTTGGTGGCGTTATTAATTATGGGTTTGATGATGTTTTTGCGCGCTCGTCAACGTCAGCAACAAACGTTGGCTTACGAACAAGGCTCAGAGCCTCAAACCCGTCAGTCGCAGCCGCCGATTTATGAGCGTGCAAATAGTGCGCCGTCGGCGAATACAGACCGCAATGCGGAACCGCTTGTGCCGGTCATTGGCTCGGGTTTAAGCGATTACGCACAACATGGTGTGGATGCACCGGCTTGGTTTGATCAGGCCAGTTTTGTAGAGGGTGCGAAACAGCATTTTATGGCGATTCAAGCGGCTTGGGATCGCGCTGATGCGACTGAAATTAAAAGCTATTGTACTCCCGAGTTATTTGCAGAATTACAAGGCTTAATGCAGCAAGTTCAAGCTGGCGAAAACCATACTGCGGTCGATACCCTTTATACAGAGGTATTGGATCAATCTTTGGAAGATGAGTATTTTGTCGTGAGCTTAGGGTTTAGTGGCTTTATTAAAGAGTCTCATGATGAGCCTGCTCACGCCTTTAATGAAATTTGGCATATTCGCCGTTTAGCCAAAGGCGAAGGCGATTGGCAAATTGCAGGGATTCAACAGCCGTTTTAAACACGCGGGATTTAGATAATAAAAAATAAATAAAACAGTCAAGAATAGAGGAAAACCTCAACTGACTTTTCTGAGGATACAAATATGATGCAATTAAAAAAAGTGTTAGCGGTCACGTTAGTGTTGGGTGCACTGGGCTTAACTGGCTGCGAAAAAGAACCCGCCAAAATCGTGAGTGCTCAATTGTTAACTGATATAGACCGAGGTTCAGGTAACTTTTCGCGTGTGCTGGAAATTTGTTTGGATCACCCGGTGGCCATTAAGTCGCCTTATTATCATACGATGCAGCTCGTTACCAATGACGGCTATGAGTTAAAAGGCAGCAGCTGGTTGCGTCATGCTGCGTCAGACCCTAACAACAACTGTCAGTTGCGTAATGTCTATTTGTATCTTGGCAAAGATGATCCGCCCGGTTCTCGTCAGTTAATCGACCAGTTTGTGCGCCCAGGCAATATTAAAGAGCTGAAGCTGGAATTGTTTGCCGAAGAGCCGCAAACCGGACGTGAAAAACCCATGTCATCGAAAACCTTCCGCAATATATAAGTTTAATTTTACGTCTAATAGCACCAGGCCTGGTGCTAATTGAAGTAACCAGGCCTGGTGATTAATTTAAGAGAATCCCTTGTCCCACTATTCAACCCTGCCTTACGCTTATGGCGTACCCAATGCTCAAGCCCGTATTAAATCCGAACCGGCTGACTTTCAAGTCGAAGAAACCATTGCTTATTCGCTCAGTGGTGAAGGCGAACATTTATGGTTATGGGTTGAAAAACAAGGCGAAAACACCGATTGGGCCGCGCAACACTTAGCCAAATGGGCGGGCATTCGATTGCGCGATATTGGCTACGCCGGGTTAAAAGACCGTCACGGTATTACGCGCCAATGGTTCAGTCTATATCTGCCTGGGCGCGAAAATCCGGATTTTGCCGCATTTCAATTTGATTCCATGCGCATCCTCAAACACACGCGTCACCAACGCAAGCTGCAAACGGGCGGCTTAAGTGGTAATCGGTTTATTCTCACTTTGCGAGACGTGAGCGGTGATCAAGCCGAAATCGAACAACGTCTAGAGCAAATTCAAACCCAAGGTGTGCCCAACTATTTTGGTGAGCAACGTTTTGGTCGAAACGAACATAATCTCGTCATGGCGCAGCGTTTTTTTGACGGCGAACTCACGCGTTTAAAACCGGCGCAACGCAGCCTCTATATCTCATCCGCGCGTTCGTTTATTTTTAACGAAATTTTAGCCGAGCGCGTACGCCAACAAGCTTGGAACCAGGCCTGGCCGGGCGATGTATTTCAGTTGGAAGGCTCGGATAAATGGTTTGTGGACGATGCGTCGAACGAATTAATCGAGCGTGTAAATGAACTTGATATTCACCCTACCGGCGCACTGGTGGGGGCAGGGGAATTAGCCACACAGCAGGCCGCACTCAAGCTCGAAACCCAAGTGCTCACCAAGTACCAGGCCTGGTACCAAGCCCTTGCGGATTTAGGTTTAAAACAAGAGCGCCGCGCTTTGCGGGTTTTGCCCAAAAAACTGAACTGGCAATGGGTCGATAATCAAACATTACAAGTCGATTTTAGCTTGGCACCGGGGCGCTACGCCACGGTGGTGATTCGAGAATTGTTCACTATTCTCACACTATAAAAAAGGTTTAATAAACTTTTGAATATATTGCTATATAATGCATCCATTATATAAAGATAAGTATTTTTACAGTTACCGACTTAACAAATAAGAGCAAAGAGGTGCCTATGTCGATTAAAAACAGAATTCTCAGCCTAGTAGTGGGGTTGTTAGCTTTTTCGGTGCTTGCTATAAGCATTGGGCTTAATGAAATGCGTGCATTTAATAATGATCTACATGCGCTGTATGACGATCGAATCGTACCTTTGCAGGATTTAAAAGGGATTGCAGATTCTTACGCAGTCAATATTGTGGATACCAACCACAAATTAAGAAATGGCAATATCAGTTGGCAAGAAGCTGAAAAAAATATTGTGAGCGCTCAAAAGGATATTAAACAGCTTTGGGATGGCTATATGGCCACAACCTTAACTGAACAAGAAGCTAAGCTCGCACAAACGGCTCAAAGTTTAATGCAGCCAGCTGACCGTGCAGTTGAAACCTTGCTTGGTTTTGTAAAAGCACGTGATATGCAGGCCTTAACTCAGTTTAGTATTAACGAACTTTATCCAGTTATCGATCCAATCTCAGAAGCTATTACCGATTTAGTGAATTTACAGTTAAAAGTTGCGGGTGAGTTAAATGAATCGGCACAATCCAACTATGAATCCACCATGATGATCGCGATTGTTGGCTCGATTCTAATATTCATACTGGCTATATTATTTTCACGCGTGACCTTATTGGCTGTAACACGACCATTAAATGAGTTAGTAAGAGTGTCTCGCCATGTGCAACAAAAAGGCGACTTTAGTGCGCGTGTTAAAGTATCCAAAATGGATGAGGTGGGCATTGCGGCTTCGGCCTTTAATGAACTACTTGAAAACATGGCTAAAGCCATTACAGATGCGAATCGTGTGGTAGGAGCCATTGCTCAATCAGACTTTAGTCAACGTGTAAATGCCCAATATGTTGGCGATCTAGATAAGTTAAAACAAGGCGTTAATGCCTCGGCTGATCAAGTTGACTTTATGATGAAAGAGTTAGCAAAAGTCATGCAAGCCATGTATAACGGTCAGTTTGATGCCAAGATGGATGAGCGTGTACCGCGCGCCTTTAGCGAACAGGTAGAAAGTGCATTAAGCAGTATTAATCAAGTGATCGTT
Organism: Thiomicrospira pelophila DSM 1534; assembly: GCF_000711195.1. Classification (NCBI taxonomy): domain Bacteria; kingdom Pseudomonadati; phylum Pseudomonadota; class Gammaproteobacteria; order Thiotrichales; family Piscirickettsiaceae; genus Thiomicrospira; species Thiomicrospira pelophila. Next base: position 2,045,056 of record NZ_JOMR01000001.1, on the reverse strand, counting down.
GAGATTAATAATGTGATGCATTATATGAACCAAGGTAAATTCCAACACCGTGTTAACACTGAAGCACGAGGAGAGTTGGCTACACTTAAACAAAATATTAATAGCTCAATGAGCGCCTTACAGGCTGCGATTGAAGATATTACACGTGTGGTTGTGGCACAATCTGAAGGCGATTTAACTCAGAATATCACCAATGAATATCATGGTGATTTACGTATGTTGACCGAAGCCGTGAACACCTCAGCAGCAAAATTAACCGATGTGGTTTCTAAAGCGATTGAGGCATCTGATATCGTCCATTCTGCGGCGGACGAAGTTTCCAAGGGGGCGCTTGATTTAAGTCAGCGAGTACAAGAGCAAGCTGCGGCGTTAGAGGAAACATCGGCTACTATGGATGAGATGAATTCAGCCGTCCAAAATAATACAGAAAATGCCAAACAAGCGACCCATGTGGCCGAAAACGTGCAAAAGCAAGCGAACCAAGGTTCGCAAGTGATGCAACAAACCATTGAAGCGATGAACTCGATTCAAGAGTCGAGTCATAAGATTTCCGAGATCGTCACCTTAATTGATGGCATTGCCTTCCAAACTAACTTACTTGCCTTAAACGCGGCGGTTGAAGCGGCGCGTGCCGGTGATCATGGTCGTGGCTTTGCGGTAGTCGCTGGTGAAGTACGTGCGTTAGCGCAGAAATCGGCCGAAGCGGCTAAAGACATTTCAGCCTTAATCGGTGAAAGTGTGTCACGTATCGATCAGGGGACCAAGCTGGCCTCCGAATCAGGGGAAATGTTAAACGCCATTACTGGCTCGGTAGAAGAAGTAACGCAAATGATCTCACAAATTGCCCGCGCTTCAGCCGAGCAAGCTGAAGGTGTGAATCAAGTGCATCAGGCGATTGCTGATATTGATCAGGTTACTCAGCAAAATGCCGCTTTGGTTGAAGAAACCTCTGCCGCCTCAGAAAGCATGAGTGAACAAGCGGCTAACTTAAGTCAAGATATGGCGTTCTTTAATACAGGACATGCCAACAAAAGAATCACGTCAACTTCAAAGCCTAAAGCATTAACACAACAGTCGGAAACACCTAAAGCATTGGCTAAGCCAGCTGACAAACCTGGCAAATCAAAATCTACTAGTTCAAAGGATCAAAAATCGGCTAGAATGGAACAAAATGATGAATGGAGTGAATTCTAATGAGCGAATCACAAGCCGCAGCGGCGGAGCAAGCCACTCAAGATATCGAGCGTGAGATTGGCTTAAAAGGTGGGGATCAAGATCAGTTCCTAACTTTTATTTTAGGCGATGAAACCTACGGCATTGATATTTTACGCGTGCAAGAAATTCGTGGTTGGGAAAGTCCGACTCAATTGCCCAATATGCCTGGGTATGTCAAAGGCGTCATTAATATGCGTGGTGCGGTGGTACCGATTATTGACATGCGCGAACGTTTTAATATTAGCAAGCCAACATATGATGAAAGTACGGTGGTGATCGTGATACACGTCAATCACCGCGCAGAAGGTTCGGAAATGGAAGTGCAAAAAACCATCGGCTTGGTGGTAGATGGCGTATCCGATGTACACGATGTCAATATTGATCAGCTTCAGCACTCGCCGTCGTTTGGTGATAATAAAGCCGTCAGCGAAGAGTATGTGCGCGGTTTGGCGACCTTAGAAGAGATTATGGTGATTATCCTGAACATCGACTTACTTGCCAATCAAGGTATTTTCAACGAAGTGAAGCACTTTAAAAGACATTAAAAACGTAAATTCAAGACATACTTTTCCACCATAAAAACCGGCTTTTGCCGGTTTTTTTATCTCTCCAAAAACAACTCTAAAGACTAATTGCATAAATAATATAATCTGATCTTTATAATTGAGTAAAATCAATTGCGGATCACTATGAACATTTTATGCTTATTTCAGGGTGGCTATTCGGATACATTTGTTTCGATAAGTAATTAATAATCCCAAGTATCTCTTCAATCGTTTTTTATGGAGTCACCATGTCAATTCGTTTACGTTTAATCATAATGTCACTAATCTCATTTTTATCTCTCGCCATACTGGCGGGTCTGGGCTATATGGGTAATGATCGTTTAAAGAATACGGTCATTTATAATGATGGCCTATCTGAATTACGAGCGTTAGTGAATCTTGACAGCTCATTATTGAATATCCATAACCAATATTTATTGACATTGCAACATGACCCAAAAGACCCGGAAATCGTAAGTATGCATGATCATGAGCAAACCATGCATTTTGAACAAATGTTGGCTTATCGAGACAAGATAGAAAAGCAGCTCAAAGAGTTTTATGCACATCATCAAGCACACTATGTTGCGGAAGAAATGAAACGTTTTCAAACTAGTTTAGATACTTATCTATCCAGTGTTGAAACCGGTATTGAGCTATTTCGAAGTGGTCAATATAACCAAGCTAACTTGCATTTACTGACTAAGATGAATCCTCAGGTTCGCGAGGCTCTAATTTTAAATCAGCAAGCCCGTTCACAAACCATGACGCTTGCTAGACAAGCGCAGTTAGAAGCAGAAGATTTTGCTAATAGTCAGAGTAATTTAATGTTGCTGCTAGGCGTATTATTTTTGGCATTAATCGGCCTTATATCTTGGTTCACTACTCAGTCAATCAGAAAGGGCATTATCCAAACCGTAAACTCCGTCACGGATATTGCGCAATCCATGAAGTTTGACACTAAAGTTAAGCCAACCAAAGATGAACTCAATCAAATTTCTACCGCATTAAATGGCATGTTGAAAAGTGTTTACAACAGTATTTTGGAAGCCAATTCGGTTGTAGGTGCGATGGCAAATGGGCAATTCGATAAGCGTATTCAGGCCGATTTGAAGGGTGATTTAGCTGAACTGAAGCAAGGCGTAAATGGTTCGGTTGAAAGTGTAGAGTTTATGATGTCTGAGCTGTCTAAAATTATGCAGGCTCTGCATGAAGGTCGGTTTGATGCCAAGATGGATGAACGTGTACCGAAGGCATTCAGTCAGCAAGTCGAAGCCGCTTTGGGAAGTCTTGATAATGTTATTGATGAAGTGAATGAGATTATGAATTCGATGGCACAAGGTGCGTTTTCGCAACGAGTGAAAGTGGTTGCAAAGGGTCAGTTGGACACCCTTAAAAACAACGTGAATCAGTCAATGGACGAATTAGAGGCGGCGGTCGCCGATATTACGAAAGTTGTTATTGCTCAGTCTGAGGGCGATTTAACTCAAACTATAAAAGCAGAGTATCAAGGTCAGTTGGATGTTTTAAAACAAGCGATTAACAAATCCACTCAAAATCTAGATGAGATTGTGTCGATTGCGGTTGAAACCGCCGAGTCGGTTAGCCATGCTTCGCTAGAGGTCGCGCAAGGTTCGATGGATTTAAGTGATCGTGTGCAAAGACAGGCCGCTGCAATCGAACAAAGTTCGGCGACTATGGAGGAGTTTAGTGCTGCGGTGCAAAACAATGCGCAAAATTCCCAGGAAGCGACTGAGCTTGAGCGAGTGGTTGAGACTAAGGCAAAGCAGGCGTCTAAGGTTATGGCATCTACGATTGAAGCCATGAATGCGATTCAACAATCCAGCCATAAAATTTCGGAAATTGTAACCTTGATTGATGGTATTGCTTTTCAAACCAACTTACTAGCACTCAACGCAGCGGTAGAAGCCGCGCGAGCGGGCGAACACGGACGTGGCTTTGCTGTTGTAGCGGGTGAGGTGCGAGCGTTAGCGCAAAAATCAGCCGATGCCGCCAAGGATATTACTGGCTTAATTAACGAAAGTGTGGATCGCATAAATCAAGGCACCAAGTTAGCCTCGGAATCAGGCGAGGTCATCAATGAAATCGCGGTATCAATCGAACGCGCCACCGAAATGAGTGTTGAAATTTCAAATGCCTCCTCCGAGCAGTCAGAAGGAGTGTTGCAATTGCAAAAAGCGATTTCTGAAATTGATGAAGGAACACAACAAAACGCAGCTTTGGTTGAGCAAACCTCGGCCGCGGCAGAAAGTATGCGAGAGCAATCTCATGTATTAAGTGAACGCATGGCGTTTTTTAAGACCACCCAAACCACAAAGACAAATCAAGCACCGTCCTTACCACCAAAGCGTAAAGACAAGTCTGAAACCAAGTCTTCGTTAGCGGCTCAAGCATCAACAGAGAAAACAAAAGAATCGACCAGCAAGGATGAATGGGCCGAGTTTTAACTTAACCACCAGGCCTGGTGCCTGGGGTTAATAGAGGTGCGTTAATATAAACGCGTTCTATTTCTTTTTAGAAGCGGCTTTTTTGGCCGCTTTTTTCTTATGGGGCTTTTTCTTAGCGCCGGCTTTAACCTTACTTGCGGTTAAGCGTGCTTCCAAACCTGCAATTTTACTCACTGGAATTTTAGATTGCAGGTGGTATTGAATGCGCTCTAAAGACTTTAGCTCATGACCTTCTACTAAGCTAATCGCTACACCCACATTTTGAGCACGTCCGGTGCGACCTATGCGGTGAATATAAAGGTCACCACGCAACGGCAAATCATAGTTAATAACGTGGGTGATATTTAATAAATCCAATCCACGAGCGGCCACATCCGTGGCGACCAGGACTTTGATTTTGCCTTCCTTGAACTTGCTCACTTTTTCTAAACGCTTGGCTTGAATAAAATCCCCGTGTAATACTTGGGCATTGATCTCTTGGGTTTGAAGCCATTCGGTTAAGCTGATCGCACGCTCTTTTTTATTGCAGAACACAATCGCACTTTGGCAACTTGGATCTTCCACTATGGCTTGCAGCAGCTTTTCTTTATGGGCGCGATCATCCGCAAAATATACCCATTGTTGAACTTGCGTGGATTGTTGGTTAGCCGCATCCACTTGCACAATCGTCGGCTCGTCCAATAACCGATCGGCAAAGTTTTGAATATTATGCCCGGCGAGGGTCGCAGAAAATAACGCCGCCTGAAAATCGCCTGGTAACGCATCTAATAACGCATACACATCTGGGCCTAAGCCCATATCTAACATACGATCCGCTTCATCGATAATGACCATCTCTAGATCGTGCAGTTCGATTTCTTCTTGGTTAAGCAGGTTTAATAAACGACCAGGTGTGGCGATCAGAATTTCAAAAGAACGACCTAAATTGTCAATTTGTTTGTTTTGCGCAAAGCCACCGCTAATAAGCATTGAGCGAATATGCATGCTTTGGCTTAACTGACGTACCACGGTGCGGATTTGTAAAGCCAATTCGCGCGTTGGGGCGAGCATTAAAATACGTGGCCACCGGCTTTGTTTAGGATTATCAATTAGATGTTGTAACGCTGGCAATACGAACGCCGCCGTTTTACCGGTGCCGGTGGCCGCGCCCGCTAAGACATCCTTGCCTTGCATCATCAGTGGAATCGCCGCTTGCTGGATCGGGGTGGGGCGATGAAAGTGGAGAGACTCCAATGTTTCTAATAAACAAGGGTCTAGATCTAAATCGGCAAAAGTCATGAGGGGTTACTCTTTAATAATTCGGTAACAAGGGATGTATTGTGAGGTGTCGAGCTTCATGCGTTTTTGTTCGACTAGGAAGCTTAGCAACTCATCCAAGGCTTGCATAATATCTGGGTCGCCATGCAGTTCAAATGGCCCATGTTCGGCAATCGCTTTTAAGCCGCTGGCTTTAACGTTACCTGCAACTATGCCAGAAAATGCACGGCGTAACTGCGCCGCCAATTCGTGAATCGGCTGGTTTTTACTTAAGTTTAGCTGGCTCATAGCCTCATGGGTCGGTTCAAAAGGTTGTTGCAGTGATGGGTCAATATGCAGTAACCAATTAAAATAGTAGGCATCGCTGGTGTCTTTACGGTCTTGATGTACGATATTCATGCCTTCATGCATAATGTCAGCTACTTTTTCAGGATTGTTAATCACAATTTGCAAACGGGCCAAGGCCATTTCACCCAAGGTAGCTTTAATGAAATGTTGGATCTTGTCAAAATAAAGTCGGCTGTGCTCATCCCCCGTTAAAATTAATGGGAAAGGCAAATCGGAATTTTGTGGATGCAATAACAAACTCAAAATGTACAGCAGCTCTTCTAGCGTCCCCGGCCCGCCTGGGAAAATAATAATGCCGTGACCTAAACGCACAAAAGCTTCCAAACGTTTTTCAATATCCGGCAAAATTACCAACTCGTTTACCACCGCATTAGGCGCTTCAGCCGCGATAATGCCCGGCTCGGAGATACCTATGTAGCGGCGATTATCGTAACGCTGGTTATGGTGGCCAACCCCGGCACCTTTCATGGGCGCTTTCATCACACCTGGGCCACAACCGGTACAAATATTGATTTTATATAAACCTAAGGTATAGCCAACGTGCTTGGCATATTCATATTCGTGACGAGGAATAGCATGACCACCCCAGCACACCACTATATTGGGGCGTTCATTTGGGCGTAAGGCCCCCGCATTACGCAGAATATGAAACACGGCGTTGGTAATGCCAAACGAATCATTCAGGTTAAATAAGTCTGACTCCAGCACGTCGTTGCGTGCGTAAAGCAGATCACGCACCACCGCGAACAAGTGTTCTTTTAAACCTTCAATCAATTCACCATTAACAAATGCGCGCGCGGGTGGATGGTTTAAAATAAGCTCTAAGCCGCGCCCACGAATGGTCACCTTGATATTAAAGTTCGGATTTAGCTCTAACAATTTTAAACCGCTGTCTAAATCGCTGCCGGTATTTAACACCGCAAGCGCACATAAGCGTAAGGTTTCGTTTAAACCTTTATCGCCGGTGTCGCAAAGCTGTTCGGCCTCTTGGTGAGATAAAACTTGTAGGGTGCCATTGGGGCGAATCGAAATCTGATCCATGTTTGAGGTCATAATGAACGTACTTTTTGTGTATCTTTATATGAATCAGCTTATTATGCGGCTTAAGCCGCTTGCGAGCAACTTAAAATAATTCGGCCAATGCATTGAAAAACCAAGCTCTACGCCTTATATACAGCTTAATAAATAACGCAATCTGATGAGATGGAAGCGAAAATGGAATATAAAGATTATTATCAAATTTTAGGTATAGAGCGTGGCGCGAGCGAAGCGGATATTAAAAAAGCCTATCGTAAGTTAGCGGGAAAATATCATCCTGACAAACCCACCGGTGACGAAGCCAAGTTTAAAGATTTAAGCGAAGCCTACGAGGTTTTAAGCGATAAAGAAAAACGGGCGATGTACGATCAATTTGGTTCAAACTACCAAAACGGTCAACACTTTGATCCACCACCCGGATTTGAAGGCATGTTTGGCGGTGGACAAGCCGGCGGATTTAGTGACTTTTTTGAATCCTTATTTCGCGGCCAAGGTGGTTTTGGCGGTGGCGGTTTCGGTGGTGGCTTTGGTGGTCAACGGTACCAACAAAAAGGCGACGACCAGGTGGTTAAAATTCTCGTGAGTTTAGAAGATGCGGTAAATGGCAACGAACGCACCTTAAACTTACAAGTGCCGCAGGCCGATGCGCGTGGGCAAGTGGTGACCCGTCAGAAACAAATCAAAGTCAAAATTCCGGCGGGCATCAAACAAGGCCAGCGTATTCGTCTGAGTGGTCAAGGCGGTGCTGGGTTTGGTGGCGGGCCGAATGGCGATTTGTATTTAGAAATCGACCTGCAATCGCATCCACTTTATAAGGTGAAAGACGACGATGTGTTACTGGATTTACCCCTCACCCCTTGGGAAGCGGCCTTGGGCACCAAGGTGCAAGTACCGACTCTAAAAGGCAAGGTCAACTTATCAATTCCGGCCGGCACTCAGTCGGGTAGCAAGTTGCGTATAAAAGGGCGCGGTTTAGGCAAAACCCCGGGAGATCAATATGTCGTCGTGCAAATCTATACGCCAGCGGCACAAACCGAAGACGCGAAAGCCTTCTATCAACAAATGGCGGAAAAAATGCCATTTAACCCAAGAACGCATTTTTAAATAAAAAGACCATTCCAATCAACCACCATGCCTGGTGGGTTGTAAAAGTCACTTGTTATTCTGAGTGAAGCGAAGAATTTTTATCAAAAAATTAATGAATTTAGGCATAAAAAAACCCCGCGTTTGACGGCGGGGTTTTAGGTTTTAATCTTAACTGTCTAGGACAGCGTTAGATTAGAACTTGTGGCTTAGAGCAACAGTAATTGCTGTTGTAGCCGCGTTACCAATAGCTGTGTCGGCATTTTTACCAGAGCGCGCACCTTCTGCAAGCATCGCGTATTCTGCTGCTAAGGTAGTTTTCTTACCAAGTGCATAGTTAACACCAACACCGATGTTCATTGCAGAATCGTCGCCGTTTGCATCTGCTACATCATAGGTAATCATGGCAATTTTAGCTTTAGGCTGTAATGCACCCATTTTATATGCCGCACCTAAAGTCATAGAGTTACCAACGTCTTTTTCTGCGTTATACATGAAAGAGGCTAAAAGACCTGCTTCATTGTACTGAACAGTTGCACGAGTTACTGCATAATCACCACCCAAGGCTGTCGTTTGACCAGCTGCAGCAAAGATGCCAGACTTCTTAGATCCGTAAGTCACGTTCATTGATGTGCCGTTTGTTAAGGCTTGATCATCACCAGCACTAGCAAGGTTATCTTGACCAGATGCTGCAACTGCAAATTTAATGCCACCAAAATCTGGAGACATATAAGCAAGAACTTCGTCTAGACGATCTTCACCTTCAAAACCACCGTTGAAAGTTGAGCGGTTGTTACCAGTGTAAGCAGCATTAGCGAATGCATCAGAAGGTTGGATCATACGTAAAGGCGTGTCATGGCGACCCATAACAACCGTACCGAAACCACCTGCAACACCAACATACGAATTACGTGAAGCCATGTTGCTACCACTTACAGTTGGGTCAACAGTAAATTCAAACTTATAAACGGCTTTTAGACCGTTACCTAGGTCTTCAGAGCCTTTAACACCAACACGTGAGTTACGGCTATCCATGTTTTGGCCGCTTGTGCCACCATCTACAGATGCGATATCGATGCCAACGTTAGCTTGACCGTATACGGTTGGAGCTTCAGCCATAGCAACAGGGGCTGCAACGGCAGATGCGATAGCGATAGCTAGAATATTCTTTTTCATGCTGTCTTCCTAATTAGTTAGTTATTGAGTTTTAGTTTTAAAACTGTCCGCTTTAGAGCGAACTTGGAAGCTACTCTACTGTATAAATTTTAGAGCGTGCAACTATGTGTGATTTAAAAACCACAAAAACCAATGTTGTTGTTTTTTTACAACATCGGCTTTGGACGGGCCTTAAACGCATGTGATGTTTTTTAAAGCAAAATAGCGGTGGGTTTAGCTTGATGGGGTTGGTGGATAATATGTTGATTTGGTAGGAGGTTTTTTAAGTCGGTTAGGTTATCTAGGTCGCTGTCGGCTTGAATATCGTTGAGCAGGATCGCGGCGAGTTTGAGGCCGCGTTGTTGAATCGCCTCGACCGTTAAAAGGGCATGGTTAATGCAGCCTAGTCGATTGCCGACTACTAAGATGATGGGAAGTTGGAGTTGCGCGGCTAAATCCGCATTTAAGGCGTTATCACACAAGGGCGATAAAAACCCGCCTGCGCCTTCGACCAATAAAAACTGAGAAGCGGGGGCTTGGCAGGTTTGTTTTAGATCTTCTAGACCAATCGTTTGATTGGCTTGGCGAATCGCGCGGGCCGGTGAAATAGGGGCTTCAAATTGATAAGGGCAAATGGTTTGTAGCGAATCATGGGTTTGGCTGGCTTGTTGAAGGCGGTAGGCGTCTACACTGAGCAATGAGCCGTCCGGTTGTTTAATACAACCGGAGGCAATCGGTTTGCGGGGCGCGACCGTGTGACCTTGCTGAATCAGTCCCATCGCTATACAGCAGGCGATGTGGCTTTTGCCAATTTCGGTGTCGGTGCCGGTAATAAAATAACCACCAGGCCTGGTTGTATTAGACATAACTTGCTAGTTGGGTTTGTTAATTTTCAGTTAAGCGCGCTTTGGCTTCTTGGTATTTTTCGAGGGTTTTATTCACCACTTCAGTGGGCAGTTCTGGGCCGGGGGCGGTTTTATTCCAATCTAGGGTTTCTAGATAATCCCGAATATATTGTTTGTCGAAACTAGGCGGATTTTGGCCTGGCGAGTAACTAGAAGCCGGCCAGAAACGTGAGCTGTCAGGCGTGAGGGCTTCGTCGATTAAATAAATGTTTCCATTATGATCTTCGCCAAATTCAAATTTGGTGTCGGCAATAATAATGCCACGCTCAAGCGCAAACTCAGCGGCTTGTTTATAAAGTTGTAAACTAAAGTCGCGCACTTGGTTGGCTTTGGTTTCGCCAATCAGTTGACTCATCTCGTCGAAGCTAATGTTAACGTCGTGATCGCCCACTTCGGCTTTGCTTGATGGCGTAAAGATGGGCTCAGGTAGTTGTTGGGCTTGCACCAGGCCTGGTGGTAAGGCGATGCCGCACACACTTTGGTGTTGTTTGTATTCTTGCCAGCCGGAACCGACTAAATAGCCGCGCACGATCGCTTCGACCGGCAGGGGTTTGAATTTGCGCACAATCACCCCGCGCCCATCGAGCTGTTGGAGTTCGTCGGGTGTTAGGTAATCGGCCAGCATTAAGTCGTTGGCGATATGGTTGGGGAGAATGTTTTGGGTGCGTTTGAACCAAAACTGGGCGGTTTCGCTCAGAATGCGTCCTTTGCCCGGAATGGGTGTGGGTAAAATCACATCAAACGCGGAGACGCGGTCAGTGGTGACAATGAGTAGATGCTCAGTGTCTAGGTCGTAAATATCGCGCACTTTCCCACGGTTAAGCAGTTTTAAACTGGTCAGGTTGGATTCATACAACGCATTCATGACAAGTTCTCCGATTCATCTTCAATCTTTTTGGTTTTATTTTCGATCTTTTTAGGCATGGCGGCCCATCTTGGGCCGACGCGGTCTTCGGATGGGAATTTGAGCGAGCCAAAACGCAATACTAAGATAGAGGCCGCAACCAGTACAATGGTTAAGCCCACAGCGAGCATTTCATATTCGGTGAGATCTTTCATTTCTAGAATTAAGTAACGCGCCATCGCAATAATCGCAATATATAAAGGTAAGCGGATCGGTAATTTACCCGAGTCGAGGTAAATAGCTACCATGGCTAAGACTTCTAAGTAAAGAAATAATAAGAGCAAGTCGCCAAGTGTTACCTGGCCTTGGGTGATCATGAACTTCACTTCGGTGTAACCCGCAAAAATGGTGGCGAGGGCGATGATCGTTAGGCCGATGATTTCAAAAATACCGATACCACGGCGGATAATGCTGGTGGTACGTGTGTGTTGAATTTCCATTTTGAACCTCTTAAGTTTATGGGGCTTTTGGCCGCATTATATTGTTTTTGGCAAAGCTTGAGGTGAAATTTATTCGGATGCTGGTAAAATGCTTCGAATTCAATTTTATTAAAGATGAGGAAATGTTATGGCTAAGCAAGCAAATTGGATCGCACCGTCTATTTTATCAGCGGATTTTGCACAGTTGGGCAAAGATGTAAAAGATGTATTGGCTGCGGGTGCGGACGTGGTGCACTTTGATGTAATGGATAACCACTATGTGCCGAACTTAACGATTGGCCCGTTGGTGTGTGAATCGTTAAAGAAGTTTATGGTGCGCGAAGATATTAAAGCCCCGATTGATGTGCATTTAATGGTGAAGCCGGTCGATCGTTTGATTGGCGATTTCGCCAGCGCGGGCGCAGACATTATTACCTTCCACCCAGAAGCGTCTGAGCATATCGACCGTACATTGCAATTAATCAAAGCAGAAGGTTGTAAAGCAGGCCTGGTGTTTAACCCGGGTACGCCTTTAAGTTATTTGGATCATGTGATGGATAAGATTGACATGATTTTGATTATGTCGGTTAACCCTGGTTTTGGTGGTCAAGCGTTTATTCCGCGTGCATTAGACAAGTTGCGTGAAGCTCGCAAGTTAATTGATGCGAGTGGTCAAGAGATCCGTTTAGAAATTGACGGTGGCGTAAAAGCTGAAAACATCGCTGAAGTCGCGGCCGCAGGTTGTGATACGTTTGTATCAGGTTCCGGTATTTTCGGTAAAGAAAACGCGAGTGACGCCAACCGTTACGACAGCATTATTAAGCAAATGCGTGAAGAATTGGCTAAGGCTTAATAGCAAACCACTGAGCCCCAGAAGCGCGAAGGTTTTTGAGAGGCATTTAATTAAATGTTTTCTTCGTGCTTGCGTGGCTTTGGGTAATAACAAGAGAGTTTAAATGACACAGAAAATAAAGCCGGGATTTGTTCTATTGGATTTGGACGGTACGTTAATTGATAGCGTGCCGGACTTGGCTTATTGCGTTGACGAAATGATGAAGCAGCTCGATATGCCGGTGCGTGGTGAAAATGCGGTGCGTGACTGGGTCGGGAATGGTGTGGAACGTTTAGTACGTCGCGCCTTAATCAATGCGGTCGATGGTGAGCCGGATGAGGCCTTGTTTGAAAAGGCCTATCCGATTTTCTTGGCGTTATATAAAGACAATACCTCAAAACGCAGTTGTGTTTATGATGGTGTGAAACAAGGTATTGAGTGGATGCTGGCGAACGGTTACCGTTTAAGTTGTGTGACGAATAAAGCCGAGGCCTTTACGATCCCGTTGTTAAAAGATAAGGGCTTGTTTGACTACTTTGAGTTTATCGTGAGTGGTGATACTTGCGAACAGAAGAAGCCTCATCCCATGCCATTGTTGCATGCGGCCAAGTTGATGAATGTTTCTCCCGAAAACGCGTTGATGTTGGGCGATTCTAAAAGTGATGTAAAAGCGGCGCGTGCAGCGGGCTTTCACATTTTTTGTATGACATACGGTTATAACCACGGTGAAGACATTCGCGATTACGAGCCGGATGTGGTGATGGATTCGATGGTCGAATTAGCGAATTACTTAGAGGCGAAATAATCGGTATGAGCGCACAAACCCAATCCCATTTTGATGATCTCGCCAAACAGGGCTATAGCCATGCGCCGGTGATGCGCACCTTGTTGGCGGATTTTGAAACACCTTTGTCGGTTTACTATAAATTGGCAAATGCCCCATATTCTTATTTATTTGAATCGGTGCAGGGCGGGGATAAATGGGGGCGTTATTCGATTATTGGTTTGCCTTCGGATACGCATATTCGGGTGGACGGTCAACAAGTGCGAGTGTTGCGCGCAGGTGAAGTGGTTGAACATCAAGTGGCGGCAGATCCTTTGGCTTGGTTAGAAGCTTATCAAGCCCAGTTTAAAGTGCTAGACAGTGCGGAACTACCCAAGTTTTGCGGTGGTTTAGTGGGCTACTTTGGTTATGACACGGTACGTTATGTCGAGCCTCGTTTAGCTCAAAGCCAACCAGCGCGCGATGAAATTGGCACGCCTGACATTTTGTTAATGGTATCGCGTGAATTGGTGGTGTTTGATAATTTGAGTGGCCAAGTGCATGTGATTATTCAGGCCGACTTGTCCAAACCTAACGCGTTTAAACAAGCACAGATGCGCATTGATGAGCTGGAGCAGCAGTTAGGTCAGTCATTTGAAAAACCGGATAGTTTTGCGGCGGATAGCCAAGTGGATGAAGCCGATTTCAAATCTAGTTTTGGTGAGCAGGCGTTCAAAGACGCGGTGGATAAGGTAAAAGAATACATCTTATCGGGTGATGCCATGCAGGTGGTGTTGTCTCAACAGATGTCGATTGAGTTTAAACAGTCGTCGTTGGACTTGTATCGGGCTTTGCGTTATTTAAATCCATCACCTTATATGTTCTATTTAAATCTCGACGATTTTCAAATTGTGGGTTCTTCACCGGAAATTTTGGTGCGCTTGGAAGACGATTTAGTCACAGTACGCCCAATAGCCGGTACACGTCGGCGTGGTACAGATGTCGAGAAGGATCGTGCACTTGAACAAGATTTATTAAATGATCCGAAAGAAGTCGCCGAACATTTGATGTTGATTGATTTAGGGCGTAATGATGTTGGCCGCATTGCCGAAGTCGGTAGCGTCAAGCTCACTGAGAAAATGATTGTCGAGCGTTATTCGCATGTGATGCATATTGTGTCGAATGTGGATGGCACGTTGAAGCCTGGCTTGTCACCGCTTGAAGTTTTGCGCGCCACATTCCCAGCGGGTACGGTGTCGGGGGCTCCTAAAATTCGTGCAATGCAAATTATTGATGAACTTGAGCCGGTCAAACGTGGGGTATATGCTGGTGCAGTCGGTTATTTAGGCTGGCATGGCAATATGGATACGGCGATCGCGATTCGTACGGCGGTAGTTAAGAATGACCGTTTGTATGTGCAGGCCGGTGCGGGCATTGTCGCCGATTCGGTGCCGCAAAGTGAGTGGGACGAAACCATGAACAAGGGCCGTGCCGTGTTTCGTGCCGCTGAATTTGTCAGTCAAGGTTTACGCACTGACAATCCTTCCTCTTCACACCGATAACTATAGGTAGAAGTTTTATGTTGCTGATGATTGATAACTACGATTCGTTTACCTATAACCTGGTGCAATACTTTGGTGAGTTGGGTCAAGAGGTGTTGGTGCATCGTAATGATCAAATTTCGATTGAACAGGTTGAAACCCTAAAGCCAGATTACTTAGTGATTTCTCCCGGCCCTTGTACGCCCAATGAAGCGGGTATCTCGGTGGCGGCGATTAAGCATTTCGCAGGCAAAGTGCCGATTTTAGGTGTGTGTTTAGGTCATCAAGCGATTGGCCAGGCGTTTGGCGGCCAGATTATTCGTGCTAAACAGGTGATGCATGGTAAAACCTCACCGGTTTATCATCACAATGCTGGCGTATTTAGCGACTTGCCCAACCCAGTTGAAACCACGCGCTATCATTCGTTGGTGATTGAGCAGGCAAGTTTGCCGGATTGTTTAGAGGTGACCGCTTGGACGCAAGATGAGCAAGGCGAAATGGATGAAATTATGGGGGTGCGTCATAAATCATTAATGATTGAAGGCGTACAATTCCACCCAGAATCGATTTTGACTGAGCAAGGACATCAAATGTTACAGAATTTTTTAAATCAAGCACGGGGTGAGCTATGACACTTTCGGAAGCTCTAACTCGGTTATTAAAACGTGAAAACTTGAATGGTTCCGAAATGCAGTCGGTGATGCAAACCTTGATGTCCGGCGAGGCGACCGATGCGCAAATTGGTGGCTTGTTGATGGCGTTGCGCATGAAGGGCGAAACCATTGAAGAGATAGCCGCCGCCGCCCAAGTAATGCGAAATTTATCGACTCGTGTGGAGTTAGATGACCGTAGTCATTTGGTTGATACCTGCGGCACCGGCGGCGATGGCGCGAACATTTTTAATGTTTCCACGGCGACCGCATTTGTCGCTTCTGCCGCGGGTGCGCGCGTAGCAAAACACGGCAACCGTTCGGTATCAAGCAAGTCCGGTAGTGCCGATGTGTTAGAAGCAGCTGGTGTAAATTTAAACTTAAGTGTGAATCAGGTGGCGGCTTGCGTCGAACAGGTT
The DNA here is from genome assembly GCF_000711195.1 of Thiomicrospira pelophila DSM 1534. Classification (NCBI taxonomy): domain Bacteria; kingdom Pseudomonadati; phylum Pseudomonadota; class Gammaproteobacteria; order Thiotrichales; family Piscirickettsiaceae; genus Thiomicrospira; species Thiomicrospira pelophila. Next base: position 2,029,514 of record NZ_JOMR01000001.1, on the reverse strand, counting down.
GGGGTAGGCTTTATGTTTGCGCCAGCACATCATGGCGCAATGAAGCATGTGGTAGCCGCACGTAAAGAATTGGGTGTGCGTACGATTTTTAACGTGCTAGGTCCGCTTACCAATCCAGCGCAAGCGCCTTATCAAGTCTTGGGTGTGTATGATCGCGATTTGTTAGTGCCATTTGCCGAAGTGTTAAAGCAGTTGGGCTCGGAGCACGTCATGGTAGTGCATGCGGAAGATGGCTTGGATGAGATTTCAGTGACTTGTCCAACGCATGTGGCTGAGCTTAAAAACGGCCAGATTCGGGAGTGGACGATTGATCCTCAAGAATATGACATGGATCATGTCAGTTTAGAAGGCCTGGCGGTAGACTCGGCGCAACAAAGTTTGAATATTATTCGGGCGGCGTTTAACAATTCAGACGGCGCGGCGAAAGATATTATTTGTTTAAATGCGGGGGCGGCCTTGTATGTAGCCGGCATTTCAAACAGTTTTGCTGAAGGTGTATTGCTTGCTCGTGGCGCGATTGCACAAGGCCTGGCACAGCAAAAACTTGATCAATTTATACAATTTACACAGGCCATTTAATGAGCAGACCGACCATTTTAAACAAGATTATTGAACGTAAATTTGCTGAAATCAGCGCACAATGGCCAAGCGTCAGTTTAGATCAAATGAAAGACCTTGCCGTACAAGCCGATGCACCGCGTGGTTTTGTTAAGGCAATGCAAGCTAAGCTGGCAACAGGACAACCTGCGGTCATTGCCGAAATTAAAAAGGCATCACCCAGTAAAGGTTTATTGCGTGACCCATTTGACCCGGTGACGATTGCTAAAAGTTATGAAAAGCACGGTGCCGCTTGTTTATCAATTTTGACTGATGTCGATTTTTTTCAGGGTTCGCGTGAGTATTTAGAGCAAGCGCGTGCCGCGGTGTCCTTACCAGTGATACGCAAAGATTTTATGGTGGAGCCTTATCAGGTTTACGAAGCTCGTGCGATGGGGGCGGATTGTGTTTTGCTAATCGTCGCCGCCCTGGATAACGAAAAAATGGCCGAGCTCGCTGAGCTGGCGCAGAGTTTGGGTATGGATGTATTAATTGAAGTACATGATGCTGAAGAACTGGAGCGTGCACTTAAAATTGATTTGCCGATGATTGGAATTAATAACCGCGATTTACATAACTTCGAAGTCAGCTTGCAGACCACGTTGGATTTATTGGATGTCATCCCACAAGATCGGATTGTCGTTACCGAAAGTGGTATTTTCACACCACAGGATGTGCAGTTAATGCGCGATCATAAGGTGAATAGCTTTTTGATCGGCGAAGCCTTCATGCGCGCGCATGATCCGGGTGAAGCTTTAGCTAACTTATTTAAATAATTAGAACAACAACCAGGCCTGGTGGTTTGAATTTTCAAGCACCAGGCCTGGTTGTTTTGGTTAGAACAAGGAGTGCTGATAATGGATAAAGTCGCAAGCGTAAAATGGTTGGATAATATGAGTTTTGTCGGGCAAACCGAATCCGGTCATGCTGTCGTCATGGATGGCCCTCCCGCCATTGGTGGTCATAACCTTGGACCGCGCCCAATGGAGATGGTGTTGTTAGGTTTAGGTGGTTGCACAGCGGTGGATGTCATTATGATGTTGCAGAAAGGTAAGCAAGATGTAAGGGATTGTCGCATTGAAGTCAGTGCCGAGCGTGCTGAAACCGTACCCAAAGTTTATACCAAAATTCATGTGCAATATATTGTCGAAGGCAAAGGTTTGGCGGAAGCGAAAGTGGCACGTGCGGTGAGTTTATCGTCTGAAAAGTATTGTTCGGTATCGAAAATGCTCGAAGCCTCTGTCGAAATGACGCATGGTTTTGAAATTGTTGAAGTGGATTAAATCGCCGCTTGCAATTTTTAATTTTGTGGGCATAATCGCCTCTCTTTTTTTTTAAATTTAACACAGGAAGGTGGGCCATACATGCCTGAAAATATTCTAAAAACCGGTAACGAGCATTTTGAGATCATTGAAAAAACCACCGTGATTGAGTCAGATTGGCCGACCCATGATCAAGCTGTGGAAGATTTAACCCAAGATCATTTTATTGTGCGTGACGGTAAGGAATATGCAGGTACCCATCTGATTATCGACCTGTGGGGCGCAAAACGTTTAGATGAGTTGGAGCTAATGGAAAGCACATTACGCTCGGCCGTTGAAGCGGCGGGGGCGACTTTGTTGCATATCCATTTGCATCACTTTACCCCAAATGGCGGCATTTCTGGTGTGGCGGTGTTAGCCGAGTCACACATTAGTGTGCACAGTTGGCCAGAGCGTGATTTTGCCGCATTTGATGTGTTTATGTGTGGTGATGCCCAGCCTGAAAAAGCGATTGATGTTCTCAAACAGGCGTTTTCGCCCACCCAAGTGAATGTTGATACCATTTTGCGTGGTGAAGTTTAAGTGACTCAAGCCAAGCCGCGTTATCTCGAAACCCTGCACCAGGCCTGGGGTCAATCCTTTGTGATGGACGAGGTGTTGTTTGAAGCCAAAACCGAACATCAGCATTTAGTGATTTTTCAGAATGCGCAATGGGGGCGGGTGATGGCGTTAGACGGCATGATTCAAACCACCGAGCGTGATGAATTTATTTATCACGAGATGTTGACACATGTTCCGATGTTTACGCATCCAGAACCCAAGTCAGTATTGATTATCGGCGGCGGTGATGGCGGGATTTTACGTGAGGTATTAAAACACTCAAGTGTCACAAGTGTGACTCAGGTAGAGATCGATGCTCAAGTGGTTGAGATGTGTAAAACCTACTTCCCTAAGCATTCGGATGGCGCGTTTGACGATGCACGTTTGAATCTGGTGATCGGTGATGGCGTGGCGTTTGTTAACGACACTGATTTGTCGTTTGATGTGATTATTTCCGATTCCACCGATCCGGTCGGGCCGGGCGAAGTGTTATTTACTTCACGTTTTTACACAGGCATTAAGCGCTGTTTAAATTCGGGTGGCGTGTTTGTGGCACAAAATGGTGTGAGCTTTTTGCAAACTGATGAAGTATTAACGTCTGAACAACGCTTGTCACCCTTGTTTGAAAAGGTCGGATTTTATAGTGCGGCGGTGCCGACTTATGTGGGCGGAATTATGACTTTTGCTTGGGCTTCTCAGGATTTAAAACCAAACGGACTCGATTTGAATTCGCTACAAGCCCGCTATCAGCAAGCAGGTTTTAAAACTCGCTATTATAATCCAGGCTTGCACCAGGCCTGCTTTGCTTTGCCGCAATACTTATTAGATGCGCTTTAGATTATTGTTATACAAACTGATCGCTTAAGGTCGCCTCGCCAGATGGTTGGGTAGATAGTACGTGCGATACCGCGTTGCTAATCCCTTGGCTTAAAGCCTGTAAATTGTCGGCTGAAATATTATAAGCCGGCATGGTATAAACCAGGCGACCAAAGGGTCTTAACCACACGCCGTTTTCAATTGCAGCTTGTTGGATCGCGTAACTTAAATCATCGCGTGTTAATTCGATCACCCCAATACCCCCTAACACTCGTATATCTCTGACTTCTTGGTAATGCTTCAAGGGTTCGAAAGCTTGGGTTAAGTGTGTGCTGATTAGCTTGACTTGGTTTTGCCAATCCTGGCTTAACAGTAGCTCCAAGCTGGCGAGTGCGATGCGGCAGGCGAGCGGGTTGCCCATAAAGGTTGGGCCATGCATCAAAAGTCCGGGGTTTTGTTGGCTAATGGTGTCACTTATCTCCTGTGTACAAAGCATGGCGGCCAATGTCATATAGCCGCCAGTTAGAGCTTTGCCAATACACATAATATCTGGCGAAATGTGAGCCCACTCACATGCAAATAATTTGCCAGTACGGCCGAACCCTGTGGCAATTTCATCTGCAATTAACAATACCTCATATTGATCGCACAATTCACGCGCACGTTTGATGTATTCTGGGCGATAAAACCGCATACCTCCGGCACCTTGAACCAATGGTTCCAAAATAAAAGCCGCGAGTTCTGTGTGATGTTGCTCAAATAAAGATTCGAGTGCTTGAATGTCGTGATTGTCTTCAACCACCAGGCCTGGTTGTGGAGCTGGCGCAAAGTAGTTGGGCATAAGGTTGTTACTGAATAGATGATGCATGCCTTCAATCGGGTCGCACACCGACATGGCGCCAAACGTGTCACCGTGATAAGCGTGTTGCAAAGCCAGGAATCGATTCTTCTCAGGGCGCTGTTTACTTTTCCAGTATTGCAATGCGACTTTAAGCGCAACTTCGACTGACACTGAGCCGGAATCTGCAAAGAATATTTTTTCTAAACCAGCCGGGCTAATCTCAATTAATTTTCTTGCCAACTGGATGGCTGGCTGGTGAGTGAAGCCACCAAACATAATGTGAGATAAGGTTTGAATTTGATCAATTGCGGCCTGGTTAATGGCCGGATGATTATAGCCATGAATACTCGACCACCAAGACGACATAGCATCAAGCAGTTTGCGGCCATCTTGAAGTGTAATCAGGCTACCTTCTGCAGAAGCGACCTCAAGTTGCAAATGACTGGAAGGTAGTTTGTTATAAGGATGCCAAATATGTTGTTGATCAAAATTCGATGATTGCATAGCCCGTCTTGTTAAGTCTGAAAACCGTAAAGAATCGCATACCGATGTTAGAAAATCAAATAAGGTGGGTTTGTATTACGTAACGAAATGTAAGTTTAATGTTTAAATCTGGTTGACAGGCTCTTTTTTATCGGTAAAATACGCCGCACATTTGGAGGGTTTCCCGAGCGGCCAAAGGGGGCAGACTGTAAATCTGCTGGCTCAGCCTTCGGTGGTTCGAATCCACCACCCTCCACCAAATTCGCGGGTGTCGTATAGTGGTTATTACCTCGGCCTTCCAAGCCGATGACGTGAGTTCGATTCTCATCACCCGCTCCATTGTCTAATGCTCTCATAGCTCAGTCGGTAGAGCGCTTCCATGGTAAGGAAGAGGTCTCCAGTTCGATTCTGGATGAGAGCTCCATTTTACGGCTGGTTAGCCCAGTCTAATGTAATTATGCTAAACGGGGTTTCGTCATGGCAAAAGCTAAGTTTGAACGTAACAAGCCACATGTAAACGTAGGCACGATTGGTCACGTTGACCATGGTAAAACTACATTGACAGCGGCGCTAACCATTGTGCAAGGTAAGAAATTTGGTGGTGAGTCACGCGCTTACGACCAGATCGATAACGCGCCAGAAGAAAAAGCACGTGGTATCACCATCTCAACAGCGCACGTTGAATATGAATCAGAAACACGTCACTACGCACACGTAGATTGCCCAGGTCACGCCGACTATGTAAAAAACATGATCACAGGTGCGGCTCAGATGGATGGCGCGATTCTAGTATGTTCAGCCGCTGACGGCCCCATGCCACAAACACGTGAGCACATCTTGTTATCACGTCAAGTAGGTGTGCCGTACATCGTTGTGTTCCTAAACAAAGCGGATATGGTAGATGACGAAGAATTGATGGAACTAGTAGAAATGGAAGTTCGTGAACTTCTATCAGACTACGACTTCCCAGGTGATGACACACCAGTAATCAAAGGTTCAGCCCTAAAAGCAATCGAAGGCGACACATCAGAAATTGGTGAGCCAGCGATCGAAAAACTAGTAGCGGCCTTAGATGAATACATCCCTACACCACAGCGTGACACAGATAAGCCATTCCTAATGCCGGTAGAAGACGTATTCTCTATCCAGGGTCGTGGTACGGTTGTAACCGGTCGTGTTGAAACAGGTATTGTAAAAGTAGGTGAAGAAATCGAAATCGTTGGTATTCGTGATACACAAAAAACCACGGTTACCGGTGTTGAAATGTTCCGTAAGTTGCTAGACCAAGGTGAAGCCGGTGACAACGTAGGTGTATTGCTACGTGGTACCAAGCGTGAAGACGTAGAACGTGGTCAAGTACTAAGTCACCCAGGCAAAATCACACCACACACCCAGTTCGAAGGTGAAGTGTATGTGTTATCAAAAGAAGAAGGTGGTCGTCATACTCCATTCTTCAATGGTTACCGTCCACAGTTCTACTTCCGTACAACGGATATTACTGGTGCATGTGAACTACCATCAGGTGTAGAAATGGTTATGCCAGGTGACAACATCCAGATGACAATCACTTTGATCAACCCAATCGCGATGGACGAAGGTTTACGTTTCGCTATCCGTGAAGGTGGTCGTACAGTTGGTGCGGGTGTGGTTTCTAAGATCTTGAAATAATCAAGATCTTGCAAAAAACAAAGGGGGCTGGTATAGTCCCCTTTTTTAACTCACAGGGGTGTAGCTCCAATTGGTAGAGCCGCGGATTCCAAATCCGAAGGTTGGGAGTTCGAGTCTCTCCACCCCTGCCATATTCTTAACGGTCTACGTCATAGGATGTGGATCGTTTTTTTAATTATATCGACATAGTATGAATAAGAAATCAGAAGTACAAGAATCAAGAAATGTAATGGATACGATCAAGATGTTCCTATCTATTGCGATTTTGTTGAGTTCTATTGTGGCTTACTATACGTTTGCCGAGTGGCATGCGGTTGTGCGAATTTTAGTGGTGTTGTTTGGTGTAACCCTTGCAGGTTATGTGCTTTACAAAACTGAATTAGGCGCTAGTTGGTTTAAATATTTAGTTCATACCAAAAAGGAAGTTCGCCAAGTTGTTTGGCCTACCCGAAAAGAAACGGTGCAGACAACATTAATTGTTGTTATTGCCGTTATTCTGGTTGGGATTTTTCTCTGGTTAATTGATATGTTTTTCTTGTGGGCGGTTAAATTGCTGACAGGACAGGGAGGCTAACGTGGCGAAAAGATGGTATGTAGTACACGCTTATTCTGGTTATGAGAATAAAGTTAAGGCGGCTTTAGTTGAGTATATAGAGCGCGCTGAATTAACGAATGATTTTGGACGTATTTTGGTGCCTTCAGAAGAAGTAGTTGAAATTCGTGATGGCAAAAAGCGCACCAGTGAGCGCAAGTTTTTTCCTGGTTACGTTTTAGTAGAAATGGAAATGAACGAGGCTAGTTGGCATCTAGTTAAAAGTGTTCCTCAGGTGATGGGTTTTATTGGTGGTACGAGTGATCGTCCTGCGCCTATTACGCAAAAGGAAGTTGACCGAATTTTACAACGTGTAGAAGAAAACGTTGATAAGCCACGTCCAAAAGTAATTTACGAGCCGGGAGAAATGGTTCGAGTCACGGATGGTCCATTTACCGACTTCGAGGCGGTAGTGGAAGGCGTAGATTATGACAAAAATAGACTACAAGTATCAGTGTTAATATTTGGGCGTTCAACTCCGGTTGAGTTGGAGTTTGCTCAAGTCGTTAAGAGCTGATTTTTTTAACGGGGAGCCTTACGGCGCTATTACCCACAAGGAGTAGAAAATGGCCAAGAAAATTGCAGCCTATATTAAATTGCAAATCCCTGCAGGGAATGCAAATCCAAGTCCACCCGTTGGTCCAGCTTTAGGTCAGCGCGGCGTAAATATTATGGAATTCTGTAAAGCATTTAATGCGCAAACGCAAAATGTTGAAAAAGGATTGCCTCTGCCTGTCGTTATCACTGTTTATAGTGATAAGAGCTTTACTTTTATTACCAAGACCCCACCAGCTGCCATCTTATTGAAAAAAGCAGCAGGTATCCAGAAGGGTAGCGCAATTCCAAACCTTAATAAGGTTGGTAAAGTGACGCGTGCTCAGTTGGAAGAAATCGCTACGACCAAAATGGCTGATTTAAATGCCAATGATTTGGAAACAGCAGTCAAGATTATTGCGGGCTCAGCTCGTAGTATGGGTCTAACGGTCGAGGAGTAATAGAAGATGGCAAAGCTAACGAAAAAACAGAAAATGGTTGCTGAGCGTCTAAATAAAGACTCGTCATATGACATTATTGCAGCCTTAGATTTGGTTAAAGAGTTTGCAGGTTCAACTAAATTTGATGAAACAGTTGATGTAGCTGTTAAGTTGGGTGTTGATCCACGTAAATCTGATCAAGTTGTGCGTGGCGCAACAGTTCTTCCTAATGGCTTAGGTAAAACAATTCGTGTAGCTGTGTTTACTGGTGAAGCGAATCAGGCCGCTGCAAAAGAAGCCGGTGCTGATTTTGTTGGTATGGAAGAGCTTGCTGATGAAATTAAGAAAGGCATGATGGATTTTGACGTGGTTATTGCAAGTCCAGACGCAATGCGTGTTGTGGGTATGTTGGGCCAGGTTCTTGGTCCGCGTGGCTTAATGCCTAACCCAAAAACCGGCACAGTTACACCAGATGTTGTTGGTGCGATCAATAATGCAAAAGCTGGTCAGGTTCGTTACCGCGTTGACAAGGCTGGTATTATCCATGCACCAATTGGTAAGGCCTCGTTTGATGCCCAAAAGCTAAAAGAAAACCTTGCTGCATTGTTAGAAGACTTAAATAAAGCTAAGCCTTCTGCGGCAAAAGGTGTGTTTATGAAAAAAGTAACTGTATCTAGCACGATGGGACCAGGTGTTCCAGTAGATCAGTCAACGATTTAATCTATCTGAAAGGATGGATTTGCGAATTGGGTCTCCAAAATTGTGAGTGCCCATCGCAGACCGTAGGTGGCGACTTAATGAGTGGCCTTAATTTCATCTGAGACCTACGTAGATGAGTGGTTTGATCAGGGAGCTGGTTAAACTGTTAGGAGGTTAGAATGGCACTTAAACTCGAAGATAAAAAGCTAGTCGTTGAAGAAGTCTCTGCCATAGTAGAGAAGTCTGTATCGATTGTAGTAGCTGAATATCGTGGGTTGACTGTGGAGCAGATGACTGATCTTCGCTCTAAGGCACGTGATGCTGATGTAGTTATCCGTGTTGTTAAAAATACTTTGGCACGCAAAGCTTTACAAGGTTCACCTTTTGAAGATATGCAGTCTGATTTGGTAGGTCCAGTTGTACTGGTTTTCTCTACAAATGAATTGTCAGCTGCGGCTCGTATTGCTAAAGATTTTAAAAAGAGTAATGAAGCATTGGTTATTAAGTCGCTATCAATTGGTTCTGGCGTTATGGACGCTAGCCAGCTTGATGCAATTGCTGCACTACCGACTTACGAAGAAGCATTGGGCAAGTTAATGTATGTAATGAAAGCACCTGTCGAGAAATTGGCACGTACACTTGCAGCATACAAAGAAGCCAAAGAAGCGGCGTAATTTCTTTAGTAATTACGACACGCAAATTCAATTTTAGGAGATTATCAAATGGCCGTATCACAGAATGATATTTTAGAAGCAGTTGCTAACATGACTGTAATGGAAGTTGTTGAATTGATTTCAGCAATGGAAGAGAAGTTTGGTGTTTCAGCTGCCGCTATGGTTTCAGCTGGTCCAGCTGCAGACGCAGGCGCAGGCGCTGAAGCACAAACTGAATTCAATGTAATCCTAACAAGCGCTGGTAGCAACAAAGTTGGTGCTATCAAAGCGGTTCGTGGTATTACAGGTCTTGGCTTGAAAGAAGCTAAAGAAGCAGTTGAATCAGCACCTACTGTACTTAAAGAAGGTGTATCGAAAGAAGAAGCTGAAGAAATTAAGAAGCAAGTTGAAGAAGCTGGTGCACAGGCTGAAATCAAGTAATTTCTCGCTTTTAACTGCGTAAAAAGCAGTATGAAATGGCTGGTACTTAGGTGCCGGCCTTTTCTTGTTTAAGGTAGTGTGTAAAAGTGTGATATTCAGTGAGGACTGATACTACAGTTTTATACATTTAAATAGATTTCTCTATTTATCAATTATGACTTGTTCTTTTGCAGAGGTACTCAATGACGACTTACTCGTTAACCGAAAAGAAACGCATCCGTAAAGACTTCTCAACACAACCTTCGATGTTGGATGTCCCATATTTATTATCGCTTCAGAAAGGGTCATATCATGACTTTATCCAGAAGGATAAGAAACCTTTAGAGCGCGCCAGCATTGGTTTGCACTCTGCTTTCAGTTCAGTCTTCCCAATTAAAGGCGTTGCGGGTACAGCCGACTTGGATTATGTCAGCTATCACCTTGGTCAGCCTGAATTTGATGTTAAAGAATGCAAGCAGCGCGGCGTAACTTATGCCGCACCACTTCGCGTAAAAATGCGTTTGGTCATGTACGACAAGGATGCTCCAGTTGGAAATCGCCCTGTTAAAGACATTAAAGAACAAGAAGTATATTTAGGTGATATGCCTTTGATGACCGATAACGGTACATTCGTTATTAATGGTACTGAGCGTGTAATTGTGACTCAATTGCATCGTTCTCCCGGCGTCATTTTTGATAATGATAAAGGTAAGTCTCATTCTTCAGGCAAAATCTTATTTAATGCCAGAATTATTCCTTACCGTGGTTCTTGGTTAGATTTCGAGTTTGATCATAATGATTGTTTATTTACTCGTATCGATCGTCGTCGTAAATTACCAATTTCAATTCTATTGCGTGCGATGGGTTACGACAACGAACAGATTTTAGAGATGTTCTTCGATACATCCAAAATTAAAATGTCAAAAGGCAAATATTCACTTGCATTTGATCCAGAGCAGTTTAAAGGTCAAATGGCGACTTTTGATATAGCTGCCAAAGGTGAGGTGTTTGCCGCAGAAGGCACTCGCATTACCGCGCGTACTATCAAAAAAATGGCTGAAGCGGGTGTTTCTTCTATAGATGTGCCTGTTGAATTTTTACTCGGCAAAGTGATGGCCAAAAATGTTGTCGATACCTCTTCAGGTGAGTTGATCGCAGCCGCAAACTCGATTATCACGCAAGATATTCTCGATAAGATTAATGAACTAAGTAAGCTACAGTTTGAAGTGCTCTATATTGATGAGTTACTTCACGGTTCATACATGTCAGATACGTTGAATCTTGATTCAACTTCTACTCAGCTAGAAGCACAGATTGAAATTTACCGTATGATGCGTCCAGGTGAGCCGCCAACAAAAGACTCTTCCGAGGCATTATTCAATAGCTTGTTTTTCCAAGAAGATCGTTATGATTTATCTTCAGTAGGTCGAATGAAGTTAAACCGTCGTTTAGGTCGTCAAGATAACGAAGGTAAACTTGTTCTTGAGCGTGAAGATATTGTTGATGTTATTCGTGAATTGATTAATATTCGAAATGGTCAAAGTACAGTTGATGATATTGATACTTTGGGTAACCGTCGTATTCGTGCTGTAGGCGAAATGGCTGAAAATGCATTTAGAGTTGGCTTGGTTCGTGTTGAGCGTGCTGTTAAAGAACGACTCAACCAGGCAGAGTCTGATGGTTTAATGCCTCAGGATTTGATTAATGCTAAGCCAGTGTCTGCTGCAATTAAAGAATTTTTTGGCTCGAGCCAGTTGTCTCAGTTTATGGATCAAGTCAATCCGCTTTCGGAAGTTACGCATAAGCGTCGTGTTTCAGCGTTAGGCCCAGGTGGCTTGACGCGTGAACGTGCTGGTTTTGAAGTTCGTGACGTGCATCCTACTCACTATGGTCGTGTTTGCCCGATTGAAACTCCTGAAGGGCCAAACATTGGTTTGATTAACTCGTTAGCTGTTTATGCAAAAACCAACGAGTATGGTTTCTTAGAAACTCCTTACCGTAAAGTTGTAGATGGCAAGGTCACCGATGATGTGGTTTATATTTCTGCGATTGATGAAGCGCAATATGTAATCGCTCAGGCTAGTGCGAAACTGGATAAAAACGGCAAGTTTGTTGAAGACTTGATTTCTGCACGTCATCAGAATGAATTTACGTTATCTATGTCTAAAGACATTAACTTAATGGATGTTTCACCCAAGCAAATCGTATCTGTAGCAGCGGCATTGATTCCATTTCTTGAACACGATGATGCTAACCGTGCATTGATGGGTTCAAACATGCAGCGTCAGGCGGTTCCTACTCTGCGTGCAGATAAACCTTTAGTTGGTACTGGTATTGAGAAAACAGTAGCAATCGACTCGGGTGTAACTGTAGTGGCAGATCGCGGTGGTGAGGTTGTTTCATCGGATGCCTCTAGAATCGTTGTGCGTGTCCATGATGACGAGATTGTTGAGGGAGAAACTGGTGTTGATATTTATAATCTAATTAAATATCAGCGTTCTAACCAGAACACTTGTATTAACCAAAAGCCAATTGTAAGCGCAGGTGACGTAGTTTCACGTGGTGATGTTTTGGCAGATGGTCCTTCAACGGATTTAGGTGAACTTGCCTTGGGTCAGAACATGCGTGTCGCGTTCATGCCTTGGAATGGCTACAACTTCGAAGACTCGATTTTAGTATCTGAACGTGTTGTTAAAGAAGACCGTTATACAACTATTCATATTGAAGAGTTTACCTGTTTAGCACGTGATACGAAGCTTGGGCCAGAAGAGATCACGTCTGACATTCCTAATGTTGGGGAGTCGGCTTTGTCTCGCCTAGATGAGAGCGGTATCGTTTATATCGGTGCCGAAGTTAAGCAAGGCGATGTTTTGGTAGGGAAGGTGACACCTAAGGGTGAAACACAGTTAACACCTGAAGAGAAGTTGCTGCGAGCCATCTTTGGTGAAAAAGCATCGGATGTAAAAGATACATCCTTACGTGTGTCCAAAGGTATAGAAGGTACAGTTATTGACGTCCAAGTCTTCACTCGTGAAGGTATGAAGAAAGATGCGCGTGCACAGGCTATCCAAGAAGAAGAATTGGATAAGGTTCGTAAGGATATTGATGAGCAGTACAAAATTCTTGAACTAGATACATTAAACCGTATTAAGAACTTGCTATCAGGCTTAAAGTTGAAAGATGGTACGAAATTAACAGCTGAGTATCTTGATAGTCTCGAGGCTAAGAAATGGCTGGGTCTCAATGTTGATGATGAGGATGCACTACGTCAACTTGAAACAGCAGAAGAACAGCTGAAAGCAAAGCGTAAAGAACTTAATGAAGCCTTTGAAGAGAAGCGTAAAAAACTTACGCAAGGTGATGATTTAGCGCCGGGCGTTTCTAAGATGGTTAAGGTGTATGTTGCTATTAAACGTCGCATCCAACCTGGTGATAAAATGGCCGGTCGTCATGGTAACAAAGGTGTTATCTCTCGAATTTGTCCAGTGGAAGATATGCCATTTGACGAAACAGGCCGCCCTGTCGATATTTGCTTAAACCCACTGGGTGTACCGTCACGTATGAACGTTGGTCAAATTTTAGAAACTCACTTAGGCCTAGCGGCTTGGGGATTAGGTGAAAAAATTGATTCAATGATGAAGCGTGATGCAGATATCAAGGATGTACGTGAGTTCTTACACAAGATTTATAACGAAAGCCAAGGGCAGTCGGTTGACTTTAAAGCGTTTAGTGATGATGAAATTATTGTTCTTGCTAAAAACTTGAGTAAGGGCGTGCCTATGGCTTCGCCAGTATTCGATGGCGCCGATGAAGGTCAGATTAAATCATTGTTACGCCTAGCGGAGTTACCTGAATCAGGACAAATGCGACTATTTGACGGACGTACAGGTGACGAGTTTGATAGAACTGTAACCGTAGGTTATATGTACATGTTGAAGTTAAATCACTTGGTTGATGACAAAATGCATGCTCGTTCTACTGGTCCATATAGTTTAGTTACTCAGCAACCATTGGGTGGTAAAGCTCAATTTGGTGGTCAGCGCTTTGGTGAGATGGAGGTGTGGGCATTGGAAGCCTATGGCGCAGCCTTTACACTTCAAGAAATGTTGACAGTGAAGTCTGATGACTTAAATGGTCGTACTCGCATGTATAAAAACATCGTAGATGGTAATGAATACATGGAACCAGGCATGCCAGAATCCTTTAGCGTATTGCGTAAAGAGATTCGTGCATTAGGTATTGATATTGAGTTGGAGCAAGATTAATGAAAGACTTACTCGGTTTTCTAAAAAAACAAAACGTTTCTAGTGAATTTGATGCCATTAAGGTATCTCTTGCTTCTCCTGAAAAGATTCGTTCTTGGTCATATGGTGAAGTAAAAAAACCAGAAACCATTAACTACCGTACTTTTAAGCCTGAACGTGATGGCTTATTTTGCGCCAAGATTTTTGGTCCAATTCGTGACTATGAATGTTTGTGTGGTAAGTACAAGCGATTAAAGCATCGTGGTGTCATCTGTGAAAAGTGTGGTGTTGAAGTAACTCAGTCTAAAGTGCGTCGTGAGCGTATGGGTCATATTGACTTGGCCACACCGGTTGCTCACATTTGGTTCTTGAAGTCTCTTCCGTCACGTATTGGTTTGATGCTGGATATGACATTAAAAGAAATCGAAGCTGTTTTATACTTCGAAGCTTTTATGGTAGTTGATCCAGGTCTAACTCCCTTAGAGCCTTGGCAGCTACTGACGGAAGAAGAGTATTTAGATGCATTAGAAGAGCATGGTGATGAATTTGAAGCACAAATGGGTGCCGAAGCTATTAAACGCATGCTTAAGTCTATTGATCTAGCAGAAGAAGCTGCACGTTTAAGAGGTGAGGTTGAAACGACCACTTCTGAAACAAAGCAAAAGAAAGTTAGTAAGCGTCTAAAGCTAATTGAATCCTTCTTGTCGTCTGGAAATAATCCAGAATGGATGGTATTGGAAGTTCTTCCAGTATTGCCTCCTGAACTTAGACCATTAGTTCCACTTGATGGTGGGCGTTTTGCAACTTCGGATCTTAACGACTTATATCGCCGAGTAATTAACCGTAATAACCGTCTTAAGCGCTTATTAGATTTGATGGCACCAGATATTATTGTTCGTAACGAAAAACGTATGCTTCAAGAAGCCGTAGATTCGTTGTTGGATAATGGTCGTCGTGGCCGTGCTGTAACTGGCACCAACAAGCGCCAGTTAAAGTCTTTGGCTGATATGATCAAAGGTAAGCAGGGTCGTTTCCGTCAGAACCTACTTGGTAAGCGTGTTGATTATTCTGGACGTTCGGTCATTGTTGTAGGGCCTACTTTGAGATTGCACCAGTGTGGTTTACCTAAAAAGATGGCGTTAGAGTTATTTAAACCATTCATTTTTAGTAAGTTGCAAAAACGTGGTGCTGCACCAACAATTAAAGCCGCTAAAAAAATGGTTGAGCA
The DNA here is from genome assembly GCF_000711195.1 of Thiomicrospira pelophila DSM 1534. Taxonomy (NCBI): domain Bacteria; kingdom Pseudomonadati; phylum Pseudomonadota; class Gammaproteobacteria; order Thiotrichales; family Piscirickettsiaceae; genus Thiomicrospira; species Thiomicrospira pelophila. The sequence goes on along the minus strand of NZ_JOMR01000001.1, from coordinate 2,014,437 downwards.
AGGCTTGCCTGAAGTATGGGATGTGTTGGATGAAGTCATTCGTGAGCATCCTGTATTATTGAACCGCGCTCCAACACTTCACCGTCTTGGTATTCAGGCATTCGAACCTGTGTTGATTGAAGGCAAAGCTATTAATTTGCATCCTTTGGTTTGTTCTGCCTTTAACGCTGACTTCGATGGTGACCAGATGGCCGTGCATGTTCCATTGTCGCTTGAAGCACAGCTTGAAGCTCGCACATTAATGATGTCGACCAACAACCTGCTGTCACCAGCCAATGGTGAGCCAATTATTGTGCCATCACAAGACGTTGTACTTGGCTTATATTACATTACGCGTGAGCGCATCAATTCGATTGGAGAAGGCAAAGCTTTTTCAAACTGGCAGGAAGTGGTAAGAGCACAGGAAGCTAAAGTTGTCCATTTGCACACTAAGATCAAACTCAAAGTTGAAGAGACAATTGTTGAAGATGATAAAGAGCATGTAAGTACTCGCATTGTCGATACAACTGTTGGTCGTGCTTTGTTATGCAGAATTTTGCCAAAAGGTTTATCGTTTGATCTTTTGAACACTAATTTGACAAAGAAGAACATCAGTAAGGTCTTAAATACCTGTTACCGCGTACTTGGTCCAAAAGAAACAGTTATTTTTGCTGACCAATTGATGTACGCTGGTTTTAAGTGGTCAACGATGGCTGGTTTATCTTTCTGTTCAGATGATATGTTGATTCCTGATGAAAAAGCGGGAATTCTTGAGCGTGCTGAAGATCAAGTTAAAGAAATTCAGTCGCAGTATTCACAGGGTCTGGTTACTGAGGGTGAGCGCTATAACAAAGTTGTTGATATTTGGTCGCACACAAATGAACTTGTAACAAAAGCCATGATGGAAGAGTTGCAATATGACATGGTTACAACCACTGAAGGTGAAGAGGTTAAACAAAGTTCGTTTAACTCAATCTATATGATGGCTGACTCTGGTGCTCGTGGTTCGGTCGCGCAGATGCGTCAGCTTGGTGGTATGCGTGGCTTGATGGCAAAACCTGATGGTTCCATCATTGAAACCCCCATTACAGCCAACTTCCGTGAAGGTCTAAACGTTTTACAGTACTTTATTTCTACACATGGTGCTCGTAAAGGTTTGGCAGATACGGCATTGAAGACGGCTAACTCTGGTTATTTGACACGTCGTTTAGTAGATGTCGCTCAAGATGTGGTTGTGACAGAAAATGACTGCGGTACAGATAGCGGAGTTGAAATGACCGCGCATGTTGAGGGTGGTGATGTAATTGAATCCCTACGCGAGCGTATTCTCGGACGTGTTTTAAGTGATGATGTACTTGATGCTAAGGGTGGATGTATAGTTGCAGCCGGTACTCTGCTAGACGAAAGCTTAGTGGCTCTCATTGATACGCATGGTATTGATCGCGTGAAAGTTAGATCCACTATTACGTGTGAAACAAAATTTGGTGTGTGTCAAAAATGTTATGGCCGAGACTTGGCACGTGGTCACCTAGTTAACATGGGTGAAGCTGTGGGTGTAATGGCTGCTCAGTCGATTGGTGAGCCTGGTACTCAGTTGACAATGCGTACTTTCCATATTGGGGGTACTGCTTCGCAGACAGCGGCGCAAAGCCAGGTTGAAGTTAAGTACGAAGGTACCGTTAAGTTCCATAATCTTAAAACAGTTAAAAACTCTGAAGATAAGGTAATGGTTACAACGCGCTCTGGTGAGGTCACTATTTTAGATGATGCAGGCCGTGAGAAAGAACGTTATAAAGTGCCTTATGGCGCCATTCTAGAGGTTACTGAGGGTCAGAAGCTAACCTCTGGTCAGAGTATTGCAAGTTGGGATCCGCATACTCACCCAGTTATCACTGAAGTAAGCGGTCAAATTGAGTTCGGAAACTTTGAAGGTACAGTTGAAGAGCGTGTTGATGAATTAACAGGCCTGGTAACTCGCGTTGTAAAAGGTGCTAAAGAACGCTCAAGCTCGGTTAAAGATGCTCGTCCTTTCATACGTTTATTAGATGATAAGGGAGAGAGTACTTGTTTTGCAGGGACACAGACCCCAGCAGTCTATTACTTACCAGAGAACTCGATTGTACTTGTGCAATCAGGTGTTCAGGTTGTATCAGGTGACGTTTTAGCGCGTATTCCGCAAGCGTCTTCAAAAACAAAAGATATTACCGGTGGTCTACCGCGTGTTGCTGACTTATTTGAAGCACGACAGCCAAAAGAACCAGCAATCATGGCAGAAGTAAGTGGCGTAATTTCGTTTGGTAAAGAAACCAAAGGGAAGCAGCGCTTAATTATTACGCAAGATTCTAGCGAACAGTATGAAACCCTAATTCCGAAATGGCGTACGGTTAATGTGTTCGAAGGTGAGCGTGTTGAGCGTGGTGATATTATTGTAGAAGGTAATTCGAACGCACACGACATTCTTCGTCTATTGGGTGTAGAGCGCCTTGCAGAATATATTGTTGATGAAGTTCAGGATGTTTATAGGTTGCAGGGCGTGCGTATTAACGATAAGCATATTGAGGCGATTATTCGCCAAATGTTGCGTAAAGTTGAAATACGTGCAGCTGGAGACACCGGTCTTATTAAGGGAGAGCAAACTGAATATGCGCGTGTTTTAGAGTTAAATGAAAAAATGCGAGCAGAAGGTAAAGTGGAAGCTAGTTTTGAGCGTGTTCTGCTTGGTATTACAAAAGCTTCACTTGCGACAGAGTCATTTATCTCGGCGGCTTCATTCCAAGAAACAACTCGCGTACTAACCGAAGCTGCGGTTAGCGGTAAGCGAGACACCTTGGTTGGTTTGAAGGAGAACGTTATTGTGGGTCGTCTAATTCCTGCTGGAACAGGCTTCGCTTATCACCAAGCTCGTAAGAAGGCAAGTGATATAGCGGATGGCGAGTTGCGTGCGTTTATTCAAAATGATTATGAAGAAGAGAGTGTGAGTGAAGATATTCTGGAAGAGATGCCGGTTGTAGATGACCGTGTTATCGAACCCGAAGATTCAGAGCTTTAAATAAATAAAATTCAACAAGTTATTGCTTGACATATGCTTGTTGCATCACTAAAATTCTGAAACCTTATTTGTGGGCAAGGATGCCCACAATGTATTTTAGGTGAATGAGTTAAAACTCAAATTTTGGAGAAAGTTTTAATGGCTACAATAAACCAGTTGGTTCGTAAGCCGCGTAAAGACAAAATTAAAAAATCAGCCGTACCAGCTTTGGAATCTTGTCCACAGCGTCGCGGTGTTTGTACGCGCGTATACACAACAACCCCTAAAAAGCCTAACTCAGCCTTGCGTAAAGTTGCTCGTGTTCGTTTAACTAATGGTTTTGAAGTTTCAACCTATATTGGTGGTGAAGGTCATAACTTGCAGGAACACTCGGTAATTTTGATTCGTGGTGGGCGTGTTAAGGATTTGCCTGGTGTACGTTATCATACAGTTCGCGGTGCATTAGATTGTTCTGGCGTAAATGAGCGTAAACAAGGTCGTTCTAAGTACGGTGCTAAACGTCCAAAAGGTAAATAAGACCTTTTACATACGTTAGCAAATTTTATTTCCTAAACCGGAAGAAGTAAGAATGGCAAGAAGAAGAGAGATACCAAAAAGATTGGTATTACCAGATCCTAAGTTTGGTGATGTGACGTTAACAAAGTTTGTTAACATGATTATGGTTAGTGGTAAAAAAGCAGTAGCTGAAAAAATCGTTTATGATGCTTTAGATAAAGTAGTTGAGCGTCGTAAAGGTGGTGAGCATGCTTTATTGTTAAGAGAAGCTCTTGAAAATGTAGGTCCTTTGGTTGAAGTAAAGTCACGCCGTGTTGGTGGTGCAACTTACCAGGTACCGGTTGAAGTTCGTCCAGAAAGAAAGGTGGCGCTATCGATGCGTTGGATTGTTGAAGCGGCACGTAAGCGTAGCGAGAAAGGTATGATGCTTCGCTTAGCGGGTGAACTTAATGATGCCCTTGATAATCGCGGTTCTGCAATCAAGAAGAAAGAAGATACACATAGAATGGCAGAAGCCAATAAGGCATTCTCGCATTTCCGTTGGTAGTATCTGACAAGGCCCTTTGGGGCCTTTATCGTTTCAACACATCAAAGTAAAAGGTTAGTAAAGTGGCACGTAAAACCCCTTTAGAGCGCTACCGTAATATCGGTATTATGGCGCACATCGATGCTGGTAAAACAACAACTACAGAGCGTATTTTGTTTTATACAGGACGTTCACACAAAATTGGCGAAGTGCATGATGGCGGCGCAACCATGGACTGGATGGAGCAGGAGCAGGAGCGTGGTATTACCATTACTTCAGCTGCGACCACTTGTACTTGGTTGGGTATGGCTAAGCAATTCCCTGAGCATCAAATTAACATTATTGATACCCCAGGTCACGTTGACTTCACTATCGAAGTAGAACGTTCGCTTCGTGTATTGGATGGTGCCGTTACGGCGTTCTGTTCAGTGGGTGGTGTTGAGCCTCAGTCTGAGACTGTATGGCGCCAAGCTGATAAGTATGGCGTACCAAGAATGGGTTACGTTAATAAAATGGACCGTGCTGGTGCTAACTTTTTACGTGTAGTAGAACAGGTTAAAACACGTCTTGGCGCAACCCCGGTACCAATGCAATTGCCTATCGGTGCGGAAGATGCTTTTGTAGGTGTTGTTGACCTTGTTAAGATGAAGGCAATTTACTGGGATAAAGAATCACAGGGTATGACATTTACCTATGAGGATATTCCAGCTGAAATGCTTGATGAGTGTCAGCAGTATCATGATGAGTTGGTTGAGTCGGCTGCTGAAGCGAATGATGAGTTTATGGATACCTATCTAAATGGTGGTGAATTATCCGAAGAACAAGTTAAGCAAGGCATTCGCATGCGTTGTATCAATAATGAAATTATCCCAATGTTTTGTGGCTCAAGCTTCAAAAATATGGGTGTTCAGGCGCTGCTAGATGCGGTAATTGAGTATTTCCCTTCACCGATGGATGTTCCTGCGATTGAAGGTGTTTTAGAAGATGAAACACCAGCCACTCGTAAGTCTTCGGATGATGAGCCTTTCGCAGCTCTTGCGTTTAAGATTATGACGGATCCATTTGTGGGTACGCTTACATTTGTTCGTGTTTATTCTGGGGTGCTTGATGCTGGTAGTTCTGTGTTTAACCCTGTTAAGGGTAAAAAGGAACGTGCTGGTCGTTTAATTAAAATGCATGCGAACTCACGTGAAGAAGTAAAAGAATTCCGTGCTGGTGATATCGGTTGTGTTGTTGGTCTTAAAGATGTAACAACAGGCGATACGATTTGCGACTTGGAAAACAAGATCACACTCGAACGCATGGAGTTTCCTGAGCCCGTAATTTCGATCGCTGTAGAACCTAAAACAAAAGCTGACCAAGAGAAAATGGGTATTGCTTTGCAGAAACTGGCTGCAGAAGATCCTTCATTCCGTGTTCGTACTGATGAAGAAACAGGGCAAACCATTATTTCCGGTATGGGTGAGTTGCATCTAGATATCATTGTTGATCGCATGAAGCGTGAGTTCAATGTTGAAGCTAACGTTGGTGCTCCACAGGTGTCTTATCGTGAGACTATTAAGCAGTCAGTTGAGGCTGAAGGAAAGTTTGTACGTCAGTCAGGTGGTCGTGGTCAATACGGTCATGTTGTATTGCGTATAGAGCCTCAAGAGCCAGGTACAGGCTTTACCTTTGTTAATGAAGTTGTTGGTGGAGCTGTACCTAGAGAGTATATTGGTGCTGTTGAAAAAGGTGCTCAGGAACAGTTGGAAAATGGTGTTATTGCCGGTTACCCTGTTGTTGACGTTAAGGTAACCGTGTTCGATGGTTCTTATCATGATGTTGACTCTAATGAAATGGCCTTTAAGGTCGCATCATCAATGGGTGTAAAAAATGGTGTGCAAAGTGCTAAGCCTGTCATTTTAGAACCGATTATGGCTGTCGAGGTTGTAACGCCTGAAGAGTATATGGGTGATGTTATGGGCGACCTTAACAGACGCCGCGGTATGATTCAGGGTATGGAAGATATCCCTACTGGCAAACAACTTAAAGCAGAAGTACCTTTGTCAGAAATGTTTGGTTATGCGACAAATGTACGTTCACTAACTCAGGGGCGTGCTAGCTATAGCATGACATTCAAAAAGTATGCAGATGCACCATCATCTGTCCAAGAAGAAATTATCGCAAAAGCGAAAAAAGGTTCTTAATTTTAATTTAGAGGGTTTTTAAAATGGCAAAAGCTAAGTTTGAACGTAACAAGCCACATGTAAACGTAGGCACGATTGGTCACGTTGACCATGGTAAAACTACATTGACAGCGGCGCTAACCATTGTGCAAGGTAAGAAATTTGGTGGTGAGTCACGCGCTTACGACCAGATCGATAACGCGCCAGAAGAAAAAGCACGTGGTATCACCATCTCAACAGCGCACGTTGAATATGAATCAGAAACACGTCACTACGCACACGTAGATTGCCCAGGTCACGCCGACTATGTAAAAAACATGATCACAGGTGCGGCTCAGATGGATGGCGCGATTCTAGTATGTTCAGCCGCTGACGGCCCCATGCCACAAACACGTGAGCACATCTTGTTATCACGTCAAGTAGGTGTGCCGTACATCGTTGTGTTCCTAAACAAAGCGGATATGGTAGATGACGAAGAATTGATGGAACTAGTAGAAATGGAAGTTCGTGAACTTCTATCAGACTACGACTTCCCAGGTGATGACACACCAGTAATCAAAGGTTCAGCCCTAAAAGCAATCGAAGGCGACACATCAGAAATTGGTGAGCCAGCGATCGAAAAACTAGTAGCGGCCTTAGATGAATACATCCCTACACCACAGCGTGACACAGATAAGCCATTCCTAATGCCGGTAGAAGACGTATTCTCTATCCAGGGTCGTGGTACGGTTGTAACCGGTCGTGTTGAAACAGGTATTGTAAAAGTAGGTGAAGAAATCGAAATCGTTGGTATTCGTGATACACAAAAAACCACGGTTACCGGTGTTGAAATGTTCCGTAAGTTGCTAGACCAAGGTGAAGCCGGTGACAACGTAGGTGTATTGCTACGTGGTACCAAGCGTGAAGACGTAGAACGTGGTCAAGTACTAAGTCACCCAGGCAAAATCACACCACACACCCAGTTCGAAGGTGAAGTGTATGTGTTATCAAAAGAAGAAGGTGGTCGTCATACTCCATTCTTCAATGGTTACCGTCCACAGTTCTACTTCCGTACAACGGATATTACTGGTGCATGTGAACTACCATCAGGTGTAGAAATGGTTATGCCAGGTGACAACATCCAGATGACAATCACTTTGATCAACCCAATCGCGATGGACGAAGGTTTACGTTTCGCTATCCGTGAAGGTGGTCGTACAGTTGGTGCGGGTGTGGTTTCTAAGATCTTGAAATAATCAAAGCTTGATTATTAATTAAGATTGAAGTAAAATTCGCAACCTTAATTAGCAGTGGGCTCGTGTAGTCTGCTGCTTTTATTTTTTATATATAGCGAGAAGTGGTCTATGGCAACACAAAATATACGTATTCGCTTAAAAGCTTTTGATCATCGTTTGATTGATCAATCTGCAAAAGAGATTACGGAAACAGCTAAAAGAACTGGGGCGCAAGTACGCGGTCCTATTCCGCTGCCAACACGTAAAGAGCGTTTTACAATCTTGGTATCTCCGCACGTAAACAAGGATGCGCGTGATCAGTATGAGCTTCGTACGCACAAGCGTATGCTGGATATTGTTGATCCTACCGATAAAACGGTTGATGCGTTGATGAAGCTTGATTTGGCTGCGGGTGTTGATGTTCAGTTGGAATTGCGTTAAGCAAATGTAAGCCATCAATCGTAATGGCTGATTTCAATAATAAGAGGTAGCAAAATGAATATTGGTGTCGTTGGGAAAAAAATAGGGATGACACGCATCTTCAATGACGAAGGTGTATCTATTCCTGTGACTGTAGTAGAAGTCGCACCAAATCGTGTTACGCAGATCAAAACTGTAGAAGGTGAAGGTTATTCTGCAGTTCAGGTTACAGCAGGTACAAAGCACGCAGGCCGTATTAATAAGCCAAAAGCTGGACACTTCGCTAAAGCGGGTGTTGAAGCTGGTGAAGGGTTGTGGGAATTTCGCTTATCGGCTGAAGAGCTTTCTTCTTTTGAAGTAGGTTCAGAAATCACAGTTGAGAAGTTTGCTGACGTTGCAGTAGTTGATGTGGTAGGTACGACAAAAGGTAAGGGTTTTCAGGGTGGTGTTAAGAGACATAACTTCAGAACTCAAGACGCTACACACGGTAACTCATTGTCTCACCGAGTACTAGGTTCTATTGGTCAGAACCAGACTCCAGGTCGTGTATTTAAGGGTAAAAAAATGGCAGGTCACATGGGTGATGTGCGTCAAACTACCTTGAATCTTGATTTGGTTCGTGTTGATGTTGAGAACGGATTGTTGCTTATTAAGGGTGCAGTCCCTGGTGCTAAAGGCAGCACGGTTCTTGTACGTAAAGCAATTAAGTAAGGTGGGCGCAATGGAATTAAAAATGATCGAATTGGCCACGGGCAAAGAGGCTGGTAAAGTCGGCGTTTCAGCAGAAGTGTTTGGCGTGGATTTTAATGAATCTTTAGTTCACCAGGTAGTAGTTTCTTACATGGCTGGTGCACGCTCTGGTACTAAATCACAGAAAACACGTGCAGAAGTACGCGGCGGTGGTATTAAACCATGGCGTCAGAAAGGTACTGGCCGTGCGCGTGCCGGTACCATTCGGAGCCCGATTTGGGTTGGTGGTGGCCGAGCATTTCCTGGTCATAACCGTGACTTCTCACAAAAAGTAAATAAAAAAATGTATCGCGGGGCGATGCGTTCAATTTTGTCTGAACTTAACCGCACGGGCAGATTGGTTGTCGTCGATGATTTTAAAATCGATGCTCCGAAGACTCGCGATTTTAAGGCAAAATTACAATCACTTGGCGTAACTGATGTATTAGTTGTTACCGAAGCTTTTGATGAGTATTTGTACCTGTCGGCTCGTAACATATATCACGCTGATGTATGTGATGCTGCTTCAGTTGATCCATTAAGCTTAGTAGGTTTCAAGAGTGTGATTATGACTCAAGGTGCTATTAAGCAGTTAGAGGAGAAGTTCGCATGAGTAACGAGCGTTTATTAAAAGTTTTATTAGCTCCACATGTTTCTGAAAAAAGTGCCATGATGGCTGAAAAAGCCTCTCAGTACGTCTTTAGAGTTGCTCCTGATGCAACAAAAGTTGAAGTTAAGCTTGCAGTAGAAAGCTTATTTAATGTGAAAGTTGAATCAGTCAATGTGCTTAACCAAAAAGGTAAGCGCAAAATGTTTAAAGGGCGTACTGGAACAAGAAATGGTTCACGTAGAGCAATTGTTAGATTAACTGAAGGTCAAGAACTTGACTTTGTATCTGGCGAATAAGGAGTTAGAACATGGCGATTATTAAAAAATCAAAACCAACTTCTCCTGGACAGCGTTTTGTAGTTCGTATTGTTGAGCCAACCTTGCATAAAGGTGAGCCCTATGCGCCACTATTAGAAAAAAAGTCTAGAAAAGGTGGTCGTAATAACACTGGACGTATCACAGTTCGCCATCACGGTGGTGGTCATAAACGTCACTATCGTTTGGTTGATTTTAAGCGTACTAAAGATGGCATCCCAGCAACCGTAGAGCGTCTTGAATATGATCCAAACCGTACAGCTAATATTGCGTTAATCCGTTATGCTGATGGTGAGCGTGCTTATATCTTAGCTCCTAAGAGTCTACAGGCTGGTGATACAGTTGAATCAGGTGCTGGAGTATCTATCAAGGCCGGTAATGCGTTGCCCTTGAGAAATATTCCAGTAGGTACGGTTGTTCACGGTGTTGAATTGCGTCCTGGAAAAGGAGCACAGATTGCTCGTAGTGCAGGTGCTTATGCACAGATAGCCGGTAAAGAAGGCTCTTACGTACTCGTTAAGCTTCGTTCTGGTGAAATGCGTAAAATACATATTGAATGTAGAGCGACGGTTGGTGAAGTTGGTAATGCTGAACACAGCTTGCGCAAACTTGGTAAAGCTGGTGCTAAAAGATGGCGTGGTGTTCGTCCAACTGTCCGTGGTGTTGCTATGAACCCGGTTGACCATCCACATGGTGGCGGTGAGGGTCGTACTTCAGGTGGTCGCCATCCTGTAACACCATGGGGTGTGCCGACCAAAGGGAAGAAGACTAGAAGCAACAAGCGTACAAACAATATGATTGTACGTCGTAGAAATAGTAAATAAGGAAGGACATAATGCCACGTTCAGTTAAAAAAGGACCTTTTGTAGATCATCACTTGGCAAAAAAAGTGATTGAGGCACAAGAATCTGGTAACAAGCGTCCGATTAAAACCTGGTCAAGAAGATCAATGATTCTTCCTGATATGATTGGTTTAACAATTGCGGTGCACAATGGTAAAGAACATATCCCAGTATTTGTTTCTGAAAATATGGTTGGTCATAAGTTAGGCGAGTTTTCAATGACTCGTACTTATCGTGGTCATGTAGCTGATAAGAAAGCTAAGCGCTAATAGGAGAATAAAATGCAAGTAAGTGCAACACATAAATTCGCTCGCATCTCTCCTCAGAAAGCTCGCTTAGTTGCTGATCTTATCAGAGGAAAGGATGTGGAGTCAGCTGTTAATATTCTTAGCTTTAGTGGTAAGAAAGCAGCAGATTTGATGAAGAAAGTGTTAAATTCTGCGATTGCAAATGCAGAAAATAACGAAGGTGCCGATGTCGATGAGCTTAAAGTAACAGCAGTGTATGTTGATGAGGGCCCATTAATGAAGCGCATGCGTGCGCGTGCAAAAGGCCGTGGAAATCGCATTATTAAGCGAATGAGTCACATAACCGTTACTGTAAGCGAAAAATAAGGAGAGCCAGAATGGGTCAAAAAGTACATCCTATCGGTATCCGTCTTGGTATTACTAAAGATTGGAATGCTCGCTGGTATGCGGATAGTAAAAACTATTCTGATTTTTTAGTGAGCGATATTGAGATACGTAAAGAATTAAATGAGCAATTGAAGCATGCTTCAGTTAGTAAAATTCATATTGAGCGTGTAGCAAATGGTATTCGTGTAACTATTCATACCGCAAGACCAGGTGTTGTTATCGGCAAAAAAGGCGAAGACATCGAAAAACTTAAAGCATCTTTGATGAAAAAAACTGGTTTACCAGTCAATATCAACATTGAGGAAATTAAGAAGCCTGAGTTAGACTCAAAGTTAGTTGCGGAAAGTATTGCACAACAACTTGAAAAACGTATTCAATTCCGTCGCGCAATGAAACGTGCCGTTGGTAATGCTATGCGTTTGGGTGCTCAGGGTATTAAGGTTGCTCTTGCAGGACGTTTAAACGGTGCTGAGATTGCTCGTACCGAATGGTATCGTGAAGGTCGTGTACCTTTACATACGTTCCGTGCAGATATTGATTATTCAATATTCGAGGCTGACACCACTTATGGGAAAATAGGCGTTAAAGTCTGGATTTTCCATGGTGAAAAACTTGGCAAAATGTCACTTGCTGGGGATAGTCAAAAGCAACCGAAAGCCAAGAAAAGCCGTAAATAAAAGGATTTGTAACCATGTTAATGCCTAAGCGTACCAAATTCAGAAAAGTTCAAAAGGGACGTAATCGTGGTTTGGCACAAAGTGGAAGTAAAGTAAGCTTTGGTGAATTCGGTCTAAAAGCTACTGAGCGCGGTAGACTGACTTCACGCCAAATCGAATCTGCACGTCGTGCGATGACTCGTCATATTAAGAGAGGCGGTAAAATTTGGATTCGAGTTTTTCCAGATAAGCCAATTACAAGTAAGCCACTAGAAGTTCGTATGGGTAAAGGTAAAGGTAGTGTTGAATATTGGGTTGCCCAGATTCAGCCAGGCCGAGTATTATACGAAGTTCAGGGTGTAAATGAAGTATTAGCACGCGAAGCTTTTAGCTTAGCTGCTGCAAAGCTGCCTTTTAAAACTCAGTTTGTAACAAGAACGGTGATGTAAATGTCTGCACAAGAATTAAGAGAAAAAACAGCAGAGCAACTTAATGAAGAATTAATGTCGCTCCTTAAAGAACAGTTTAACTTAAGAATGCAGCATGCTACTGGTCAGTTGGCCAACTCTTCTAAATTAAAGTCTGTAAGACGTTCGATTGCGAGAGTTAAAACCATCATGCGTGAAAAAGTGAGTAAGTGAAATGTCAGTAGAAAATACTAAAGCCCGCACACTTTCTGGAGTAGTTTCCAGTAATGGAATGGATTGTTCTATTGTTGTGCTGACTGAAAGATATATTAAGCATCCTAAATATAAGAAATATGTCAAAAAATCTACAAAAATTATGGCACATGATGCCGATAATGTTTGTAGTGTTGGAGACAGAGTTACTATTATGGAATGCCGTCCGTTATCAAAACGCAAATCCTGGACATTAGTCAAGGTTGAAGAGAAAGCAAAAATCTAAAATTAATTTTAGATTAGATTTTCTACCGCTGGAATGACCAAGCCAATTGGAACTAGTCATTCAGCGGTTTTTGTGTTAAGATTATTTTTTTCGCGGTTTTATAGCAAATGGAGTACCGCTATGATTCAAATGCAAACAATACTTGAGGTCGCTGATAACAGTGGTGCTAAGCGTGTGCAGTGCATCAAAGTTTTGGGCGGCTCAAAGCGCCGCTACGCAAGTGTTGGTGACATTATTAAGGTATCTGTAAAAGAAGCAGCGCCTCGTGGTAAGGTTAAGAAGGGTGATGTTTATGATGCCGTAGTTGTTAGAACAGCTAAGGGTGTAAGACGTCAAGATGGCTCTTTGATTAAGTTCGATGATAACGCAGCTGTGATTCTTAATAATAAAAAAGAACCAATTGGAACACGTATCTTTGGACCAGTTACTAGAGAACTTCGTAACGAAAAGTTTATGAAAATAGTTTCTTTGGCTCCTGAAGTCTTATAAGGAGATTAGTTGTGAATCGTTTAAAGAAAGGTGATGAAGTTATCATCATTGCAGGCAAAGATAAGGGTAAAAAAGGTACGGTTTCTAAGTTGATCGATGACTCCCGTGTGCTGGTGGATGGTGTTAATTTGGTAAAGAAACATACCAAGTCAAACCCTATGACAGGTGCCCAGGGTGGGATCGTTACTAAAGAGATGCCTATCCATGTTTCAAATGTGGCACTTTTTAACCCAGAAACCCAAAAGGCTGATCGCATTGGTTACCGTATCGAGAACGATATTAAGGTGCGTTACTTCAAGTCTACAGATAAAGCAGTTAATGCTTAAATTAGGTTAGAGAGATGGCAAGATTAAAACAAGTTTATAAGGATCAGGTTGTAAGCAAGCTGGTTGAACAGTTTGGTTACAAGTCTGTTATGCAAGCACCTAAAGTAATAAAAATTACTATTAATATGGGTGTCGGTGCAGCGTTAGCGGATAAGAAGGTTTTAGATAATGCGCTGTCTGATATGGAGCTGATCGCAGGTCAGAAGCCAGTAAAGACTTTAGCTCGTAAATCTGTGGCAGGTTTCAAGGTTCGTCAAGGTTGGCCTATTGGTTGTAAGGTCACTTTGCGTGGTGAAAAAATGTATGAGTTCCTTGATCGTCTAATCAATATTGCTTTGCCGCGTGTAAGAGACTTCCGTGGTGTAAATCCAAAGGCATTTGATGGTCGTGGTAACTACACGCTTGGTGTTAAAGAGCAGATTATTTTCCCTGAGATCGAGTTCGAAAAGGTCGATATGATGCGTGGTATGGATATCAATATCGCAACTACTGCGGGCACCGATGCAGAAGCTAAGGCTTTATTGGAAGCCTTTAATTTTCCGTTTAAGAAATAGAGAGGTTTCTCATGGCTAAAACTTCAATGAGAGAGCGCGAAACCAAGCGAGAGCAAATGGTTGCGAAGTATGCTGAAAAGCGTGCGTTACTCAAAAAAACATCTGTAGATATGTCGCTTTCATATGATGAGCGTATGGAAGCTATGGATAAACTAGCGAAGCTTCCAAGAAATGCATCGCCAGTAAGACAACAGCGTCGTTGCAAAATTACCGGTAGACCACATGGTGTTTATAGAAAATTTGGTTTATCACGTAACATGCTTCGTTTATATGCAATGCAGGGCGATGTTCCTGGTTTAAGAAAAGCAAGTTGGTAGGATTTAATTATGAGTATGTCTGATCCAATCGCCGATATGCTAACGCGTATTCGTAACGGCCAATTAGCAGGTCATGCAAAAGTATCAATGCCTTCTTCAAAGTTGAAGGCATCTTTAGCACAACTGTTAACAGATGAAGGGTATGTGTCTTCATTTGACGTTAAAAATACTGACGGTAAGTCAATTTTATCGGTTGATTTGAAATATTATCAAGGGAAGCCTGTCATCGAATTGCTAAAGCGTGTGAGCCGTCCAGGTTTACGTGTTTACAAAAATAAAGATGAACTGCCAAAAGTCATTGGTGGCCTAGGTGTGGCTGTAGTTTCAACCTCAAAAGGCATTATGTCTGATCGCGATGCACGCAAGCAAGGTGTTGGCGGTGAGATTATTTGCTATGTAGCTTAGGAGAGAATGTATGTCTAGAGTCGCAAAGTCTCCGATCACCCTTCCAAAAGGTGTGGAACTGAATATTAAAGGTTCAGAAGTTACTGTAAAAGGTTCAAACGGGTCACTAAGTTTTCAATTGAATTCAGCGGTTGTTGTTGACCAGGCTGATGGCGTGGTTAGTTTTTCGCCAAAAGCTGGTGTGGTTGACGGATGGGCGCAGGCTGGTACTGCACGTTCAGTAATTAACAATATGGTTACTGGTGTAAGTCAAGGTTTTGAAAAGAGATTGCAGTTAGTGGGTGTTGGTTATCGTGCACAGGTGCAAGGTAATGTTATAAACCTAACTTTAGGTTTTTCTCACCCAGTTAACCATCAGCTTCCTGCTGGTGTAACAGCTGAAACACCTAGCCAAACTGAAATTGTGATTAAGGGTGCTGATAAGCAGGCCGTTGGTCAAGTCGCAGCTGAAGTTCGCGGTTATCGTCCGCCTGAACCTTACAAAGGTAAAGGTATTAAATATGCAGATGAAAGAATTCTGCGAAAAGAAGCTAAGAAGAAATAAGGTTGGGAGTAGATATGGATAGCAAACAAGCTAGACTCCGTAGAGCCAAAAAGACACGTGCGAAAATTAGTGAATTAAATATGCCTCGTTTATGCGTTAACCGTACACCTAAGCATATTTATGTCCAGTTGATTTCTGCAGACGGATCAACAGTACTTGCTACTAGTTCAACGGTTCAGGCGGATGTAAAAAGTAAAGTAAAGTTCAGTGGTAATAAAGAAGCAGCCGAGTTAGTAGGTAAAGTGATTGCTGAAAAAGCAAAAACAGCCGGTGTAACTAAAGTTGCTTTTGACCGTTCAGGTTTTAAATACCACGGGCGCGTTCAAGTGTTGGCTGATGCCGCACGTGCGAACGGACTAGAGTTTTAAGATAAGGGTATTATATGTCTTCACAAGAATTACAAGATGGTCAGGACGGATACATTGAGAAATTGGTTTCTGTTCGCCGAGTTGCAAAAGTTGTAAAGGGTGGACGTGTATTTTCTTTCTCAG
This sequence comes from Thiomicrospira pelophila DSM 1534, assembly GCF_000711195.1. Taxonomy (NCBI): domain Bacteria; kingdom Pseudomonadati; phylum Pseudomonadota; class Gammaproteobacteria; order Thiotrichales; family Piscirickettsiaceae; genus Thiomicrospira; species Thiomicrospira pelophila. Next base: position 1,998,771 of record NZ_JOMR01000001.1, on the reverse strand, counting down.
CACTTACTGTAGTAGGTGATGGTGACGGCCGCATTGGTTTTGGTAGTGGTAAAGCCAGTGAAGTTCCAGTTGCAATCAAAAAAGCAATGGAACAAGCTCGTCGCAACATGAGAGATGTACACTTGAAATCAGGTACACTTGAGTACCCGATCAGTTTTGAACAAGGTGCTGCAAAAATTGTTATGTTGCCGGCTTCAGAAGGTACTGGTGTTATTGCAGGTGGTTCAATGCGTGCTGTGTTAGAAGCAGCTGGTGTTAAGAATGTATTGGCTAAATGTATTGGTACAACTAGACCAGTGAACGTTGTACGTGCAACTGTTAACGCATTAACCTCAATGCATACACCTGATTTTATTGCTGCTAAGCGTGGTAAAAACTTAAAAGATATTACGGGTGAATAATATGGCTGCTAAGAAACTTGTTAAAGTTACCCTTGTCAAAAGTACAATAGGTCGTTTACCAGCTCATAAAGCTTGCGTAGCTGGGCTAGGTTTACGAAGAATGCACCATACGGTTTCCGTTATTGATACACCCGAAAATCGCGGTATGATCAATAAAGTGTCGTATCTGCTAAAAGTTGAGGAAGCGTAAAATGTTTTTAAATACATTAGCGCCTGCAGAGGGCTCAAAAAAAGAAAGAAGACGCGTAGGTCGTGGACAAGGTTCAGGTCTAGGTAAAATGGGTGGGCGTGGTCATAAGGGCCAGAAGTCTCGCTCAGGTGGTTTTCATAAAGTTGGTTTTGAAGGCGGTCAGATGCCTATCCAACGCAGATTGCCTAAAGTTGGTTTTACCTCTTTAAAAGCTAAATATTCAACTGAAATTCGTTTAGATGCGTTAAATCATCTGGATTCAGATGTGATTGATTTAGCTACTTTGAAAGCTTGCAGCTTAATCAATGAAAAGATTAAAAATGTTAAGGTTATCAATTCTGGTGAACTAACTAAATCAGTAAAACTTTCTGGTATTAAAGTAACGGCTGGCGCTAAAGCCGCTATTCTTTCTGCTGGTGGAAGTGTTGAAGAGTAAATATGAATAATCCTTCTTTAAGTCAAGCAGGTGGTGCTTCTAAAGGCTGGGGTGACTTAAAGTCACGTTTATTGTTTGTTCTAGGTGCGTTAATTGTGTTCCGTTTCGGTACACATGTACCTGTTCCTTCAATTGATCCAGTTGCACTGGCTGCAATGTTTGAGCAACAAAAGGGTACTATCTTAGACATGTTTAACATGTTTTCTGGTGGTGCATTAGAGCGTTTGTCAATTTTCGCGTTAGGTATAATGCCTTATATCTCAGCGGCAATTATTATGCAGCTCTTAACGGTTGTTTCTCCAACACTAGAACAGCTGAAGAAAGAAGGGGAGCAGGGTCGTCGTAAAATCACACAGTATACTCGAATGGGTACGGTGGTTTTGGCGACCTTCCAAGCAATTGGTGTTTCTATAGCATTGCAAGCTCAAAACATTAACGGTATGCCTGTTGTTGTAAACCCAGGCCCAATGTTTATGCTCACGGCTGTCGTAACACTAGTAAGTGGAACAATATTCCTGATGTGGCTTGGTGAACAAATTACCGAGCGTGGTATAGGTAACGGCATTTCGTTGATTATCTTTGCTGGTATCGTAGCAGGTTTACCCTCAGCATTAGGTGGAACTCTAGAGCAGGTTCACACCGGTGCTTTGCATGCTTTGACTGTGGTTGTTCTGCTTTTATTGGTTGCAGCTGTAACGGCATTTGTTGTATTTGTTGAAAGAGGCCAGAGAAGAATACCCGTTCACTATGCTCAACGTATGCGTGGGCGTAAGTTATATGGTGGCCAAGAAGGACATTTACCACTAAAGCTGAATATGGCTGGTGTTATACCTCCAATTTTTGCTTCTAGTATCATTCTATTTCCAGCTAGTTTAGGTGGTTGGTTTGGTTCTTCGGAAAATCTTGGTTGGCTTAAAGATTTGGCTACAACGCTTGCTCCAGGACAGCCTTTGTATGTGTTTTTCTATGCATTGGCAATCATTTTCTTCTGTTTTTTCTATACTGCGATTGTTTTCAATCCTAAAGAAACAGCGGATAATTTGAGAAAATCAGGTGCTTTTTTGCCAGGTATTCGTCCAGGTCCCCAAACGGCTCGGTATATTGATACCATTATGGGGCGGCTAACCTTAGCTGGTGCGGCCTATATCACGGCGGTATGTTTGTTGCCTGAGTTCTTGATTTTATACTGGAATGTACCTTTCTACTTCGGTGGGACTTCGTTGTTGATTATTGTAATTGTTGTTATGGATTTTATGACACAAATACAAGCACAGTTGATGTCAGGCCAGTATGAAAGCATGATGAAAAAAGCAAATTTGAAAGGTAAGTAGAAAGTCAACTATTTACCTAGTATTTCAACAAGAAGGCGAGTATAATCACTCGTTTTTCTAGACGGATTTTAGGGGAGCGTCAAAATGGCTCGTATTGCCGGCGTAAATTTACCGCTTAACAAGCATATTGTTATCGGCTTAAGATCGATCTATGGCGTAGGACAAACTACGGCTCAGAACCTATGTGTTTCTGCAGACCTTGATCCTACAACAAAAGTTCGTGAGTTGACTGAAGATCAGTTAGAAAAGCTACGTGTAGAAGTAGCGAAATATAAAATTGAAGGTGACTTGAGACGTGATGTTTCTATGAACATCAAACGTCTAATGGATATGGGTTGTTACCGTGGCATTCGTCATCGTCGTAGCTTGCCCTTACGTGGTCAGCGCACTAAAACAAATGCGCGTACACGTAAAGGTCCAAAGAAACCTATTAAGAGATAACCGCATAACCTGCGAGAATAATTATGGCAAAAGCAAATACGCGTGTTAAAAAGAAAGTCAAGCAAGTTATAAACGATGCCGTTGCGCACGTGCATGCTTCTTTCAATAATACAATTGTGACGATTACAGATCGTCAAGGTAATGCATTGTGCTGGGCAACAGCTGGTGGCAGTGGTTTCCGTGGGTCTCGTAAAAGTACACCTTTTGCGGCTCAGGTTGCTGCAGAGCGTGCTGGCCAGATGGCTCATGAGTACGGTGTAAAGAATATGGACGTTATGGTGAAAGGACCTGGCCCAGGTCGTGACTCAGCTGTTCGTGGTTTGCACAGTGCAGGCTTCAAGATTACATCGATTTCTGATGTAACTCCGATTCCTCACAATGGATGCCGTCCATCTAAAAAACGTCGTGTTTAAGGATATAAGTTCATGGCAAGATATATTGGTCCAAAATGTAAGCTCGCGCGTCGTGAAGGCACTGACTTATTTTTAAAAAGTGGTGCAAGAAGCATTGAATCAAAGTGTAAGATTGATCAGGTCCCTGGTCAGCACGGTGCACGTCGTACGCGTGTAACTGAGTATGGTACTCAGTTACGTGAAAAACAGAAAGTTAGACGTATTTATGGCGTTCTTGAAAAGAAATTCCGTCTTTATTACAAAGAAGCGGATCGTCGTAAAGGTTCAACAGGTGTAAACTTATTGCAGATCCTAGAAAGTCGTTTAGACAATGTTGTCTATCGTATGGGCTTTGCAAGTACTCGTGCAGAAGCACGCCAGTTGGTATCGCATAAGTCGATACAAGTTAATGGCGGAACGGTTAATATTCCTTCGTATGAAGTTTCACCTGGTGATGTAGTTAGTATTCGTGAAAAAGCACGTAATCAAACTCGTATCGCATCAGCATTAGAGTTGGCCTCAAAAATGGGTTCGATTTCATGGGTTGAGGTTGATCCAAAAGCTTTCCAAGGAACATTTAAATCTGTTCCAGATCGCACGGATCTTCCGGCAGAAATCTCAGAAAACTTGATTGTTGAGCTTTACTCTAAGTAGTCTATAAACGGAGATAACACCTGATGCAAGAGATGTTAGAACAGTTGTTGACCCCACGTCTTGTTGACATCAAGAGATTGAGTCCTACCCATAGTCGTGTGACTTTAGAACCGCTTGAACGTGGTTTTGGTCATACACTTGGTAATGCTCTAAGACGTATTCTTTTATCATCTATGCCTGGTGCTGCGATTGTAGAAGCTCAGATAGATGGAGTATTGCATGAGTACTCAACTATTGAAGGTGTAAGAGAGGACGTTTTAGAAATCCTACTTAACCTTAAAGAAGTATCAATCAAGTTAAACGCTAAAAATAGCGCACAGTTGGTTCTGAAAAAATTCGGTCCAGCTGTTGTAAGAGCGAAAGATATCTCTGTTGACCATGATGTTGAAATCTGTAATCCAGATCACATTATTGCTCATATCAGTGAGGGTGCAGAACTATCTATGACCTTGAATGTTGAAAAGGGCATTGGATACCGTGCTGCGGCCCAGATTGATGCCTCTAATTCTTCTCAGGTTGGCTCCTTGCGGTTAGATGCGAGTTTTAGTCCGGTTCATACAGTAAGTTATGAAGTTGAAAATGCTCGCGTTGAACAGCGAACAGATCTTGATAAATTGATTCTTGATGTTGTTACTAATGGCACACTTGATCCTGAAGATGCAATTAAGCAAGCAGCAACAGTATTGCATTACCAGCTAAATGCTTTTGTTGACTTGAAGCATCAAGAGATTTCAGCACCTCAAGAAGAAGAAAATGAGTTTGATCCTATTTTCTTACAACCGGTTGATGATCTCGAGTTAACAGTTCGTTCAGCGAACTGCTTAAAAGCTGAACAGATCTATTATATCGGTGATTTGGTACAACGTAGTGAAGGTCACTTGTTAAAAACACCAAATCTAGGTAAGAAATCTTTGCAAGAGATTAAAGACGTCTTAGCGCAAAGAGGATTAAGTTTAGGTACTAAATTAGAAAACTGGCCGCCATCTAGCTTGGTGAGCAAAGAGTCAGCGTAAGTAAAAGGAAGCTATTATGCGTCATCGTAAGAGTGGTCGTAAACTAAATCGCAATAGCTCGCACCGTAAAGCCATGTTTAAAAACATGTCAGCTTCATTAATTGAGCATGAAGTGATTAAAACTACGGTTGCTAAAGCTAAAGAATTGCGTTCAATCGCAGAGCCATTGATCACCTTAGCTAAGGAAGATAGTGTACATAACCGTCGTTTAGCTTTTTCGCGTCTTCGTGATAAAGCGGCTGTTGGTAAGCTATTCACTGACCTAGGTGTTCGTTATCAGACTCGTCCAGGTGGATATATTCGTATTCTTAAATGCGGATACCGCCCTGGAGACAATGCGCCTATGGCAATTGTTGAGCTGGTCGATCGTCCAGTGGCAAAAGTTCAAGCACCTACTGAAGTATCAGAAGAAGCTTAAATTTTAAAGACCGACGTAAGTCGGTCTTTTTATTTATGTCTTAACATGTTAATTGATACCCACGCACATCTGAATCTACTTCAAACCTCTTCTGAAGTTTATAAATACCCAGTTATAAATGTATCCACTGACCTAGAATCTTGTCATTCAAATCTTTCTGTTTCTGTAAATAACCCCAATAGTGTTTTTATGGCCTGTGGGTTTCATCCATGGTTTGTTGATCAGGTATCTAATATAGATTTAAATCTATTATTTGAGTTTATGAAGTCTAATAATATTCACATTATGGGTGAAATTGGTTTAGATTTTTCAAGCTCTCATAAAGCTAATAAACAAAAGCAATTAGAGGTTTTAGAAGCCCAACTTAGATTTGCAAGCCAATATAATTTGTCAGTTTCGCTGCATTTAGTAAAAGCTTATGATGAAATGTTTGCTTTGCTTAAGCATTATCCAGTATCGGGTGCGATTCATAGCTTTCCTGGAAGTTTAGAACAGGCAAAACGTTTTGCTAAATTAGATATCAAAATTGGTGTGAATGGCTTGATCTTAAGAGATAATGCCCCGAGGTACCACAACCTTGTCAGGAATTTACCAATTTCACATTTGGTTTTAGAAACGGATGCACCTAATATTTCATACCCAGATGGCCAAACCGGTGATCTCGGGATGTTGTCTTTAATCGCATCCAGGATCAGCCATTTAAAAAATATGGATTTGGTTGATGTATCCACCATAACAACACAGAATGCAATCGAGAGTTTTAATTTATATGAACGGTTATGATTTGTTATCCGACCCACTTTATGAGCGCAGTCGATTAGTTTTTACTGATGATGGCATGCTTAGATTAAATAGCAGTCATATCCTAGTAGCTGGTGTTGGCGGTGTTGGTGGTTTTGTGGCTGAGGCATTAGTGCGTGCCGGTGTAGGAAATCTTACTCTAGTTGATCATGACAAGGTGTCGGCCTCAAATAAAAATCGCCAGATTGTAGCGCTTGATTCAACTGTGGGACGTTTGAAAGTTGATGTGATGGCAGAGCGCTTGGCGGATATAAACCCGAGTTGTAAGATTCATAAAATAGCTGAATTTTTAACACCTGAAGCCATGCCAGACCTAGTCAGTTCAGGTTTTGATTTTGTTGTAGATGCCATTGATAGCTTAAATTGTAAAGTCGCGCTGGTTGAACAAGCCTATATTCAACAAGTACCCGTTGTTTCTAGTATGGGGGCAGGACGCCGCATTGATCCTTCTAAAATTTCAATTACCGATATTAGTCAAACTCATGGCTGCGGTTTGGCGCGTGTAATGCGTCAGCGTTTAAGAAAACAGGGTATTAAAAAGGGAGTTCCAGTCATTTTTTCAACAGAACTTCCCAAAGAACCTGGCCCATTCGAAGCCATAGAGGGTGCAAGAGGCCGAGTTGTCAATGGTACTGCAAGCTATATGCCAGGCATTTTTGGTTTAATGCTGGCCGGCTTGGTGGTGCAAAAACTAACTCAATCAACTTGATATTATTTAGTTGTATGACCCAAAGATTTGGCATGAGCTGATTCTAAATTCTTGACCGCTAATTCAGCCTCGGTTAGGTATTTAATGACTTGTTCACTGCATTCATCCAGTTTTATAAACTCGCCTTCTATGAGCGCTAAGTCTTGGTTGTCGTGTGCAGTGAGAATGCGCTTAATGGTTTTATGTAGCTCTTCATGCCATGTTTCTACCTGCTTCATTTCTGTCAGATGAGCGTACTTTTGTCCTTCTGCGCTATAGAACCATTTTCCTAAGCCACATTTCGTGTGATTGGTCGCGGCCTCTAAGTTTAAGCCAACGTCCATGCCTGCAATATAAGCGGTAATCAACCCTTTCCATTGTTGATGCGCACGGCGAGCTTGTGCAAAAGCAAATTGACCCGTTTGCATGGCGGTTTCAAAATTAATCTCCTTTAAATCAATCTTGAACATTTTTGATAGTTCAATAACTTCGTTCGCATAACGAGTCATTTGCTGTGTTTGTTGTGCGGTTTCCTCAACCAGTGTGGCATTTTGCTGAGTAGCCGTGTCAATTGAAGATATCGCATTATTCACCTGTTCAACCCCTTGGGATTGTTCGGTAGTAGCCTGGTTTATTTCATCAATAATTTGGCTGACTTGTTCTATTGAGTGGTTGATGACATCAATTGCTTGGCCAGATTGATTGGCGAGTTCAGTGCCTTGCTGAACTTTGATTAAGGTGTCGTCAATTAAGGTTTTGATTTGTTTAGCCGCTTCGGCCGATTTTTGGGCTAAGCTGCGAACTTCCGAAGCGACGACTGCAAAACCGCGACCATGATCACCTGCTCTGGCCGCCTCTACAGCCGCATTCAAAGCCAGTAAATTGGTTTGAAAAGCAATGCTATCAATAAGGTTAGTGATTTCGCCAATTTTACTACTTGAGTCATTGATTTCATGAATTGCGTCAATGGTCTGTTTGACTACCTGATTGGCGTTAGAAGCCTCACGGCGTGATTGATCAGATAAGCCCTGAGCCTGTCGAGCATTATCGGCCGTTTGGCGGATTGTCGAGGTGATTTGTTCCATACTAGCGGCGGTTTCTTCGAGTGAGGCGGCTTGTTGCTGGGTGCGTTGAGCGAGGTCTTGAATGCCAACCGAAATGCGGTTGGTGCCTTCTGATAAACGTAGTACTGAAAAGTTAGACTGAGACATCAGGCTGGATACATTTGAAGTCGCATTGTTGACCCCATCTTTTAAAATGCTCAAAGTGCCGTGAAGCGGAAGATGTATGCGTTTGGTCAAATCACCAGAGCCTTGAGCGACCATGACTTGCGTGGTTTCAGCGATGGCTTTTTCAAGTTGATCCAACGTTTGGTTTATAGTGTCTTTAAGGTGCTTTAATTCGCCTTGTGCTTCGGCATGAATACGTTTTTCAAAATAGCCTTCAGATACCTGGTCCATTAACTCATTGACTTCAAAAAACACGCCTTTCAGAGTCACCATAGCGGTTTGACCATATTCAACGGCTTGTTGATAATCACCTTCTAACTCGGTATTGGATTCGTAACTAAAGTTACCATTACGAATCTCATGTAATACTTTTGTTATTTCTTCTGTCGTCTGACGCATCGCCTGAGTTGCAAGGTTAGTACTGGCCTTGAGTAGGTCAAAGTCGCCTTGCATAGGAATACTGGTGGTGGCGCTGAGTCTACCGTGCGCAATCGCCGATAACATGCGTCCGGCTTCACCAATTGCAACCTGCATATTTTGCATTTGTTGATTGTAAGTGCGGGCTAATTGACCAATTTCATCTTGATTTTTAACCACGGCACGTACGCTTAAATCGCCTGTGCGCTGAGAGCATTGCATAATTTTTTGTAAAGAACGTAAGGGCCGAGATACCAATACATAATTCATGATCGCAAAGTAAGTGGATAAAACGACCAGTAATAGAATGCTGAGCCAGCCAAATTGGGTAAGCAGTTGGCCAGCCACCAGGCCTGGTGCATCCGTTTGGTTGAGTTGGTTTAAGCCACTAGTTCGCATCCAAGCTATCACCCATACGGCCAAACCCAATAACATCACATTGCCTAAACTCAGCTTAGCCAACAACGACCAATTCTTAAATGGGTTCAGGTTATCCAGCTTGGCACGTAAAGGCGTAAAAACCTGTCCCTTTTTAATAAGCAGTTGTCCGTTGTTAATTAAGGGATAGGCCGTGGTGGCCAGTTCTATTTCGGCTTCGGTAGCTGGCATGCGGACGGAAATATAACCGGTAATTTGATCTTGTTTTTTAACGGGTGCCACATTTGCTTTGACCCAATAATGATCGCCATTTTTAGTGCGGTTTTTAACAATTTGTGTCCAACCTTCGCCGGACTGCAGAGTTTGCCACATATCTTTAAAAACGGCAGGCGGTACATCTGGGTGGCGCAATAAGTTATGTGGCTGACCAATTAACTCAGATTCGGTATAACCACTAATTTCAATAAACTCATCATTGGCTTCGACAATCGTGCCATCGGTATCTGTTCGTGAGACTAAACGATAGTTTTGTGGAATTGGCTTTAGTTTTTGGGTTACGGGTAGGTTTTGTCTCATAAGTTTCTCCAGCAGCCACGCGGTTATTTACGAACGGATATTTAGTAGGAAATTATTTTATGCTAATAGTTTATGATTAATCTGTATGTCGTTGGTTTATAAACATAAAACTTGATTTACATCAGGTTAGGCTTGGTATCGTTTGCGTTTGTATAAATTGTTATACTGTTGCACCTCTTGAATACATAGGTTAGCTAAATTGAAACCCAGTCAATACAGTCGTTTACTTTCGCGCAAACTTTATTGGGATTTGGAAGAGCAAGTGCTTTGGTTAGATTTGCGTCAGATTTGGCCGGAAAAAGGCGTGTTGCGCCTGCCGAGTTGGGATCAAATGATGTTATCGGCCGAACCGATTCCGCATTATGCGCCCGCGTTAGATGTGTTGAGTTGGTCGATTCATAGCGAGTTACGCTTTTGGTTACAGCAGATTCCGAAATGGGTGGTGGAAAGTTGTCAGCTATTTCCTAGCCATCAGCTTAGCTTGTTGCATTATGCCGGTCGTTATCCACAAATGTTGGAGTTATTGGACCATGCGCCTCTACTGGCATGGGAGTTAGTGCGAGCGCCTTTGACGGAAGCTGAGCGAGTGGCTCTTTTTCAGTCTAAACGCACGGATATGGTTGAAAAGCTGGGTTGGCCAGGCAAGAGCGAAACCCTCAAGTTTCTGCGTAGTCTACGTTTACGCCAGGTCAATAGTGAGTTATTAGAGCAAGTGCAGGTCTGTTTATTGGACGAACGACGCTTGAATTCATTACAAAGCTTACCGCGTATTAACTCGATGGCATTATCCTTGGCGGCACGCTTTCCGGAACTCATTGGACAACGTTTGCATCAGAGTTTGGCTCGCATGCCTTGTCGACCAATGCAATGTCAGTCAATGGTCGCCTTGTTGGAGGATGTGTATCGCTTGGCTGAATTTATCGGAGAAGCCGATGTCACCCATAAAATTGGTGAATGTCGATATTTGGTCGAAGTCGAAACTCTATACCAGGCCTGGTTGAATCAAGCATTAGATCAGCCGTCTCAAGCCACTAAGGTGGAGCTGTCAAACCAACCCCAATTATTAACGCAGCTCGCTGAATGGCAGGCCTTGAGCCGTCAACAGCACCAGGCCTGGTGGTTAGATTATTCACAGCCGAAGTTACAATTGTGGGCTTGGTTGTTTGAGGGGCAGACGGTAGGTTTGTTATTGGATAAGCAAGACGTGGCGAGCCCGAAGGTTCGACGTTTGCGCCAAGCCGACAATCAACTTGCCAGCGCGGCGTTGCAAACGCAAGTCGAGTTGTGGTTGGTGAGCTTAAAAAAAACAGAGTTAGACTAAATTAGTCGAGTAGCTTTTCAGAGCCCATTAAGTCTTGATAGGTCTCACGTGGGCGTACTAACCAGGCCTGGTGCTTCTGCACCATCACTTCGGCGGCCCGCGGACGTGTATTATAGTTTGAACTCATGGTGAAGCCATAAGCACCCGCTGATAATACCGCCAGTAAGTCGCCAGCTTTTAAATTAAGTGTGCGATCTTTCCCCAAAAAGTCACCGGTTTCACAGACCGGGCCAACTAAATCCCAGCGAGCCTCAACACCATCAGTGCGTGGGTTGAGTGGGATAATTTGTTGATAAGCTTGATACAAGGCTGGACGAATTAAGTCGTTCATGGCGGCATCAATAATGGCAAAATGCTTATGATCTGATGGTTTTAAGTATTCGACTTCGGTTACTAATACCCCAGCATTGCCCGCAATCGCACGACCCGGTTCGATAATCACTTCAATAGTCGGATCATTCAGCTCGCTTAATAACGCCTGGATGTAGTCGGCAATCTCAGGCGGGTTTTCTTCGGTATAACGAATCCCCAGCCCACCGCCTAAATCTAAGTGATGAATCTCAATCCCTTGATCGGCCAAACGTTGTTTAAGTTGCAAAACCTTTTTAAGCGCATCCACAAACGGCCGCACTTCGGTTAGTTGCGAACCAATATGGCAGTCAATGCCGATCACTTTGATATGAGAGCAAGCGGCCGCAGTTTGATAAAGTTCCGGTGCGGTTTGGATATCGACGCCAAATTTGTTTTCTTTCAAACCAGTTGAAATGTAAGGATGGGTTTTGGCGTCCACATCTGGGTTGACTCGAATTGAGATGGGCGCGATTTTATTCACACGTTTGGCAACGGTTTGGATGCGATCCAGCTCGGCATGCGATTCGACATTAAAACAACGAATACCGACTTCCAACGCACGCTCAATTTCAGATTCTTTTTTAGCGACACCCGAAAACACGACTTTATCAGCTTGTCCACCAGCACGTAATACACGTTCGAGTTCACCTTGTGAAACAATATCAAAGCCTGAACCCAAGTGAGCTAAGACTTGCAAGACGGCTACGTTGGAGTTGGTTTTGACTGCATAACATACCAAGTGTGGCTGAGTGCCAAAGGCCTGATCAAACGCCTGCCAGCGTTGTTCCAGCTCGGTGCGAGAGTACACATACAGCGGTGTACCATATTGTTTTGCCAAATCGCTTAAAGAGACCTGTTCGGCCATTAACTGATTTTGTTGGTAGTGAAAAACGTCGTTCATGGATAATCCTTATTCAGCATGCAGAAACGGGTTCAAGAAGGCTGACGAGTTGAGTGATTTGGTGCGTTAAAGCTTGTGTCTATTTGGCTAGCCTGCGGTAAGTTGAGCGGGCCTTTTTTGCCACAACCGCTCAACACAAACGCCATCACCAATAAGCTGACGGCAAACAAAAAAGGTTTTAATTCTAAAGACATGAGCGGCTTGCGTTTCATATTTGATGCCATCGCGTTAAAATGATCGCCATTTTACCAGAATCTAGGAACGCATTGATATGTCTGAACTATTACCGGTTATTGTCGAACCTTCTTTACCAGCTAAATCCGCCGTCATTTGGCTGCACGGTTTAGGTGCGGATGGACATGACTTTGAAGAAATTGTCCCCAGTTTAGGCTTGCCCGATGATCATGCGATTCGGTTTATTTTTCCACACGCACCGATCCAACCCGTGACGATTAACGGCGGTATGCAAATGCGTTCGTGGTTTGATATTCGTTCGTTAGATATGCAAAACGATGTGGATTCAGCCGGAATTCGAGTTGCTTGTCACCAAGTCTATAAATTAATAAATGAACAAGAAACCGCTGGAATCGATCCCAAAAACATTATCCTCGCCGGATTTTCACAAGGCGGGTTGGTTGCCTTGCATGCGGGCTTGAGTTACGACCATAGTTTGGGCGGTATTATGGCGTTATCCACTTGGTGCCCGTTGGTAGAGCAGTTTCATTTGCATCGCGAAGTACCGATTCTGATGATTCATGGTCGTCAAGATCCCGTTGTGCCGTTTGAGTTGGGCGCTAAAGCGCAAGACGACTTAAGCACAAAAGGTTACCAAATAGATTGGCAAGTTTACGATATGCAGCACCAACTCTGTTTAGAAGAGGTTGAATATATCGGAAACTGGTTAAGCCAGCAATTATTGCAAGGAAACCGCTAATGTTTATTCTAACTATGCGCGTGCGCGACTATGAATGTGATATTCAAGGAGTGGTGAATAACAGTGTGTATCAAAATTATCTTGAACACGCCCGCCATGAATTCCTACTCGCCAATAACGTCAATTTTGCCAATTTAAGCGCACAAGGCATTAATCTCGTCGTTACTAGAACCGAGTTAGATTACAAAGCCTCGTTACGCCCACAGGACGACTTTTACATTACGGTCGAATGTATTCGCGAATCGCGCCTCAAGTTTGCCTTTATTCAACATATCTACCGTTCAAATGATGATAAATTAGTTATGCAAGCCAGAGTCATCGGAACGGGTTTGAATGCACGCGGTCGGCCAGAAATTCCGCCCGAGCTGGACAGTCTATTTACACCGCAAAATGATTAGGTAATGAATATGAAAGTGTTGGTCGGTGTGTCAGGCGGAATCGCCGCCTATAAAGCCTTGGAATTGGTGCGCTTATGTGTCAAAGCCGGCTACCAAGTGCAGGTGGTGATGACGGAAGGCGCAAAGCAGTTTATTCAACCCTTATCCTTTCAAGCCTTGTGCGGTCATAAAGTGCGCGACAGCTTGTTTGATCTCGAGCAAGAAGCCGGCATGGGGCATATTGAACTAGCACGCTGGGCGGATGTGATCGTTATTGCGCCCGCCTCAGCGGATGTGTTGGCACGTTTGCGCGCCGGCATGGCGAATGATTTGTTAACTACTTTGTGTTTAGCCACTGACCGCCCGATTTTGTTTGCACCAGCGATGAATCGTTTGATGTGGACGAATGCCGCCACCCAGGACAATGTCACGGCTTTACAAGCACGCGGTTGGCAAATGATAGAGCCGGCGTCGGGTGAACAGGCATGTGGAGAAGTGGGGGCGGGGCGTTTAGCTGAGCCAGCCACTATTTTTGAATACATTGTTCAGCAAATCGACAAGCTAACCGTTACGACAGCTCATACAGACAAAGCACCAGGCCTGGTGAAGAATAAGTACCAGGCCTGGTGGTCGGATAAAACGCTACTAATTACCGCTGGGCCAACCTATGAAGATCTAGACCCGGTACGTTTTATTGGTAATCGCAGCTCTGGCAAAATGGGGTTTGCGATCGCCGCGGCGGCGGCTGAATGGGGTGCAAAAGTAATTTTGATCAGTGGACCGGTTAATCTGGCCACGCCACCAAGCGTGACGCGAATCGACGTACGTTCAGCCATGCAGATGTTTGAAGCCGTAAAACAAAATTATGCACAAGCCGATATCATGATTGGCGCGGCGGCGGTAGCCGATTTTAGAGTGGCCAATCCTGCCACTCACAAAATCAAAAAAGACTCCAATCAAGACGAGTTAGAGCTCAAGCTGGTTAAAAACCCAGATATTATCGCCTGGGTCACGGTGCAAAAGGATAAACCTTATGTGGTGGGTTTCGCGGCTGAAACTCAGCAGTTGATGGAACATGCCAAAGCCAAGTTGCAGCGTAAAAGTTTGGATATGATTTGCGCCAATCAAGTGGGCGACGGGCGCGGATTTGATACCGATGACAATGCTTTAACGTTGATCACCCAAGATCAAGAATGGCCGCTTTCGCCGTCATCTAAAATCCAACAAGCGAAACTTTTGCTGAGCTTTATCCAACAGAATCAAGCGGAAAATACGCGCTAAATTAGTGCATTTACTCGGCTTGATCGAGCAGGTTATTCATACAAACTTTGTTTCGGCCCGCTTGTTTAGCTTGGTAGAGCGAATGATCGGCCGCTTTAAATAGCTTATCAAAATCAATTACCACGTGACCTTCATCAAGCTGGTTTAAGTCTTTAAGTAAAGCGGCTAGTTGCGGCGCTAACTTTTTATCGTGGCAAGCTAAGCCGAATGTGCAAGTGACGTTAATTGAGCCAGGCTGTAATTGTGAGATCTGCTCGCGTAACGCTTCAGCTCGGTCTAGAGCCTGTTGATGATGCGTGTTTTTCATAATCACAATCAACTCATCTCCCCCAAAGCGCGCCACAATATCTTGGCTATGACTGAGGCTTTTGGTGACTGAAGCGACCTGACGTAAAATATTATCGCCGACCTGGTGACCATGAGTATCGTTAATTTCTTTAAAGTGGTCGATATCGATCAACATCAGTGCCACGCCTTCATTTTTTTCAATCGCTGCTTGAATTAATTTATCGCCAAACTCTTCTAAAAAGTGACGGTTATTTAAGCCAGTAACCATGTCTAGATTGGCTTTTTCATACAAGGCGGTTTGCGCCGCGACCGATTCATCCAACGCGCGTTTAGTCACGATTAAATTAATCGCGCGTGCTAAAAAATCCGTTTCGTGAAAGGGTTTGGCAATGAAATCACCCGCACCGTGTTTCAGTACATAAACTTGGCGCAATAAATCATTCCAGCCTGACACGGCCAGAATCGGAATATCCCGTATTTTTTCATTACCATGACGGATTAGGTTGATTAATCCCATACCACTCACTTGGCCTTCAAGTACTAGGTCGGTGACGACTAAGTCAAAAGGTTTTTTACTAGTGTCTAGCAGTTCAGCGGCGGCTTCGCCACTTTTAACATGCAACACTTGCCAGCCCGCGCTTTTCATAATATGACTGGTATAGTCGGCGGTACTTTGCGCGTCTTCGACATACAGCACCCGAGCCGGAATATTTAAGGTGGTGTAGAGTAATAAGCTGTGCAACGCACGCTTGAGAGATGGAAAATCGGATTTTATGAAAATTTCAGTAAAGCCTGCATCATAAGCTAGGCGCTTAAAATCTTGGCTCGCGTTAGAGGTCAGTAGAAATTTAGGAATATTACTTAAAAAAGAATTGAGATTAATTTTTTTTAAAAATTTAAAACTATCCATATCGCCAAGCTCGTGAGCTATGCAAATGGCCGCCGGAGGTTGCTTCTTTAAAAGCTTCAGCGCATCTTGCCCCTTGGCGGCTTCGATAACTCGGGTGTCAGCATTCGTGAGGGTTTTGTTAATTAGGGTGCGATAACTTACTGAGGGATCAACGATAAGGATATTCATACGAATTGTTTGGTGTGCTATAAATAATCCGTAATCATATAGACCTAGGCGAGATAGAACAAGTTTATTCGCTAAAAATGATCTACCTCTATAAATCGAACAGAATGAACAATGGTTCTTTGTAACTATTTGGCTTGATCAATCATTTTTTGGGTTGCTGACTCTACTTCCTGGGCAATCTTATGTAGGTCTGCGTTGTCCGACAACATCGCCAGCATGGGTTCAGGTCGGATCATGCCGATTTTTGTCACGCCTTGCTCGGTAAAGACCGAAATTCGACAAGGTAGCGCCATATTCAAGTTCATATCGACGGCTAGAACCTTTGAGGCTTGAGCTGGGCTACAGACTTCAAACACACGGCATTGGTTGTAGAAATCAAAACCCTTGCTGCGGAGCGTTTGGCCTAAATCGTGAATATGCAACACGCCAAACTGATTGGCTTTTACCGCCACTTCTAGGTCTTGGCTGGCTTGTTCAAACGATTTTGAGGTTTCAACTACATAGTACATAACAAATTCCTTTGCGGGTTTTAGTCGCTTTTTTGTTGTTGGCGCTCTTGATGACGGCGCGCAATTTCATCCCAATCTATATTGTTACAAGTTTCACATTCTTCTTTAAGAATACCCATCCAGACTAACATTGAGTGGATTTTGCAACCCACACAGAAGCCCAAAATCGCTTCCATCCACATGAAACCAAGGCACACCCAGACCAATACTAGCGGTATCCAAAAAGGCATATAGTTAATATGTGTTGGAATTTCAGTGCTTAGGATTGAGTTGATTATGCGTGCAGTAGTATCAGGGTTAAAAAACACGATACACACCACAATAAAGCTGCTGCCCAAAGCCCAAGCAAAACGTTTAGGTACCAAAGGCTTCCACACCGGTGGTTTGTCAGCGGCTAATAAGCTGGCAATTAAGATGGTTGGTGATAAACGTGATGTCCACTTTGACATGCCAGACAACATATCGAACAAGGCATAAAATAACACCCAAGTTTGCACCGTCCAGTCAAAGGTTCGGCGGATCGCTTCGACTTGGTAAATAATATGGCCATCCCAATCAAGCTCATAAGTATCAACGGAGGTATTACCATCCACGACCCAGTTTGAAACATAAATCGCATCATAGAGGGTTAAGCCCATATAGAGTGGAATAATTAACAAAATACCCGCGCGAATACGCACAGCCGTATCGTTAATGTAAAGAGGGGATTCGGTAGGGTCACGAAACCAGAGGTTTTTAATCGCGTTTAAGTATGCTTGCCACATTAAATATGCTCCTATCAGCCTACTGAATAAAGTAGGTCGTATTTTTATAATATTAACGTTTCATAATATTACGACCTTGCTAGCTACAAAAGCCAATAGAAAAACTTAATGAGGCGATATGACTAAATAAATGAATTTAGTCGAGATCCTTTACACGACCCCGAAGACTTTTGGTGCGACCTTTTTGAGCTTTGGATTTTAAACGGCGTTCGCGTGAGCCCCGGGTCGGTTTTGTGGCGCGGCGGGGCTTTTCGACGCGTAAGGATTGTTGAATCAATTCAATTAAACGTTTAATCGCGGCTTCGCGGTTTTGTTCCTGGGTGCGAAACTGTTGGGCTTTAATCACAATCAGCCCGTCTTTGGTAATCCGATGATCACGTTGCTTTAAGAGTTTTTGCTTGGCTTCATCCGGCAAACTGGAGGCGCGAATATCAAAACGTAGATGCACCGCTGAAGAGACTTTATTGACATTCTGACCGCCCGCGCCTTGTGATCGAATCGCTTTAAGCTCGATTTCGGACTCATCAATCTGAATGTGATGGTTGATGTAGATCATAGAGTTTAAACTTGGTTTTCTAATGAGATCAGGCATTTTAACAACTAAAGCAATGTGAACGATGCCGATTGAATCGGCAAGTCATGAATCGTGTAAAATACATCACAAATTTAATTTATAAATCGATATAAAACGCCAGCTTAAAAGGAAACTGCATGACCATACAGGTGGAATACAAAATTCTAGACCCGCGCTTGGGTAACGAAATTGAAATGCCGCATTATGCGACTCAAGGTTCAGCGGGGCTTGATTTGCGAGCATGTATTGATGAGCCGCTTACGATTGCAGCGGGAGAAACTCAATTAATTCCCACCGGCTTAGCGATTCACTTAGACGATGTCGGTTTGGCGGCGATGTTATTACCGCGTTCGGGTTTAGGTCATAAACATGGGATTGTATTAGGCAACTTGGTGGGTTTGATTGATTCAGATTATCAAGGGGAGTTAAAAGTCTCCTGCTGGAATCGCAGTGATACACCTTATATTGTGCAGGTCGGTGAACGAATTGCACAAATGGTGATCGTTCCTGTCTTGCAACCAGTTTTTACAAAGGTGGAGGAATTTGGCGAGTCAAGTGAACGTGGTATGGGTGGTTTTGGTCATACGGGAACGCATTAAATTTAATCCGGCGAATAATCGTTAAAAGGGCAAGAAATGAAAACACCTAATGTTGGCCGAGTGGAGCGAGTGCGTTTATTAGCTGGCCTGGTGTTAAGCTTAAATAGTCTAGTTTTATGGGCACAGCCCGTCGTTAAGAACTCGACTGCGTTAGAAGGGTTGAATTCCGACTGTCTACAAGAGGGTTTAAAATATGCCCCGGACGATATGACTTTAAAAACGTTGCGTGAGCGTTGTTTAGAAGTCGAACCTAAGCCAGTCGAACTCGATCAGGTTTTCGAAACTACTAAAAGCCCCACCGCGCTTGAAGAACGTATTCAAGCGGAAAGGCGTAATAAGTTTGAGCCTTATATTATGCTACCCTATCGTCCAAACTATATTTTGATTGGTGCGTATAACTTCGCTGAACCCAATGAGCAGCCATATGAAGGAGCGAATTACGTTGAGACCATTGAAGGTGATTTGCAGCGGGTTGAAACCAAGTTTCAAGTCAGTTTGAAAATACCTATAGCGGATAACATGCTGGGTGGTCGTTGGTTTGTAGCTTATACCAATCGCTCGTTTTGGCAGGCTTACAATACCGGACTTTCTAGGCCGTTCCGCGAAACCAATCATGAGCCCGAGTTATGGGTAACCTATGATCAAAATATTGAGTTTCTCGGTTGGCGGAACCGGCTAATTGATTTTGGTTTGTCGCATCAATCTAATGGGCGTGGCGATCCAATTTCGCGTTCATGGAACCGAGCGTACGCTCGCTTTATTTTTGAGCGTGGTAATAACGTCATAACGGTGAAACCCTGGTGGCGTTTGCCAGAGCAAGATAGCAAAGACGATAATCCAAATATTTTGGAATATATGGGGGCGGGTGAACTCCACTTTGCGACCAAGCTGGGTAATAATCACGTTAATATGATGTTTCGAAATAACTTTGATGCCGATGATAATTATGGCGCGTTTGAGCTGAATTACAGTTACCGAATTCACCGTAATTTGCAAGGCCATGTGCAGTGGTTTTATGGTTATGGTGAAAGCCTAATTGACTATAATCACTTAAATAACTCGATTGGCATAGGCGTGCAGTTAAACAGCTGGTTATGATAAAATTCAGCTTATTTAACGCTTTTAAGGAGTGGATGTATGCCTTCATTTGATGTGGTTTCAGAAGTCGATAAACATGAATTGACCAACGCGATCGACCAAGCTAATAAGGAAGTGGTCACTCGTTTTGATTTTAAAGGGACCGACTCGAGTTTTGAATTAAAAGACTTAGAAATTAAAATGAGTACAGAGTCTGAGTTTCAGTTGGATCAAATGTATAACGTCTTAACCTCAAAGCTAAGCAAACGCGGAATTGATTTGCGCGCCATCGAGTTAAAAGACCCGGATGTTCAACTTAAAACCGCCAAACAAACCGTCATTGTGCACCAGGGTTTAGATACACCGATTGCAAAAAAAGTGGTTAAGATTTTGAAAGATGCCAAGTTGAAAGTACAAGCACAAATTCAAGGCGAAAGTGTGCGTGTAACCGGCAAAAAACGCGATGACTTACAAGAAGCGATTGCGTTACTGAAAGCGCAAGAGGAGTTCGAACGACCATTACAGTTTGAAAACTTCCGCGATTAACACATCAACTCAACCTAATTAAATCAGAAAGCACCAGGCCTGGTGCTTTCTGGCCGACTAATTCAATTCAGCCTAAAACTCAAACATACGTAAGGTATCGTTCGGCACCAGTGAGCTGGCTTGGCGAATACGTTTTTGCATCCAACCCATAAATAATTCGACTTCGCGCATGCTTAAGCGGTCATCAATAAAGGTAATAGACGACTGCACTTCCGCGGCCTTATTACCCGGTTGCACAATATATTTAGCACAGTTTAAACGGCTGTTTAAATGCGATAGGGTGACAAAAATTTCCGGATTATTACGGTATTCAGACTTGATTGGGTAAACCTGACTCACCACTACACGACTTAAACCACCCAGCTGAACACGCGGCTCCATAATGTAGCGCCCATTGCCGTATAAGACTTCAATTTGACGTTCATTTAAAACATTCGTGATATAACCCTGCTTTTCGAGCGCGTCTGCCAATACTTGAGGGGGCGGAGTTTGATCATTAAACTTTATCCAGCTATTCGAACCAGTTTGAGTCAAGGCGCAGCCAGATAACATCAGTAAAACAAATAAACTAACAATAAAACGCATGGATAGATTCCTGTATTTTTTTAACGATGCGGGTAAAATACCATTTCCCTTTATGAAATGACAGGCGCAACAGCCATGAGAGTGCAAAATACAATGAATTTAAACAAAGACCAAGCCCAGCATATTGCCTCGGTACTGGCCGAAGCTTTGCCTTACATCCAGCGTTTTGCCGGTAAAACCATTGTGGTGAAATATGGCGGCAACGCGATGACCGAAGACGATTTAATGGCGAGTTTCGCGCGCGATATCGTACTAATGAAACTGGTTGGCATGAATCCGGTAGTGGTGCATGGCGGAGGCCCTCAGATTGGCGACCTGCTCAAGCGTGTAGGTAAGGAGTCGGAGTTTATTCAAGGTATGCGTGTTACTGATACCGAAACCATGGATATCGTGGAAATGGTATTGGGCGGTCTGGTGAATAAAGAAATCGTTAACTTGATTCACCAACACGGCGGCAATTCGGTGGGCTTGACGGGCAAAGATGGCAATATGATCATGGCCAAAAAGCTTAAAGTGACCAAGCAAACCCCCGGCATGGATGTGCCTGAAATTATTGATATCGGTCATGTTGGCGAAGTCGAACGCATTAACACAGGCGTGATCGACATGTTAATTAAAGGCGACTTTATCCCAGTCATTGCCCCAGTGGGGGTGGATGCTGAAGGTAATTCTTACAACATTAATGCCGACTTGGTGGCGGGTAAAGTGGCCGAGGCCTTGCAAGCCGAAAAACTCATGTTGTTGACTAATACACCAGGCCTGCTTAATAAACAGGGTGAATTGTTGACCGGTTTAAATGCCAAAATGGTGGATGAGTTAATTGCCGATGGCACTATTTATGGTGGCATGTTGCCGAAAATCCAATGTGCATTGGATGCGGTACAAGGTGGTGTGAAAGCCGTGCATATTGTCGATGGCCGAGTCTCGCATGCGGTGATGCTCGAAGTCTTTACCGATGAAGGTGTTGGCACACTGATTACGGCGCGTTAAATATTACATTGCGTGCGATATCATCCAAAAAGCGAAGCCTAAGCTTCGCTTTTTTTATTGCTAGAGTTTTCATGTGATTGATCAAATTCTACTGTTCATTATTTCATTAATGGCCAACTTACTGTCAGCACTAGCCGGTGGTGGGGCAGGCTTATTGCAGCTACCCGCTTTATTGTTTTTAGGCTTGCCGTTTGGGGTTGCGCTCGCCACACATAAAGTCGCCAGTGTATTTTTAGGTTTAGGGGCGACGGCTCGCCACTGGCGAACGTCGACCTTGGATTGGCGTTTTGCTTTGTTCATTTTAATCACTGGTGTGCCGGGCGTGACTCTGGGCGCGAGTTTTATTTTGCAGGTGGATGATCGGTTAGCGCAATTAGCTTTGGGGATTTTGACGCTGGGTTTAGGCATCTATTCCTGGCTAAAACCTCAACTTGGTCAAATTGAAGCGATACAAAATCGCTCCACTCTGGGTTATGTTATTGGCGGGTTGGTGATTATGTCGATAGGGGCTTTAAATGGCTCATTAACTTCTGGCACCGGCTTGTTTGTAACCTTATGGCTTGTGCGTTGGTTTGGGTTGGATTACAAAACCGCCGTGACTTACACTTTAATTCTGGTGGGTATTTTCTGGAATGGTAGCGGAGCCATTACGCTTGGCCTATTAAGTGAAATTCAGTGGGATTGGCTGCCTGCGCTGATTTTAGGATCGTTGTTGGGTGGTTATTTAGGCGCACACCTGGCCATTGTAAAAGGCAATAAATTGGTTAAGCGGGCATTTGAAACATTGACAGTTTTAGTCGGTTTAGCTTTGATTATGCAGGCCTGGTGATCGGATTAATTGGATTGGTTTTGCAGATCTTTAGGACGAGTAATACCGACAAGTTTGCCATCACCACGTTCTAATTGTGACCAATCAGCCGGCATAATAAATTGTGCGATAGCGGCGGTCGGTAGCAACTTAACTTGGCTAGATTGCTCAACTGGCAGGTCTCGCAGGTAATCTATTAGCTTTTGTAAACCGGGGTTGTGGCCGATTAATAATATACGCTTGCCTTCAATCTTCGTCAGCTCAGCTAATAAAGTAGACAAATTTGCCAAATAAAGTGAATCCAAGTTGAATACTTGAACATCACAGTCTTTACAAAGCCGATTTAAGGTTTGTTGCGCACGTTTGGCCGTTGAACACAAAATCACATCGGGCAACAAATCTTGTGCGGCCAACCAATCGGCCATTTTTTTAGCATTACGCCGACCACGTTCAGATAAAGCCCGTTCTTTGTCGCTGATATCTTCATTCGACCAGTCTGATTTGGCGTGACGCCAAATAAGCAGCTCGCGGAGTTTATCGGCCATCTTCTATGCCATAAGTTTGACGATATAAGCGCATGGCCTCTAAGGCTTCAGCGTTATCAGTTTGGGTGCTTAAATAATCAATCAAATCATTTAAGTTCAAAATGCTCACTACCGGCAAACCATATTGTTGTTCCACCTCTTGAATAGCCGATAACGAACCCTGTCCGCGTTCCATCCGATCTAATGCCACCACCACGCCAGCGGGTTGTGCTCCGTGGTCGTGAATCAGGTCAATCGACTCACGAATCGCCGTGCCGGCAGTAATCACATCATCAATAATCAAAATACGCCCTTCAAGCGGGTGACCGACAATTTGGCCGCCTTCGCCGTGATCTTTGACTTCTTTGCGGTTAAACGCATACGGCTTGTCTAGTTTGTGATCCCGCGCTAAAGCCACGCTTGTAGTCGCTGCAAGCGGAATGCCTTTGTAGGCTGGGCCAAATAACACATCAAACTCAATGCCCGAGTTGGCAATGGTGGCCGCATAAGCCTGAGAAAGTTGATCAAGTTGACCACCAGTATTAAACAAGCCGGCATTAAAGAAGTACGGACTGGTACGCCCAGATTTAAGCGTGAATTCGCCCAGTTTGAGTACGCCGGTTTCGCGGATGAATTCAATAAAATTAGTCTTTTGCATGGGTCTTCATGGTTATGAAATAAACCACAATCATAGTGGGCCGAAGGGGTGGGTGCAAGCTGTTTTTCGTTGGATTTTGTAAATTTGAACTAAGTGAATTCTTGGCGCAAAAATCGGATAAAAATAAGCATAAAATAACGCAAGGAAATGCTCCCTATGTCAAAAATTTTGCTAAAATAACTTCGCCCTAATCACTTTATCCTGATTGCTGAAATTCGATGCGAGGTTGCATGCGTGTTTAAGGATTTGGTATGGGGTTTGCTTAAAGGTTTGATAGTTTGATACAGATTGTATCTATAAAAAATAAAACAAAACCCAAGCCGTATTAACCAGAAATAGGACAGATGTCCGCACAAGAAGGAAAGCAACCATGGCGATTGATTTAAGATCTGTAGAACCACTAGGCTCGAAAAGTGTTTTGCTTGAACAGGCGATTCGCAAACATAAAGGCCGTAACAAACCCAGTGGCGAAAGTTACCTGCAAGATCTTGATCTATCGGACATGTTGAACCCGGATTACGAATGGTTAAACGAAGATAAAACCGCGATCCAAAACCTAGTTCAACAAATGGATGCCTCAATTGGTCAGCTTTCTGAGCAAATGCGTGAAATGGGTCAGCAAACCCGTCATATCGACCAGTTTACCCGCCGCACCAAAACCCAGTTTGAAGACGAACAGAAGCTACTGTTCAAACAAATTCAAACCCTTAATGGTTTATTAAAGCGTCAAGTGGAAGTCTTAACCCACGTTGAGCGTCAAATCAGCGACATCGAAATCAAGCAAAATAACTTCATTCCGCAAATGGGTATTGGCCTGATTGCTGGTTTGATGTCGGCGGTCACCATTTTGGTAAGTGCACCTTGGTTAATGGTATTAATTGAGTATTTACGCGCGTAATCCGATGCAATTGCGCGTAGAAGAACAAGTCGACTTAACCCCTGACGATCACGAACCGCACGCTTATTTGCTTAAATTGTCAGCCGACTCAGCGCTTGAATACGCGCCTGGCGACTGGGTCACGATTAAAGGTCAAAATTCATCTGACCTAGTTCAACAAATCATTCATAAGCTCCAGCTCGATCCAAATCAAATCATTCAGCTCCGTCGTTACGAGCCTTGCTCAGTTGACTATGCGCTCACGCATTATCTTGAATTAACCTTACTTGATCCGGCTATTTTGAATAAACTGGTGCGTCAGCATCAATACCAGGCCTGGTCGTCGCGTGCGGAGATGCAAATTTACGCTCAAGGCCGAGATGTATTGGATTTATTGAATGCTTTTCCTGAGCTGACTGAATTGGGTGTCGACTTCTTAAATTTATTAAGTCCGCTCGCCCCGCGTTATTACTCGATTGCCAGCGATCCTAGGTGTTACCCAAATCAAGTTCATGTTTTATATAAATCGGTTCAATACCAAAGAGATGATCGACTACGCCAGGGTGTGACCTCAAACTGGATGCAACAATCGCAAGTGGGTGAAACGCTTGAAGGCGAGATTAAACCCAATGCACACTTTAAATTGCCCACCGAGCCGGAGCAGCCGATTATTATGATTGCCGCCGGCACAGGTTTAGCCCCGTTCCTTGGTTTTATGCAAGCCCGGATTGAAGCGGGCGCTAAGCAAAATCAATTGTTTTTTGGCGAAACCCACCAAGCCTCACGGTTTTTAGCCAAATCCAGTTTGCAAGCATGGCAGCAAGCAGGGCAATTAGATTTGCACACGGTGTTTTCGCGCGATCAAGCCGAAAAACATTATGTGCAGGATGCGTTATTAGCTAACCACCAGGCCTGGTTGTCGCTCTGGCAGCAGGGGGCGAATATTTATGTTTGTGGGGATAAGACCGGCTTGGCAAAAGGGGTAGAGCAAACAATTAAATATGTTTGGGAAAAAGAATTGGGTTGGACAGAAGAGCAGGCACAGCAGGCTTGGCTGGACGCAAAAAAACAACAGCGTATTCAGTTAGATGTTTATTAACCACCAGGCCTGGTGGTTGATTTATTAAGCGAAACTTAAACTAAAACCCGCCGCTTCAAGACGTTTGGCTTCGATCTCCAAATCCAGCAAAGATAGTGGGTGGGTTTTAAGCCAATCGTCCTCAAATTTAAGATGTATCGCGTTGTCCTCTTGAATCACCAATAAAATTTCTGGGACTTCTAAATCCCGCCCACGATGAATACGCACGGCTAAACGCAGTAATACCGTCAAGAAAATTAATTTTTGGTTATGCGGTTCCAGCAGGTTTTCAAAAGCTTCCACCACAAATTTACCGCGATGATTGAGCAACATCGCCGCCAACATTTGTTTTTCTTGGTTGGTAAAACCAGCCATGTCCGACTGTTCAATTAAATACGCCGAATGATGGCGATAGCGTTTATAACTCAAAGCCATGCCACATTCGTGCAATTGGCAAGCCCAATCTAACAGCTTTGGATAATTGTATTCGCTATCGTGCAAATGCCAAATGTTGTGTGCTTGATTAAAGAACTTGCGGGCCGATTGGGCCACATGAAGCGCTTGCTGAGCATCGACTTTCATCCAGTTTTGCATGCTGCGAACACTGGCTTCACGCGAATCTTCGGCAAACATACGACCTAACGTATCAAACACCAAACCTTCACGTAACGCGTTGGAACTTACTTGCATTTGTTGAATGTTTAATTCTTCAAAGGTAGCAATTAAGATCGCCAAGCCGGCCGCTAATACTGGGCGTCGATCGTCTTTGAGTCCATTTAGTTTTAACTCTTGTACACTGCCGGCTTTAATCATTTCGCCGCGCAATGCTTGTAGACCATCGAGCGTAATGTGGCCATCTGTCCAGCCGTTTTCTTGCAATATAATGCCGATGGATTTAATTGTGCCGGAGGCACCATAAGCCACATCCCAACCTAAGTTGGTCAGAATGCGGCGATGCGGGCGTAATATTTGCCGAGCACTGGAAATCGCCTTATTCATGCGCTCAGAGGTCACGATATCTTCATCAAAATACGGCGAGCTGAAACTTACGCAGCCCATTTCAGTGCTGGTTAGGTGATTGTTACTGAAACCGCGTCCAATAATATATTCGGTGCTGCCTCCACCAATATCCATAATTAAGCGTTGCTCATCACTACTAGGCAAGCCATGCACCACGCCTAAAAAGATCAGGCGAGCTTCTTCTTGACCGGAAATAATTTCAATATGATGGCCGAGCGCTTTACGGGCCGCGATTAAAAACGCACGGCTGTTATTGGCGTTGCGCAAGGTATTGGTGCCGACGGCGCGGACATTTTGGCTGGGGATATTTTTGATCAATTGGCCGAAGCGTTCTAAACACTCTAGCGCATTGGTAACCGCGCTTTCACTTAAGTTATTGAGTTCGTCTAAGCCGGAGCGTAAGCGAACCATTTCTTTGTGTTTATCCACCACTTGTAATTGGCCGTGGACTTCGCGCGCGACAATCATGTGGAAACTGTTTGATCCCAAGTCTATCGCGGCATAAAGGTCATTATCGGATGAAGTCGTCATAAGGTCACATCTAACTAATTTGCGCGTAGTTTACTCGGTTTGTGTCATCAAACCAAATTTGATTGAACCAAGCTTCAAGATTCCAGTTGGCCACTGTATTTTTCGACCAAGGAAAGTTGTGCGTTAAACGCCACTTCGTCCGGCGCGAGTTCATGCAGTTTGTAAGAGCCATCCGGCTGAAGTTCCCAGGACGAGGTGGTATCTTCCAGATAAATCGCCAAGCCTTCGGTAAAGACTTGTTGAAAACAATCCGCGTCTAAAATAGGGAAACAGGTTTCAACGCGCGCTAATAGGTTCCGACTCATCCAGTCCGCACTGGAGCAATAAAGTTGCGGTTCTTGACCTGTATTTTCAAAGTAATATACGCGGTGATGTTCTAAGAAACGCCCAATGATCGAACGCACCCGAATATTGTCCGATAGGCCGGGAACCCCAGGAGCCAAGCTGCAAATGCCGCGCACAATTAAGTCGATTTGAACGCCTGCTTGCGAGGCCGCATACAGCGCATCGATAATCTGCTTTTCTTGTAAACCGTTCATCTTGGCGATGATTCTAGCTGGCTTGCCTTGGCGCGCGTTTTCGGCTTCGCGTGCAATGCGTTCCAACATACCACTATGCAAAGTAAACGGTGATTGCAATACCACTTCCAAGTCATTCGTATTGCCCAAGCTAGTCAGTTGTTGGAATATTTTGGTGACGTCGCGGCCAATCGCTGGACGACAAGTAAACAAACCAAAATCGGTATAAAAACGGCTGGTGATATGATGATAGTTGCCGGTGCCTAAATGCACATAATGGCGCAACTTTTGATCTTCACGTCGTACCACCAAAATCATTTTGGCATGGGTTTTATAGCCCACCACGCCATATACCACATGCACGCCTGCATCCTGTAAGCGGGTCGCTTGTTGAATATTGTTATCTTCATCAAAACGTGCGCGCAACTCCACCACGGCGGTGACTTCCTTGCCGTTTTTGGCGGCACGCACCAGCGCATCAATAATCGCGGACTTATCACCCGTGCGATATAACGTCATGCGAATTGCCAAGGTGTCCGGATCTTTGGCGGCTTGATTTAAGAAATCAATCACCGGCGCAAAGGCATCGTATGGGTGATGTAGCAAAATGTCTTTGTCACGAATTTGTTCAAATAGGTTGTCAGCTTCCTTTTTACGGGTAAACAAACGGAATGCGGTTTTGCTGTTTTTAGGCGGTGTTAATTGGCGCGCCGAAAACGGTTGGAACAACAAATCCGGTCGATTTACCATATTCGGCACCGCATCCAGACGGTGTAAGTTGACCGGGCCGCGTACTTGATACAAGGCGCTTTCATCGAGCTTAAAGCGGTTCATCAAATATTCCACCATCGCGGGCGGGCAGTTATCGGCTACCTCTAAACGAATCGCATCACCAAACTGTCGGCCGTAAAGTTCGCCTTGCAGTGCACTCATAATGTCGTCGACTTCTTCTTCGTCTATAAACAAGTTAGTGTTACGGGTGACACGGAACTGATAGCAGCCGGTCACCGTCATGCCGGGGAATAAGTTGGCTACATTCGAGTGTAAAACCGAAGATAAAAACACAAAATCGTTTTCTCCGTCCGTGGCTTCGGGGGGCAATTTAATCAGGCGCGGTAATGAGCGTGGCACCTGCACAATCGCCAAACCATTCGAACGCCCAAAGGCATCTTTACCTTCCAGTGATACAATAAAATTCAAACTCTTGTTTAGAATTTTTGGGAAAGGATGTGACGGGTCAAGCCCCATCGGGCTTAAAACCGGCTTGAGTGAATCCAAAAAGTAATTACGAATCCATTCTTTTTGCTTATCGTTCCAATGATTACGACGCACAAATCGAATATTCTCTTTTTCCAAGGCTGGAATCAAAATATGGTTGAGCGTGTTGTACTGATCTTTTACGACTTCATGCGCCACTTCAGTGAGCATGGTTATGGCTTCCTTCGGTGCCATATTGTCAGGCTGAGTACGTGCGCCCGGGTCTTTGGATAACTCCATTAGGCTGGCTAAACGCACTTCAAAAAACTCATCCATGTTGCTACTAGAAATACATAAAAACTTCAAACGTTCGAGTAATGGAATTTCTGGATTTTTGGCCTGTGCCAACACGCGACGATTAAATTCTAATAAGCTGCGTTCGCGATTAAAGTAAACCGGTTGAACGGTTTGTTCGGGTTGTTCAGGGGTCGTGTTCATTCTTCAAACCTTGATGAGTGAAAGTGTGTGCGTAATTCCTTCTATTTTAGCCCAAACAGCTTGGTTTGGCATGACGGTTTAATGAATTAACATTGTTAAAAACAAAGCACCAGGCCTGGTGCTTTAAGTTTATTGGTTTACTTTAACGTTAATGGCCAGAGGTTTGAGTGGGTGAGGACTCCAATAAAAGTAGTCGGAATTGACTTGGCAACTAGTTTGGCAACCCGTCGTGCACACTTTATTGGTTAGCGTTTGGCGGTAAATAAAACCTTGCTGTAAAAGAGGCGCCATTAAGCCGTCGAGTGCGTCTTTAGATAGATCAAAATGCCGCGTTAGACTGTCTGAGGATACTTGTCCGTGTTTGCGGATGTACTGTTTCAGTTCTAGCAAAATCATTTTAAATGCCGTCTCGCTGGTTTTTTACCCAGGTGTTTGAGCCAGTTGTAGAGCACAAAATAACTTAATAGAATCGCGGTTAACCACATTGTGGCGGTTTGAGGTTGTAGGTTAAAGTGCATAGCTTGATAAAATCCGACCGCTACGCTGTAACCTAAAAACAAACTCCAGGACGCACTATAAACGGCCCAGCGAGTTCCCAGTTCATTTTTGATGGCCCCTAGCGTAGCAACGCAGGGGAAGTACAACAAAATCAACAGTAAATAAGCATAGGCCGCGATGGGTCCGCCAAAATAGGCGGCCATTTTTTCTAAAGTATTTGGTTGAATATCCAACGTTTCTACGGCGGCCTCTTGGTTTGAGATTGACTGAAGTGAGGCTAAGCCTAATGGATCACTAAGATTGCTGATAATGCCGCCAATATTATTAGGAACCGTGGCAAAAGCCTCTGCGAGAGCGCTAAAAAAGTCAAAATCTTCAGCTCTCATAGGTTGAGAGGGTGTTTGCTCCATGGTTTGATACAACGCATCCAATGAGCCTACGACCACTTCCTTGGCTAATACGCCGGTCACTAAGCCTACCGTGGCGGGCCAATTTTCTTCGGTTAGACCCATAGGCGAAAATAGCGGGGTGACTTGCTTGGCGGCGACACTTAAAACGGAGTTGTTTTGGTTTTCGTTGCCAAACGAACCGTCGGTTCCCAAGCTGTTAAAAAAGTTGATCAACAACACCACTACTACAATCACCTTGCCGGCATTTACAATAAAGCTTTTTAAACGGTTGCGGGTATTGAGCAAAACATTAATGAAAGCGGGTTTGTGATAGTTCGGCAGTTCGAGTAACAATGGCGGTGCTTCGCCCGGTAATAGGGTGTTTTTAAGAATATAAGCCGTAAGAATCGCCGCCAATATTCCGACCATATAAAGTGAAAAAACAATCAGAGCGGCGTGATCAACAAAAAAGGCGCTGGCAAACAATACATAGACAGTTAACCGCGCACTGCACGACATAAACGGCGTCATCATTACCGTCATGATTCGATCGCGTGCATCTGGCAAGGTTCGGGTCGCCATTACAGCCGGAATATTACAGCCAAACCCAACCACGAGCGGAATAAAAGCCTGCCCTGACAGCCCAATTCGGCGCATAAATTTATCCATGTTGAGCGCAGCTCGTTGCATGTAACCCGATTCTTCCAGAATCGATAGCAATAAGAACAAGGCACCGATGATCGGAATAAAGGAGGCGACTACTTGAATACCGCCTCCTAAACCGTCGGCGAGAAGCATGGTGACCCAGTCAGGTGCATATAGACCCTGAAGCAAAGCACCAAAGCCATCAACAAAAATGGCCTGCGCCGTCAAATCGAACACATCTAAAAACGCATTGCCTATTGTAATGGATAGGGCAAAAACCAAATACATGACCGCAAAGAAAATCGGCAACCCCCATAACGGATGCAAAACCCACTTATCAATTTGGTCGGTCATGTTTCGACTGAACTTATTAGTGTGTTCTTCACTAATATGCGCGGCATCGTGGGCAAATTGGAAATATAAGTCGGCCGCAATTAACGCGAGGTCTTCTTTATAATGATTTTCTAGCTTGATTTTTTCTGCTTGGGCAAAGCTACGAATTTCTAAGGGCGCCGTTTCGGGTTTAATGAGCATTTGCAGGGTGCCCCAACATGAGTCGTTAGACATGGGCTGCAAATCTCGCAAGGTGTGAACCGACTGATGCAAGGTATCCGGTAAATCTAAGTGTAAGTTGGCGCGCTTATTTAATAGAGCGGGCAATTGTTCTTTTAGCTCATCAACCCCTTGGTTGTAATAAGCCGAAATAGGAATGACTGGACAGCCAAGTTTTTCGCTTAACTTGTCGAGATCAATCGTTAGATTGTGCTCAGCCAATAGGTCCATTCGATTAAGCACCAACACCACAGGTAATCCCATGTGCAGCAGTTGAGCGGTTAAAAATAACTGACGTTCGAGACTGGTGGCATCAACAACGTTAATAACAAGCTCAGGCGGCTGACAAGTTAAAAAATCACGCGCGACCTTTTCATCTAAACCGGATCGTGAAGCCGTTTCTAAACTGTAAACGCCGGGTAAGTCAATTACTCGGTAAGGCTGGCCGGCAATGTGCATTTGTCCGGTTTTTTGTTCAACCGTTACTCCAGGCCAGTTACCGGTGGTTTGTTGAGATCCCGTTAATCGGTTAAATAAGGTTGACTTCCCACAGTTTGGGTTGCCAATCAGTGCGACTTGGTGGTGAAACTTGAGGCTTTGACTAGTTACAGGAATGGTCATGATAAGAGTTCTACTTCAATTTTTTTAGCCAGTTCCCGGTCAATCGCAAAACGGCTGCCATCAATATTTAAAATAAGACTGTCTCCACGACATAAGATAACCTTAATGTGGCTATGGCGGTGAAAACCTAGGTTCACCAGTTGCAACTTAGCATCTAGCTCGCCATGCAATGAAATGACCGTGCAGGTTTGATCTTGAAGGCAGGAGTCTAAGTAAATGGGGGACAGTGGCATAAAATGACTTGGTTGTTAATGTTAATGATAATGATTACTAGTATTATCATTTTATGTCTTGCTGTCAATCTTGTTGTACACAAAATCATTCATGTTTGGCAACGAGTTTATAGGGTGAGCCCATTTTTAAAAGCGGCAATCGGAATCACGAGTCACAGCTTTGGGTCTGCGTGATAAAATCATTTCTATTTGTTTCCTCTTGTAAAGGAATGCTTTGAACGCACCTAATCACACTTCTCCAATATCTTCCCGTTTGCCTATCCGATTCAGTGCCACTCAATGGGCGTGGATGGCTGTTTTATTTATTGGGTTGACCGCACTTGGCATTTTGTCTGTTTACCTTCAAGTCGAAGGTGCCCGCTGGCAATGGGATAATGCACTTTTAAACCCCGTGTTTTTATTATCAGCTTTTGGGTTGTTGTTGGTGTATTTTGCCGCGGATGGTCTGCGGCTTTGGTTCACGCTTAAAGCTTTAGGCTATCCGATACGTTTGCAAGACATGGCACAGTTGGTGTTTTTAAATATTTTTGTATCCAATATTACACCGCTTGCTACTGGCGGTGGGGTGGCACAAGTTTGGTTTTTACGCCGCCATGCGGTGCCGGTCGGGGTGGCAATGAGCGCGACAACGATTCGCACCGTTTTAGCGATTCTAATGATCTTTAGTGCCGCCCCCATTCTATGGACTTGGTTGCCTGAATTAGGTGGTAGTGCGCGCGGCATTATTCAAACTGGGTTTTGGCTGGCGATAGGCGGGTATGCTTTAGGCTTTTTTCTCGTGTTGTTTAAAACGGATTGGCTAATACGGCTACTGCTCGCCCTTATGGCAGGTCTTTGTCGGATCAATTTTTTGTCCTATTCACGTTTTGTCACCATTAAGCGTCATTGGATTCGCGAGATGCGTCGCTTCAGCCGCGGTTTTCGACTTTATTTTGCGGGTGGATGGTTTTGGGTCAGTGCATCGGTATTAAGTACAGCGGTGTTTTTGATCGCCCTGTTTTCGTTTCCAGCGCTAATTTTCTGGGCACTGGGTTATGATTTTTCCTACTGGATAGCCCTCGCCAAAATGGTGGTAACCACCTTTATTATGTATTTTTCACCCACGCCGGGCGGGTCGGGTATTGCGGAAGGGGTGTTTGGCAGATTCTTTTCAGCTGATTTGCTAACCACGCATTTGGTATTAGCGGTGGTGGTCTGGCGAGCCTTAACCATTTATTTTGGCATGTTGATCGGACTGGCGGTCACCTTTCACTGGTTGCGACCTAAACCAGCCAGCGAAAAAATAGGAGCGTAAGATGCGTCGAACGGTACGTAAGCGAGTGGTGTTTGGATTGATTGCGATGATTGTCGCCATTTTAGGTTATCGGCTTTACCTGTTCTTCATCGAAACCGACTTTCAATCCGTGCATGGACATCAACTGGGCGCGATTGAACAACCGTTAAAGGATCAAGCTTACCGCTTTGCTGTAGTAGGTAACATCAATAATTCAGTCGGTTTGTTTGAGCGTAATATGATCCCTTTGCTAAATCGCGATGAAGCGGCGTTTGTTATCTCGGCGGGCAATGCGGTTAGTGGCGGTGGTGAAGATAAATATCGTGCTTTATATCGCACACTGCAACATTTAGAAAAACCTTATTTACTCACGGTTGGACCTAATGAAACCGATGCACTGGGGGCGGTACATTTTTACCGTCATTTTGGACCATTTTTTTACACGCTTAGTCAGGGCAATCAGTTTTTTGCGTTTTTAGATGGCACCAGTGAAGAAACCTACCGTTTTCAATTGCAATGGCTGGAAAAACGGCTAAAACAAACCCAAGCCCAAAATCGTTTTGTATTTATCGCCCAGCCCTTGTGGGATGTCGGTGAAGAACCAGCGGTAGACTTCGATAGCCAATATCTAGCACAAGATGCCGCTTCTGAGGATTTTCGGGAGGGTTTAATGGCCCTGTTTGAACGTTATCAAGTCGACGTGGTTTTTTCAGCTAATCTGCACCTATTTGATCAGCGCGAGAAAAACGGCGTGCGTTATGTCACTACCGGTGGAGCAGGCGGTTTGGTGATAAATGATGACATCAGTTATTACCATTATGTCGCGGTCGATGTGGATGGCGATCAAATAAACATACATGAACACAAACTCGACATCGGCCAGCACCCGGTGATGAAACATCTCGAAAGCCTGTGGTTTTTTGTGCATTCGCTGTTTTATGTGGGGCACCTTAATTTTCTATTGATTATGGCGCTGCTGATCATTATCGCTGTCAAACTTTATGGCGCGGTGTTTGAAGAAAAAGACTACTACCCAAATTACGATCTCGACCTGAGCCCGTTTCTAAAACGTCCTTTGCGCATTGCGATGATGACTAATAATTACCTGCCGTTTGTCGGCGGCGTGCCCATTTCAATTGCACGTTTGGCGAGGGGGCTGGTGGCAAAAGGCCATTCAGTATTAGTGGTCGCGCCTGATTATCAGGCAAAGGACCAGGCTCAACAAGACCAATCCTTGGCGGATGGATTTGAGGTGGTTCGATTGCCGTCATGGCTCAAGCTTGGCGCCGGTCAACCGTTCCGGTTGGCGAGTTTATTTTCCTCGCGCGTCAAAAAAGCCTTTCAAGCCTTTTCGCCCGATCTTATACACGTGCATCATCCCTTTTGGCTAGGCCGCCTCGGGCTTATCTGGGGGCGGCGACTTGGTGTGCCGGTGGTGCTGACTTACCACACACGACTAGAGCATTACGCGCATTTTGTGCCGCTGCCCAGTCCACTGTTCCGTAATGTGATTGTTCATGGCGCGGTGCGGCGTTTTTCTAATCGTTGCGATGCGGTGATTGTGCCTACCGCTTCGGCGGAAGAATACCTGCGATTAATCGGCGTTAAACGCCCAATTTATGTGCATCCAACCGGGATTGAATATTCAGCGTTTCAGCAAGCCGACACGCAAAATATATCAACACTCAAACAGCGCTGGGGGATTGAACCAGAGCAAATCGTACTTGTGTCCGTGGCGCGGTTAAGCCAGGAAAAAAACTTTGAATTTATGCTGCAAGCTTTAGCCAGCCTAAAAGCGAAGACAGACAAACCGTTTAAATGTTTAATTGTGGGGGAGGGCGAATCACGCGAAACCTTGCAAGCGCAAATTGATACTCTAGGTTTAACTGATAGGGTCTTGTTGGTCGGGAAAGTGCCACCGGATCAAATGCCATCTTTATATCAATTGGGCGACATTTTTGTATTTGCGTCGCGCTCAGAAACCCAAGGCATGGTGATTCTTGAAGCCATGGCGGGCGGATTACCGGTCGTCGCTGTTCGAGCCAGCGGCATTGATGACGTGATTGAACAAAACCAAACTGGCATCAAAACTCCAGAGAACTACCAGGCCTGGTCCAAAGCCGTACAAACCCTACTCGAAGACAATAACCAACGCCAGCGTATGAGCGAGGCCGCGCAAGCGTTCGCCAAGGAATTCGACATTGAACCCTACGCGGCAAGCGTGCACCAAACTTATGCCGAAATCTTAGCGGAATACGCTCAAGTAAAAATAAGCCGAAAAAAGCGGTTATAAGGCTAGAGGGTTTCGATAGGTAACTTATTTAATCTTCAATCCGAGACTGCTTTAATTAATGCGAACACCACCAGGCCTGGTGGTTGGATTATTAATGGTATTCACCCGGTAGGCCTTTCTTGTACATGGTAGCTTGCCCCACTTTTTTGCCGGACATGCGCAATAATTCATCACCCGAAAACTCATAACCCAACTTGAACGCAATACGCGCCACATCATCCGCTGTGGACGCGGCTGTGACTTCAGTTTTAAGCGCCGGATCAGACTGCATTTTCATAATGAAGGCTTCCATTTGATCTAAGGCCATTTTTTAACTCCACTCTTTCGCAAGCTGCGCATTGACTATAAATAAAACCATTATTGGTTTGAACTGAATCCGCTGTTTTTTATATTTAAAAAAACCTATAAACCTAATAGATCATGATATCTCATTAATCAAAAGCCGCATCTAAAATTAGAAAACCTTATCGGAAAAAACAGGGCTAGCTTATCAAAGCTTTATAAGTAGTTTGGTGAAGGTGAACACCCACGGTTTGAAACCGTATTAAGGTGGTTTCGGCAAAGGGTTTGCGTTTAAGTTAGCATCTTAAAGGTTTAAATGGAGTCAGGAATAACGCTATTTCATTTTACTCTGCCCCTATTTATTAAAAGTTGATAGTCCCACACCATGCCAATGTTATAAATTTAGTTCTTCAATTGCTTCCTCCAAGCTAAGAACTTGAGTAGGAACACTAAGATGAGCGTAACATGCCCTTGCCTTTTTTATAAAAGCATTATCATTTGAGACTAAATACGATGCGCCGACAGATGAGCTAGCGTGTTTAAGATCATTAAAAGAGGCCTTAAATCGATCACGTCCACTCTTTACTTTGGTGAAGTCGTCTGGATGATAGCCGACCCAATTCATCAGTGTGTAATAACGCGAAATTTGGTTATGAATTGAATTGTCAAAATAGTCCTCATAACTGTAATCGCCATTTGCGCTAGCAAA
This sequence comes from Thiomicrospira pelophila DSM 1534, assembly GCF_000711195.1. NCBI lineage: Bacteria > Pseudomonadati > Pseudomonadota > Gammaproteobacteria > Thiotrichales > Piscirickettsiaceae > Thiomicrospira > Thiomicrospira pelophila. Next base: position 1,962,027 of record NZ_JOMR01000001.1, on the reverse strand, counting down.
CAGTTTATCTATAGCTGGAATAACATCATGTTGTTTGAGCTCGTTAAGATGAAGTTCAAATACTGCATTGTGTTTTCTAAAACCCTTAGGTCCGAGCTTTTCTTCTTCTGTAATATTTATAGGTGAAGATTTTGCTAGCAGTTCTGCTTGCTTGAAGAGTTGCTTATACTTAAGACTCATTTGTTGCCCGTGGTGGCTATTTAATTCTTCAGGAGACAGTTCAGATAACAATTTTTTTATATCAGCAACATTGGTAGATGCGCTATCTAAAAGTTTTTGATGAATTTGCGAGAAATCGGAGCCTACTTCAAGGCCTGAAAGTTTTCTCAAAAGTTGATCTACTATTTCTGTGGATTTGTTTACTCCATTCGGAGCATTTTCTTTCTCATTCATTAGATAGCTTTTCCAAACTAGCTTTGGCGATTTTGCATTTAGCTCTGTTGTTAATGGCTCGATATAGAGAGCTTCTAACTCGCACAAAAGTTGAATATGCTCTTCAATATATTCTTGATTATCTATTTGTCTAATCTCGTCAAGATGAGTGGCAGAGTACAGAACCCTTATATCATGATTAGACCGTCCAACCAGCTCAGAATGTAGCCTGTCTAGGTGAGCCGATTTTAGACTTTCGCGTTTACGCTTTCTTAAGTCTGATAAAGTGTTTTGATCAAAATATATGTACGTAGTCATGCTCTTGTAAATTTATTATGCCCAATCACCGGGCCAGTGGAGTGGAACAATTTTTGTGGTAAAAAATGAAAAAAGGAGACGCCATCTTTTTACCGTTAAAATCACTTTTAAACATTTTATAACAATGAATCAGTTATTTAATATTACACTTTAATATACAAGGTTTTTCCGAATTTTCAGTTCAGTTTAATTGTCATTTAAATCCATAACTCACTCCGACAGCTCTACGGACATAATCAATACATATACCACAAGGCCTGGTTAGAGGGTTAAAACGAGTAGCGTTACCTTTGCATAAAAACATTATTTATTACTAATTCAAACTTGTAGCCAAGGCGTAATAAATCCACTCAAGGTTGAAACCTTAATACGCTATATTTCTTGTCACAAAGTCAAAAAATATAGTATCGTCTCAGTTAACTTATTTAAGTGTTTTAAACCAGGGGTATTTTATGAAAAAAGTATTGATGGCTGTTGGCTTAATTGCTGGACTATTAAATATGCCTGCGCAAGCAGGGCTTGATGAGTCTATTGAAGCGGCCGAACAAGGTAATGCTACTGCCCAATTCAATCTTGGTGTTATGTATGACGAGGGAAATGGTGTACCGGAAGATAACCTTGAAGCGATCAAATGGTATCGTAAAGCGGCCGAACAAGGGGAGATTAAAGCTCAATACAATCTTGCTTTGATGTATGACATGGGAGAGGGTGTACCGGAAGATAACCTTGAAGCGATCAAATGGTATCGCAAAGCCGCTGAACAAGGGGGACTTAAAGCTCAATACAATCTTGCTTTGATGTATGACGAGGGAGAGGGTGTACCGGAAGATAACGTTGAAGCGATTAAATGGTATCGCAAAGCCGCTGAACAAGGGGATATTAAAGCCCAATACAATCTTGCTTTGATGTATGAGGAGGGTGAAGGTGTACCGGAAGATAATGTTGAAGCGATTAAATGGTACCGTAAAGCGGCTGAACAAGGGGATGCTGACGCCCAATACAATCTTGGTGTTATGTATGACGAGGGAAATGGTGTACCGGAAGATAACGTTGAAGCGATTAAATGGTATCGCAAGGCGGCCGAACAAGGGGATTCTGATGCCCAATACAACCTTGGGCTTATGTATGACGAAGGTGAGGGTCTAGAAGAGGATAACGTTGAAGCAATTAAATGGTATCGCAAAGCCGCCGAACAAGGGAGTATTTACGCCCAATACAATCTTGGATTGATGTATGACATGGGAGAGGGTGTACCAGAAGATAATGTTGAAGCTGTGAAATGGTATCGCAAGGCGGCCGAACAAGGGGATTCCGATGCTCAATACAATCTTGGATTGATGTATGACGAGGGAGAAGGAGTAAGGCAGAGTCACTCAGAGGCTGTAAAGTGGTACCAAAGTGCTGCGAAGCAAGGAGATATTGGTGCGCAAAATAATCTTGGGGTGAAGTATTACAACGGCCAAGGGGTGAGGCAGAGTACAACGATAGCAAAAGAACTGTTCAGCAAGGCTTGCGAAAGTGGTAATGTTGAAGCCTGCTCAAACATCGCTACGCTTAATAGACGTTAAGAGCCAAAAGGGGGGGCTCCCCCTTTTTAACTAGATTTAATTGTAATTTTCTATAAATTCATTCGGCCAACGCGACGGATTTAATCAGCGCATAGACCACCAGACCTGGCTGTAGATTGAGGCGTTGGGCGGAAGCTTGGGTTATTTCGGCGAATAGGTGTTGGCCGTCTTTTAATTTTAAGCGCGCTAACACGCGGTGTTCGCCTTGTGGGATGAGTTCATCAATCGTGACTTGCAGGTGGTTGACGATGCTTAAATCTTTTGGGTCGGATAAGGCCAAACTGACATCTCGCGCTAACACACGAATGCGTACTTGCGGTGTGTGAATGTCGAGGGTTTGGCTGAGGTAAATCGTATCTTCACCGACTTTAATTTCTCGTAATCCGGCTTGCACCAGGCCTGGTTGTCCGATCAAAACCGATACCGCGCCTTGTTCGTCGAATAGTGGTGAGTCGGGTCTTTTTAAAGCTTGTTGCAGGGTTTCGATGCTGTCGATTTGACCGTCTTTCATAAACACGACTTGATTTGCCAAGCGCTCAACTTCAATCGGTGCATGGGTAATGTACATCACCGGCAAGTTAAATTCCGCCACCAGTTCTTCTATCAGTGTTAGCAGTTCGGCTTTGGCGCGCCAATCGAGTGCGGAAAGCGGTTCGTCCATGCACAGTAGTTTGGGCGACATCAGCAGCGCGCGCGCAATCGCTACGCGTTGTTTTTCGCCGCCGGATAAATAGGTAACGTCACGGTCAAGTTTGTCGGCGATGCCGACGCGTTGGGTGATTTTGTCGAAATCCGCTTGCGGATGGTTTTTGGGTAAGCGTTTGACGCCATACATTAAATTTTGGCGCACGGTCATGTGTGGAAACAAGGCGGCATCTTGAAACACAAAACCGATATGGCGTTGCGGGGTCGGTAGGGCTTTTTCGCCATTTTGCCAAGTTTGGTCGTTTAGTGTTAAGTGACCACGGGTGCGTTTATCCAGCCCAGCCATCGCGCGTAGCAGTGTACTTTTGCCGCTGCCGGAACGTCCGAATAATACGGTCACGCCATCGAGCGTTAAATCAAACTCGCCGCTGTTGAGCTTAAAGCCGCCAAGGTCGAGTTGAAGATGGCCTTTCATGGTTTGAATATTCCCCTTTCTGTCCATTTTTTTACCCTACCTTGACGCCAAAGCGACGATTTAAACCGTAAACCAGCATCAATACAAACAGTGAGAATACCAGCATCATGCCGGACAGGATGTGGGCTTGGCTGTATTCCATGGCTTCAACATGATCGAAAATGTCAATCGACACCATGCGGGTTTCGCCGGGAATATTGCCGCCGACCATCAGCACCACGCCAAATTCGCCCACGGTATGCGCGAAGGTTAGGGTGGCGGCGACTAAAAATCCGCGCTGCGATAGTGGCATGACGATGGTAAAAAACCGATCCAATACATTGGCGCGTAAGGTAGCGGCGGCGTCCAATAAACGATGCGGAATCCCTTCAAACGCATGCATTAAAGGTTGCACCGCAAAGGGCAAAGAATAAAACACCGAGCCAATCACCAGGCCTGCTTTGCTAAAAGTGAGCTGGCCTTCAAAACCAAAGAACCTTAAAAACTCAGTCACCGGCCCGGTCGGATTCATCGCGATCAATAAATAAAACCCTAACACGGTTGGTGGTAATACTAGAGGCAAAGCCACCAAGGCTTCGAGCACAATTTTGCTGGAGGATTTCATTTGCGACATCCACCAGGCTAACGGAGTGCCGAGCACCAGCAAAATGATAGTGGTGTAGCTGGCGATTTCGAGCGTCAGCCAAATTGGTTCTAAATTGACGGCGGTGCCGAAGAGTTCAATCATGTTTAATTCCATCATGGCATAAAAGCGTCGCGCTCATTCTGAGCGAAAGCGAAGAATCTTTTGCGGTTAAATGGCCGGTTAAAAGATTCCTCACGTTGTTCGGAATGACAAACTCAATTAGTTTGGCAGGTTATACCCGTAACGTTGGATAATCTCAATCGCTTTGGGTGATTTCATGTATTGCATAAACGCTTTGGCGGCTTGGTTGTTTGCGCCGCGTTTAGTGATTACGGCCGCTTGATTGATTGGGTTGTAATCGGCTTGTGGTAACGTCCAGTATTCGCCATTATTGTAAGCTGGACTGGACGGATCTACCACTTGGGATTTAGCGACAAAGCCTAGTTCGGCATTTTTTGTGGCGACATATTGGAAGGCATGCGCAATGCTTTCGCCATTTACAAGTTTTGGCTGCAGGGTTTTGTAAAGATTGTGCTTGTTTAAAAATACTTCGGCTTGGGTGCCGTAAGGTGCCGTTTTGGGGTTGGCTATGGCTAGGTGGCGGTAGTCGGCCGATTTTAATATTTGCATGGCATTGTTTGAGACTGGCAGGGTGGGGCTATAAAGCACTAATACGCCTTGGGCATAAACAAAGTAACTGTCTTTAACCGCAAATTTTTCGTTGATGGCCGCTTGGGGGGCCGATTCGTTGGCGGCAAAGTATAAATCAAACGGGGCGCCGTTTTTAATTTGCGCAAGGAGTTTGCCGGTGGGACCGAATGAGAAGCGGATGGTGTGCCCAGTATCTTTAGTAAATTCGGTGCCGATTTCTTCAATCGTTTTGGTGAAATTGGCGGCAACGGCGGCGGTGACTTGAGCGGCGTGGGCAACGTTTGTGGCGGCAAAAGTGAGCACCAGGCCTGCTAGTAGATGTTTTAGTTTCATTTGGATCTCCTTGTTGAATAAAAAATAAGCGATAGATACCTTGGGCTATATCGCTTGGGGTTAAAAAACCCGTTTGCACGGGCTTACAGATTTTGTTCACCAGCGAGGCAGTCTATTCGCCCTAGCCTTCAGGAGGGGGCGAAGTCTCGTGGTTAAAATATTTACTCATCCACTCCAATCAATACATGCGAAGCTTTGATTAGAGCGCAAATCGGTTGACCTTCGGTTAATTTCAATTCTTCTAACGCACCGTGGGTAATAATTGAGGATAGGGTGTTGCCGCCTTTGAGTTCGACCACCACTTCGACATTCACTGGCCCTTCGGTAATGCGTGTAACTTGGCCGCATAAAAAGTTGCGTGCGCTGATGAGGCCTTTGGCTTGCTCTTTCGCTAACACCACCCAGCTTGCTTTGACTAACGCCCAAGCGGTGGTCCCGGGTTTTAAGCCCATGCGTGTCACGCTATCGCGGGTGACGGTGGCAACAATACGGTCGTCGCCTTGCAGTTTGAGGGTGACTTCGGCATTTACTGCACCGGTTTTCACCTCTTCAATCGTGCCGTAGAAGCTATTGCGTGCGCTGGTTTGCATTTTGATTCTCCGCATTAAAGGCAAAATATCGGCATCGGTGTGGTCGAGTGTCGCCATCCACATCGCTTGCATCGCCGATAAGCGTTCGTGCATGGTGACGATTTGCAAGCCAGTTTGAGTTAAGGTTGCGCCGCCACCGCCTTTGCCACCGTGTTGACGGTTAACCAACGCCACGCCGGCCAAATTGTTCATAATTTCTACCGCATCCCAGGCCGCTTTATAGGTCATGCCGACTTGCTTGGCGGCTTGCGACACACTGCCGGTCGCTTCGATCGCTTGCAATAAATGCAAACGGCGCGGGCTAATGTCGCCGCTACCGAGATGCACATGCCAAGGAGCAAAAAATTCGGGCTGGTTTGGATTATTAGGCATCAACTACTACTTAAGTAAATATCGTCGATGCGAAATATACTCAAGTAATTCTTGCTTGTCAAACTCTTTTCACCACCACCAGGCCTGGTGGTAAACTGGCGTAACAAAAATAATAGGAGCAAACTCAGATGGAAAATAGAGGCGTGATTTGGTTGGTCGGTCTGGCGAGTGTGATTGTGATTTTGGCCGGATTGAAGGCCGCTGAAACCATTACGATTCCGATTATGTTGGCCTTGTTTGTGGCGATAATCAGTACGCCGTTTTTGCGCATGATGACCACCCGCGGTGTACCGTCGTTTTTGGCGGTGCTGATTGTGTTGTTTGTATTGATTGTGTTTGGGGGCGGCTTGGTTTTGATCGTGACCCAATCGATTGATAGTTTTATTGCACAAATGCCCAATTATCAACAGCGCTTTCAAAGCATGTTGTCGGGTTTAGTGCCAGTATTAGAAAGTTTGAACTTTCCGATGAGTCGTGAAATGTTAATGGAACATGTTAATCCGTCTAATGTCATCGGTTCTTTAGGGGCGGCTTTGTCCGCGGTGAGTTCTTTGTTAACCAATGTGTTTTTGGTGGTCTTTATTGTCATCTTTATTTTGATGGAAGAGGCGAGTTTTCCCCGAAAATTTAGAGCCGCGATGCCCGATGCGCAATTTACGCTGGATACCACCAACGGCTTTATGGCGCGTGTGAACAAGTATTTGCTGATCAAAACCATTATCAGTTTTATTACCGGGACGCTGGTTACCACTTGGCTGTATGTGCTGGGCGTTGATTTCCCTGTGCTTTGGGGTTTGGTGGCAATGTTGATGAACTTTATTCCGAATGTGGGCTCGTTGATTGCGGCAGTACCTGCGGTGTTGCTGGCTTTGGTTCAGCTTGGATTTGCGGATGCGGCACTGGTGGCCTTGGGTTATCTGGCGATTAACGTGGTAATGGGGAACTTGCTTGAACCCAAATTTATGGGTAAAGGCTTAGGTTTGTCGCCACTGGTGGTATTTTTGTCTTTATTGATTTGGGGTTGGTTATTTGGCCCGGTTGGCATGTTCTTGTCGATTCCGTTGACCATGATTGTCAAGATCGGCCTAGAGCAATACGAAGGCACCCGTTGGGTAGCGATTATGTTAGGCAATGATGCGCCCTCGGTTGATGCTGAAAGCCAACCTGTCGGTCAAAAAACCAGTTAAAAACCTAGGCACCAGGCCTGGTGCCTAGCCAATTTTAGTTTATTTCAACCAGGTTTTTAGGTAGTGGCCAGTATGCGAAGCCGGATTGTTCGCTATGTCCTCAGGTGTGCCGGTGGCGACAATTTGGCCGCCGCCACCGCCGCCTTCTGGGCCTAGATCGACAATCCAATCGGCGGTTTTAATCACATCCAAGTTATGTTCGATAATTACAATCGTGTTGCCGCGATTACGAAGCTCGTAAACCACTTGCATCAACTGTTCAATATCGTGGAAGTGTAAGCCGGTGGTGGGTTCGTCCAAAATATACAGGGTGTTGCCGGTGTCTCGTTTGGAGAGTTCTTTTGCCAGTTTTACGCGTTGGGCTTCGCCGCCGGATAAGGTGGTGGCACTTTGGCCGAGTTTGATATAACCCAGGCCTACATCCATTAGGGTTTGAAGCTTGCGAGCTAAGTTTGGAATCGCATCAAAAAAGGCACGCGCATCTTCTATCGTCATTTCTAGAATGTCGTGAATGGTTTTACCTTTGTATTGAATTTGCAAAGTTTCACGGTTGTAGCGATGGCCGTGACAGACATCGCAAGGCACGTAAATATCCGGTAAAAAGTGCATCTCGACTTTTAATACGCCGTCGCCCTGACAAGCCTCACAACGACCACCTTTGACGTTAAAGCTAAAGCGCCCCGGATTATAACCGCGCGCGCGGGCTTCTGGCGTGGTGGCGAGTAGTTCACGAATCGGTGTAAACAAGCCAGTGTAGGTCGCCGGGTTAGAGCGCGGTGTGCGCCCAATCGGGCTTTGGTCAATATTTACCGCTTTATCGAAATGCTCTAGGCCTTCGACTTTTTTATAAGGGGCGGGGGTGTGCATTGCGCCGTTGAGTTCGTTGGCGCTGATTTTACTCAGGGTGCCGTTAATCAGGGTAGATTTGCCTGATCCCGACACGCCGGTAATGCAGGTTAATAAGCCAGCAGGAATTTCTAGGGTGACGTTTTGCAGGTTATTGCCGCTTGCGCCAATAATGCGCAACCAATTTTTAGACGGTTGTAAGCGCTCGCTTGGAATCGCAATTGAACGCGTGCCGTTTAAATATTGGCCGGTGAGCGATTGCGGATTGGCGGTGACTTCGTCTGGTGTGCCTTGCGCCATAATGCGCCCGCCGTGAATACCCGCACCTGGACCGATATCCAGCACATAATCAGCGGCGCGAATCGCGTCTTCGTCATGTTCAACCACAATCACGGTGTTGCCCAAGTCGCGTAAGTGCGTGAGAGTTTTTAATAGGCGGTCATTGTCGCGTTGGTGCAAACCAATGGAAGGTTCGTCCAGCACATACATAACGCCCACCAGGCCGGCGCCAATTTGGCTGGCGAGACGAATACGCTGGGCTTCGCCGCCGGATAAGGTATCGGCGCTGCGATCCAGTGTTAAGTAATTCAAACCAACGTTGACCAAAAACGATAAGCGCTGGCGCACTTCTTTCACAATTGGCGCGGCGATTTGGCCTTTTGAGCCAGGTAAAGTCAAGCTATCAAAAAAGTCATATAGCTCGCCCACCGAACGGTGGGTTAAATTAGGCAGGCTAACATCAGCAACAAATACATGGCGCGCCGCCTCATTTAGGCGTTCACCATGACAGGTTTTGCACGGCGTGGTCACGCGATATTTGTCTAACTCATCGCGTACGGTTTTGCTTTCGGTTTCGGTATAGCGACGTTCCATATTAGGCAATACGCCTTCGAAACGGCGTACTTCGGAATATTTGCCATGGGGGAGCGGTAATTTTTCTTTGCCAGAACCAAACAGTACGATCTGTTTGTATTTGTCGTCTAGCTCATTCCAAGACTCTTCCATGTCGAAACCATAATGCGTGGCCACCGCCATCAGAATATCGTAATAATATTTGTGACGACGATCCCAGCCGCGAATGGCTCCTCCCGCCAAACTGAGTTCGGAATGGGTGATCACGCGTTCGGCATCAAAGCTTTCTTTTACGCCTAAACCATCACAGGTAGGGCAAGCGCCGTGCGGGTTGTTAAAAGAGAATAAACGCGGCTCGAGTTCTGGCACGCTGTAGCCACAGTGCGGACAGGAAAATTTGTCGGAAAATAACAAGGCGAAATCGTCTTCATCATCCATCGGCAAAACCTGCGCGATACCATCCGACATTTTAAGCGCGGTTTCAAACGATTCGGCTAAACGTTGTTTTAAATCGGCGCGTACTTTAAAGCGGTCAATCACCACTTCAATATCGTGTTTTTTGTTTTTATCCAGTTCAATCGTGCCATCTAAATCCATAAGGCGACCGTTTACCCGAGCTCGAATAAAACCCTGGGCTTGTAACTCGTCTAACAAATTGTGGTGTTCGCCTTTACGGCCACGTACCACCGGCGACACTAATAAACATTTTGTGCCTTCTGGTAGTTCTAAGGTTCGATCGACCATTTGGCTGACCGTTTGGGCTTCTAAATCGACATCGTGTGTTGGGCAACGTGGTGTACCGGCGCGCGCATAGAGCAAACGCAAATAATCGTAAATTTCGGTGACCGTGCCCACGGTCGAGCGCGGATTGTGAGAAGTGGATTTTTGCTCAATCGAAATCGCGGGCGATAAACCTTCGATATGGTCCAAGTCGGGCTTTTCCATTACCGACAAGAACTGGCGTGCATAAGCCGATAAGGATTCGACATAGCGACGCTGGCCTTCGGCATAGATGGTGTCGAAGGCCAAGGACGACTTACCTGAACCCGATAACCCCGTAATGACAATGAGTTTGTCGCGCGGTAATGTGACGTCAATGTTCTTTAAATTATGGGTTCTCGCCCCGCGAATAATGATGTTCTCAAGCATGGTCAACCAACAATTTGCGCAAAAGAGAAATTATAACATGTTTGTTTTTTTGCCGACGATCAGGCGTTTGATTGATTGCTATGAACTCCGAATTGATGCTTAGTAGTGTTAAAATCAGTCCGACTTATTATGCGAACACAATAAACAGCAAGAATGAAAGATTCGAGTGCAGCCGTTGCGAATTGATTTTTGCTGAGTAAGATTAATTTGGTTAAAAATTATGGTTTAATGAGCGCTTTAAAAAGGTATAAAAACAATGATAGAAACTTATAAAGATTTATATGCGGTTGTGGATCAGGCGATGGTGGAAAAGCCGATGGATGATATTAAAGTTGATATTGCAGACAACCAGGCCTGCCATTTAATTCATACACCCAGTGGCCGAAAAATGATCATGATGTTAGCGCGTTTAGAAGATGAGTATCGGGTTGGCTTTGCTTATTATGAAGCCGGTCAAAAACAAGCGCTTTGGATTGATGACGTGATCGCTCAAGGCGTGAATCCATCGTTCATCAGTGAACTCATCGAATCGCATCTAATCACCGCTTCAAATTATTGATCGCTTCGGTGACATTTCCACTAACCGATACATCAAATCTTGCGTGATAAACGGCTGCTCTTAAGCTTTCACATTGAGTGCCGTTTATGACACTCAGCTGATCGGGCTACCCAAAAATTATCACGCGTTACCTATTCCGTCCTTTAGTAAATTTCTAACACACCATCAATTTTTACGCTCAGTGTTTGTGATCCCATCTCGATGCTTGGCGCATTCGATTCGCTTGACATTAGGTTGCGGGGTTGCATCGCATGACTGGGCTGCAGATGTGTTTCGGCTAGGCGGTAGCGTTTTTCATTAAAGGCTTGAGCCAGAAATTGCGCTTGCTGTTGGTATTTTTTAATGGCTTGAGATTGCAGATCTTGTTCGATCTTTTGGCGCTTGTCTGGGCTGATATCAGCCCGAACCGATTGATAAATTAAATGGCGTTGTAGATTACTCAGTACGCCACTAATATCCACCCCATCTTTGGGTAGGTTAAGGATTAAGTTTTGTTGCCCTGACCATTCGCTAATGCGGCCATCGCGTTGAAAGTGTGGGCGTATGTGGTATGTACCAGTTTGGGCGTATTGACGATATTCATTTGACAGTTCACTTAACGCGGTTTGCATGATTTGGTTAACGCGTTGACTCACTTGCTCAGCCGTGCTGGCCTGGTACTGGGCTGCAAACACAACATGCAGGCGATCATTTTTGACGGTTTGCTGCTCGGTCACACTAAAACTAATGCGATGAGGGGTCGGGTCGGCTAATACCAGGCCTGGTATTAGCGTCAAACAAGCCCAAAGCATGAACGAGTGAACTGTAAAGCTTGGGTTTGAGGCGTTGAGGCTTTTCATGTTTTACGCTTCCTAAGTGTTATAATCTGCCCACTTATTATAGTGCCTATTGGTTTTAGGAATAAAAGGTTAGTTATGTCTGAAATGTTATCTCGTCGCATGAATCCGAATGAGCGACGTGCCACTTTCTCCATTGCGGGGATTTTTACCACGCGCATGCTGGGTTTGTTTATGATTTTCCCAGTTTTTGCGCTGTTTGCCGAGCAAGAGTTTCAAGGTATTACCGGCTTACAAATTGGTTTGGCGATTGGTGCCTATGGTTTAACCCAAGCCTTATTACAGATTCCATATGGCATGTTGTCGGATCGGTTTGGTCGTAAACCGTTAATTTTACTGGGTATGGCGGTCTTTTTTATCGGCTCGATTGTGTGTGCGGTGGCGGATTCGATTGAGATGATGATTATCGGGCGTGCGATTCAAGGCATGGGCGCGGTGGCGGCGGTATTAACCGCCAGTGTGGCGGATTTAGTGCGCGAACCTTATCGTTTGCGTGCCATGTCGATTGTGGGTATTACGATTGGGTTGTCGTTTACCTTATCCTTAGTGGCCGGGCCGATTTTGGCGGAATGGGTCGGCGTACGCGGTATTTTCTGGGTGATCGCAGGCTTGTCGGTTGTTGGCGCTTTATTGGTTGTGTTTGCCGTACCGGAAATCAAAAACCAACAGTTTCAGCGTGAAGCTCAAGCCGTACCAGCGCAGTTTATGGAGGTGTTGAGAAACACTCAATTATTGCGTTTGGATGTGGGTATTTTTGTATTGCACGCGGTATTGACTGCCATGTTTATTGTGGTGCCGTTTATGTTGCGTGACCAAGCTGGTTTAGATTCGTTGAGCCACTGGGAAGTCTATTTGCCGGTTATGTTGTTGTCGTTTGTATTAATGGTTCCGTTAATTATTCAGGCTGAAAGTTTTGGCCGCATGAAAATGGTATTTGCCGGGGCGATTTTAATGATTACGCTCGCCCAGTTAGGCATGAGCCAATGGCACACAAGTTATGCCTGGTTATTTGTTTGGTTGCTATTATTTTTTACCGCCTTTAATGTGTTGGAAGCTTCTTTACCCTCTTTGGTGGTAAAGTTATCCCCAGCGGATAAAAAAGGCACCGCCTCAGGCGTGTATTCCACCAGTCAGTTTTTAGGTGCCGCCGTGGGTGGTGCAATTGGTGGTTATTTGTATCAAGGCTATGGTTATAATGGTGTGTTCGCATTTACCGTTGTGATCGGAAGTTTGTGGTTCGTGTTGGCTCTGACTATGCAAAAACCCATGCCTTGGAGCATTGCATCGGTATCAATTGGTTCGATCGAACCGGATGAGGTTGAAGACATACAGCAAAAAATGTGTGCGTATGATGGTGTGTTCGAAGCGGTGGTGATCGCCGAAGAGCAAAGAGCGTATTTTAAAATTGATCGTAAAATCGTTGATGAAGAAGCCCTGATTCAATATTTTCAAGAAGCAAAGGTAAGAGAGTAGAGCTATGCGTGGAGTCAATAAAGTAATTTTAGTCGGTACCCTGGGTCGTGATCCAGAAGTGCGTTTTGCTGCTAACGGCACCGCAATCGCAAACTTAAACGTGGCTACTAGTGAGCAGTGGAACGATCGTGCCACTGGCGAAAAACAGGAAAAAACCGAATGGCATCGTGTGGTGATCTTTGGAAAATTAGCCGAAATCGCTCAACAGTATCTGACTAAAGGCTCACAGGTTTACTTAGAAGGTAAGCTACAAACCCGCAAATGGCAAGATCAGACTAGTGGTCAGGATCGTTATTCAACTGAAGTGGTATTGGATTTTAACGGTGTGATGCAAATGTTAGGCGGCGGTAATCGTGGTGGGCAGCAAGCTGGCGGTCCAAGTGATGTCGCCTTTGATCAAAGCCATGGTGCATATGATGGTGGGTTTGGACAGGCGCAACAAGCACCAGCTCGCCCAGCTCAACAGTCGCGTCCCGCGCCACAAGGTGGAATGGGGGGTTATGCACAAGCTCCAATGGGCGGCGGCGCTCCCGCTCAACAACCGCGCCCAGCAGGCCAGCCGCAACAAGCCCCAGCTCGTCCCGCGTATCAACCGAATGATTTCGATGATGATGACGTTCCATTTTAAGTCTTGCAATAATTTAAATTGTTGATAAAAAGATTTTAAAGCCCTGTATACCAGGGTTTTTTTGTTTTTGGACTAGTTAAAATTCGCATTGAGCGGGTAAATATAGGTTCATAAAAAGTGGTTTATTGATTCGAATTTGATTATATTGCTACCATAATTCATAAATTAAAAATAACTGGATGATATTCCGTGCCGCAACCAAAACAAACTCTAATTAACAAGCCGACAGTGTCAGAAAAGGAGGTTGAGCGTTTACTGGCCTATGATCTTTATTCTAAAGCCTTAGGAACGGTTTATACCCACGCTATCTTTGGTCTGATTTTTGTATTTTTGTTTTATTCAAAAGTACCGTCTCTTGGATTAATTGTTTGGGGCGGTATTTTGGCGATTAATATTTCCGTACGCTTTGTGTTTATTCGCTATTGGCTAGGGGCGGATGAAACCACACGTCAGAAATCATGGATGAAGCAAATGTCCTTGGTCACCTCATTGGTGAATGGTGTGTTATGGGGGATGACGGTGTTTTTTTTGGATTTTGAAGCGCTCCCCTTCGAATCTTTAGCGGTCAGTATTATGGTGTTTGGCTTGGCTGCTGGTTCAGCGGTTTACGCGGCTTATTTTTTACCCGCCTTTTATTTGTCTTCCGTGCCTTATCTGGGCAGTTACATGTTGTATCACTTTGAAAAGCTGACTTATGAGTCCATGTTGATGGTGGTGATTTTGGCGGTGTTTGCTTTGATGTTGTACGAGCAAGCTCGACAGCTTAATTTCACGCATCGAAAAAACATTATGCAACGACTCGAAAATGATCAGTTAATTGAAAGTCTAAAAGAGTCTAACCTGGGCTTTAAAAAAGCCTCCAATACGGATTTTTTAACGGGTATTCATAATCGACGCCATTTTGATGAGATGATTAAGCGAGTATGGAAAACTCACTTGATTGATGAAAAACCCGTCAGCATAATCATGTGCGATATAGATGACTTTAAAGACTTTAATGATCAGTATGGCCATCAGTCCGGCGATAAAGTGTTGGTGGATATTACTCAGTTGATTATTCAGAATGTGGGCTACAGTGATGCTTTGCATCGTTATGGTGGCGAGGAGTTTATTCTGATTTTGCCGGAGACAGGTTTAACTGAGGCGACTGAGCTAGCTGAACACTTAAGGCAAAAAATAGAGGCGATGTCGTTTGATGTTGGTCAATCCGAACAAAAAATCACTATGAGTTTTGGCGTGAGTGCGCGTACTCCTTTTAACATGAATGATTATGTCGAGCTGATCGCAGAAGCCGATGCCATGCTTTATAAAAGTAAAGAAAATGGTCGAAACCGAGTGAGTGTTAAAGAGTCATTGCCCGTGTGACAGGTACAAATTAAATTGAACCAAACAAATGAAACACTCGGTTGAACAAAAAAGAGTATAGGGGTTTAAGCTTTGGCGTCATTGGTCGTTAAGGTGTTAGAGGTAAATTATGAGTACGCAAAACGATATCACCCCTGCGGTTAAATTTTTCTTTAAATCTTTAGAGCGGCGTTCGGATGCTTTGAAGAATGCAGAGCGCCTAACTGAAATTCGCTATCAAGACGTGCCGATTGATGAGGTTGAGCAGTTTTTCCGGACCATTAAGGCACAGAACATTTTCATCAACACGGTGGGGGTGAACGGCAAACGTGAGTCAACGATTTTGGCGAAAGCGATTTTCAACCTCAACCAAATTGTGCGAGTGTATTACAGCATTAGTTTTGATGATACTCAAAGTGGATTTTTGCGTATTCGCACCGACGTTGAAAATCAGACGATTGTCGTCGAGCGTATTCATGGCCTGCGTCCGCGTCCAGAATTACTTTATCAGTCTGCCGACCAGCTGAAAATTGTGCGTTACATGACGCGCTGGTTGTTGCGTCGGATTGACTGGAATAAAACCAAGCTTAATAACTTGGAGCTTTATAAACAGTTCGTTGAGGCGCGCCGTGAAGAGCATGAAGCGCAGTTGCGCGAGCAGATTGAGGGCGTGGTCGAAGAGATGGTGGATTCAAGTAAGGCTAAGTCTGCAAAGTAACCTAGCCTTGCTGACGCCCAGCCATTAAATCGAACGTCTTTAATGGCGGCGATTGACTGCCATATCCGCTAAGGCTATCAAGGCTTGTTTGTATTTCGAATCTGGAACATTAACTAAGGCTTGTTTAGCCAGTTCAGCTTCTTGTTTAGCTTTTTGTTGCGTGAACTCAATCGCACCGGTTTGTTTGATAATGTCGGTCACCTCTGTGAGCAAGGCTATGCCGTCGGTCTCAATCGCACGTTTGACGATTTGTTTTTGCGCGTCCTGACCGTGTTGCATCGCATAAATCAATGGCAAGGTTGGTTTGCCTTCCGCTAAATCATCCCCAATGCTTTTACCTAATTCTTCACTGCTAGCTGTGTAGTCTAATACATCATCAATCAGCTGAAAGGCGGCTCCGAGGTGGCGTCCATAAAGAGCAAATGCTTTTTCCAGCTCAGGCTGCTGAGTTAAAACTGGCCCCATTTGGGCCGCGGCTTCAAATAACTTGGCGGTTTTGCGATGAATGACTTCCATATAGCGAGCTTCATCAGTATCGGCATCGTGACAGTTAAGTAACTGCAAAACTTCACCCTCAGCAATCACATTGGTTGCTTCGGACATGACCTGCATAATGCGCATAATGCCGGGTTCCACCATCATTTCAAACGAACGCGAATATAAAAAATCCCCCACCAAAACACTCGCGGCATTGCCCCAGACTTCATTGGCCGTTTTTTTGCCACGACGAGTGTCGGACTCGTCCACAACATCATCGTGTAGTAGAGTAGAGGTATGAATAAATTCAATAACCGCGGCCATCACGCGATGCTGCTCGCCACTATACTGGCAGGCGCGCGCACTTAATAAAACAATTAAAGGCCGTAGACGTTTGCCGCCGTTATTAATAATGTAATGGCCGATCTGGTTAATTAAAATCACATCGGACGCTAGGCGTTCAAGGATTAATTGATCGGTGGCTTCAATGTCAGATTGAATCAGTTGGCGAATGTCATTCAGCGTCATAATATTAAGTATCTTAGGTTTTGAAGTCGGCCAGTTTGGCAAATTTATCGGCGTATAAACGATTGTGAAGTTTATTATGATTCGAGGGCTTTGGAAAGGTTTTGAACAACTTTGTGGGTTTTTTTATATAATTGGTTCTGAATTCGGATAGTACCAGGCCTGGTGGTTGGATGGTCATAAAATATTTGTGTAATTGCTTTGACCTGGCAAATAAAACTCTATATAATCCCGCCTTTACTGTAGCGATGACTCGATCTATTATACGATTCGTCCAAATGAACAGAATTTTCAATCCGGGAGATGTACAAAAATGTATGCTGTAATTAAAACCGGTGGTAAGCAATATCGAGTACGTCAAGGTCAAACTTTGCGCATTGAGACTTTAGGTCTTAATGAAGGTGACAAAGTTGAATTTGACGAGGTCTTGATGGTCGGTGAAGGCGCGTCTGTTAAGTTAGGCACGCCTGTTGTTGAAGGTGCAAAAGTTGCGGCAACTGTTATTGGTAACGGTCGTGGCAAAAAAGTGACAATCATCAAATTCCGTCGTCGTAAGAACAAGTCTCGTTCTAAGCAAGGCCATCGCCAGAACTATACTGAAGTTGAAATCACAGGTATTTCAGCTTAAGTTTTAAACTTAGACTAGAACCAGGCCTGGTAGTTAAAGGCCTGTTACAGGAGATAGAACCATGGCACATAAGAAGGCCGCAGGTAGTACACGAAATGGTCGCGATTCTAATGCCAAACGCTTAGGTGTTAAGCGTTTCGGTGGCGAAGCTGTTTCAGCAGGTAGCATCATCGTTCGTCAGCGTGGTACTAAGTTCCATGCTGGTGTTAACGTTGGTCGTGGTAAAGACGATACTTTGTTTGCTAAAGCAGAAGGTAAAGTTGCATTCGTGACCAAGGGTAAGCCAATGCGTACCTACGTTGAGATTGTTGAGCAGACTGCTTAATCGTTTCGACCGTTCACGTGATAAAATAAAACGCCCCGCACACAATTGTGCGGGGCGTTTTTGTTTGAAAAAATAATAATCGGTTAATTTAGGTTGGTGAACCATGCAGTTTGTAGATGAAGCGCAAATTTTTGTTGAAGCCGGACGTGGTGGGAACGGCATTGCCAGTTTTCGTCGTGAAAAATATATTCCGTTTGGCGGCCCAAATGGGGGGGACGGAGGTGATGGCGGCAGCATTATTTTTGTGGCGGATGCCAATCTAAATACCTTGGTTGATTTTCGCTTTACCAAACGCTTTAAAGCCCAAAATGGCCAAGCCGGTATGGGCAACCAAAAAACCGGGCGCGCCGGTGAAGATTTGGTAATTCATGTGCCGATCGGCACGATGGTGACAGACTTAAATACTCAAGAGCAGATTGGTGATTTAACTGAGAATGGCCAAGAGCTTTTGGTGGCGAAAGGTGGACGTCACGGGTTGGGAAATATCCACTTTAAGAGTTCGACCAACCGTACGCCACGTCAGCATACTTTAGGTGAAGACGGTGAAGCACGTGAGCTACTATTAGAAATGAAGGTGTTGGCTGATGTCGGCTTGTTAGGTTTGCCGAATGCTGGCAAATCAAGTTTGATTAGCGCTGTGTCAGCCGCGCGCCCTAAAGTGGCCGATTATCCGTTCACTACACTTTATCCAAACTTAGGGGTAGTGCGTGTGTCGGCCGAGAACAGTTTTGTAATTGCTGATATTCCCGGGTTAATTGAAGGTGCGGCAGAAGGGGCAGGCTTAGGTGTGCAGTTTCTTAAGCACTTGTCGCGTACCGGTTTATTATTACATGTTTTAGACATCGCACCCGTTGATGGTTCTGATCCGGTTGATGCGGTTCATGTAGTCGAAAAAGAATTAGAAAAATTTAGTGAAGAGCTCGCAGGTAAAGACCGTTGGTTAATTTTAAATAAAACGGATCTTTTATTGAATGAAGAAGCTGACGAACGTTGTGATGACATTATTCAGCGTTTGAACTGGACTGGAGAAGTTCATCGAATTTCAGCCGTTGAGCGGACAGGCACGGATGAGTTAATGCAAAAAATTTCTTGGGCTTTGATCGCTAATAAAACGAAAGCCATAGAAGAACAAGAGTGAGAGTCGCATGGACCGTCAAGCTTTAACGAGGACTAAACGTTGGGTTATTAAACTTGGTAGCGCTTTGCTGACCAATGATGGCTCGGGTTTGAATCAAGCTGAATTGGCTAAGTGGGTTGCGCAGATGGTTGAGCTGCGTAAGCATGGTATCGAAATCATCATTGTTTCGTCGGGCGCTGTAGCTGAAGGTATGAAACGTTTAGGTTGGTTGGCTCGACCATCGGCTTTGCATGAATTGCAAGCGGCCGCCGCTGTGGGTCAGATGGGGTTGGTTCAGGCTTATGAATCCGAATTTGCTAAAAGTGGTTTACATACTGCGCAGATTTTGATGACGCATGATGACTTGTCCAATCGAGCACGCTACTTGAATGCTCGCAACACAATTCAAACTCTGGTATCCCATGGCGTTATTCCCATTATTAACGAAAATGATACGGTGGTGACCGATGAGATTCGGTTTGGTGATAACGACACCTTAGCGGCTTTGACGGCGAACTTGATTGGAGCTGAGGTATTGGTGATTTTGACCGATCAGCAAGGATTATATGACGCCAACCCTCGCGAAAATCCACAAGCTAAATTAATTGAGCAGGCGCAGGTGAGTCGTAAAGATATTGAAGCCATGGCTAGCCCAGAAGGTGGGGCGTTAGGTCGCGGCGGTATGTATACCAAAGTGATGGCGGCGAAGCGTGCCGCACGCTCTGGAACAGCCACTTTAATAGCTTCAGGACGTGAGCCGAATGTGTTGCCTCGGTTGTTTGCAGCCGAAAATCTAGGTACATTGTTGGTTCCCGACTTAGAGCCGATGAAGGCACGAAAACAATGGTTAGCGGGTCACTTGCAGGCGCGCGGTTATTTAACCTTGGATGCGGGCGCAGTAAAAGTAGTGATGCAACAAGGACGCAGTTTGTTACCCGTTGGGGTGATTAAGGTAGATGGTCAATTTAAACGGGGTGAATTGGTTATTTGTCAGGATGAAAATGGGCGAGAAATAGCACGTGGTTTAGCAAATTATGACCACAACGAAGCACATAAAATCCTCCGCCAACCTAGCCATAAAATTTTGGAGCTGTTGGGCTACGAGGGGGATGAGTCACTTATTCATCGTGACAATATGGTTTTAGTTGAGTATTAAAGGAATGAGCATGAATCGTTTTTTCAAAGCAATGTGTCTATTATTAGTTCCGGCTTGGGTGCAGGCTGAAGGCGTGGTCGCGGATCGACCTGGTTTTTCAACCGGAACGCACACCTTGGCACCAGGGCAGTTGAATGTTGAAATGGGTTATCAAGCTGACATGTGGGATTCAAATACGCTTCATACGGCTCCATTATTAAATCTTCGTACCGGTTTAGCAGAAGATTTAGAGCTAGGTATTGCATGGGCGGGTTACCAAGTGTTTGATGGTGAATCCAGCCAAAGCGATGTTACTTTGGCTTTAAAAAAACGCATTACTATGAGTGCGGATTATAATTTATCAGCTCTGGCTCAATTGGATTTACCAACGGGTGATGGTTCGGATAATTTCAGTGAAACCCGCGTATTAGGCGGCTTGCTCTGGGATAAAGCTTTGCAAGCCGACTGGGGATTGTTTGGTGTGCTACAAGCTGAATCTAATTATCGAGTTGATGAGCGTGAGTTAAACCTTCAGGCAGCGATTGGTACAAACCAAAGTCACTCAGAAAAGATTGGTAGTTATGTTGAAGTGCTTACGGATGTGCCCCTAACCTATTCTGGAGATGCGGTGATGATTCTAAATGCTGGGTTGACTTACTTGTTTGATGCGAATACCCAATTAGATGTCTACATGGGTGGTGGGCTTGAAAATAGCGATACCGATTTTATTGGGTTTGGCTTCGCCCGTTTGTTTTAATTGCCAAAAAAAATTCCGCTCTTTATAGTTGCGGTGTGTTTTGAGGTTTAATCGAGTTCATATCTATGCTTTTTAGGCAAACCCTACTTCCGATTTCATCTTTATTTTTAGCCATCGCATTGCTCGCAACCGGTTATGGCATGTTGATGACATACATCGGTGTGTTTTTAAAGCAAGAGGGGTTGTCAGAATCCATTATCGGTATTATCAACGCGGCTTTTTTTCTGGGCGCGATCTTAGCCTCAATTTTTAGTCAAAAACTCATCGTCACGGTGGGGCATGCCCGAAGTTTCTCGGCCTTTTCAGCCTTAATGGTGATTTCATTTTTGGGTCACGTATTAGTATTCGACCCTTATATTTGGGGTGTGTTGAGATTAATTTCAGGCTTTGCTTTTTATGCTTTATTGATTGTATTGGAAAGCTGGTTAAATGAAAAAAGCACACACGAAGAGCGTGGCCGAGTATTGGCGATTTATACCATTATTTTCTTCTTGGCAACTGCCTTGGGACAATTTATTTTGATGCTGGATGTGACGCCTGCAAGTGTTTTTGTGATCGGTTCTGTGTTGGTGTTGTGGTCATTAGTGTTGATTGCGATAACTAAGATTCCTCAACCGGTGATGAGGCCATTTGAACGCTACAGCATGCCCAGGCTTTTATCGGTCGCCCCCTTGGCTTTAGTCGGTAGTTTCGTCGGCGGTTTTTTTGTTGGCGCGTTTTACACCATGATGCCACTTTATGTGCTCAAATCATTTGATGATGGCAGTGCGGTCGCGATTTTTATGGCGATTAGTATTTTGGGCGGTTTGTTGGCCCAATGGCCGGTAGGCACGCTGTCTGATCGCTATGGTCGACGTAAGTTAATTGCGTGGGCCGGCTTCTTTAGTTTTGTTATTTTTATGTTAATGCTAATCGCGCCTAACAGCTTAGGGATTCTCTATGGGTTAGGTTTCTTAATTGGTATCAGTTTATTTAGCATTTATCCATTAAGTGTGGCGCGCGCTAACGATGTTTTTGATGAAAATAAAGATATTGTTGAAATCAGTCGAACCCTATTGTTCTCCTACGGTTTTGGTTCATTTTTAGCGCCGTTATTGCTTGGGTTTGTGCTGGGTTATTCGGTAGTGGTGTTTTTTATCATACTGGCCTTATTTGCTGTTGGACTGGGCGTGTTTGCCCTAATGCGTGAGCGTGTAGCCGATGATCATTTGAGTGTATTTGTGGCGGTGCCGGCCGCATCTGGTGCTGCCTTGGCCGAGATGGATCCGCGTCAAGACGAACAGTGGGTAGAAGAGCATCGCCCGGATTTTGACGGCGAAAGCTCTGATTATAAACCGTCTTAATTCTTGGATATTGTGAGAGCGAGTTATGAAGTTAATTGATATTACCTGTCATCCTGCCGCTTCACCTAAGTTAATAAAATTGTTGGATAATTACCAGGCCTGGTTGTTCCGGCAGGCCGTATTGAAAGGTGAAACCACTCACCTATTGCAAGTCACACTACTCGATTCTCAAGTTCAAGAAGTTTTAGACCAAATTCAAGAAATTACGCAAGAGTTTCCTGATCAAGTGCAAGTGATGGTGTTTGAAGTTGAATCGGTGATACCCGAGCCGGAAACACCAAAAAACAACAGCGCAGAACAAGATGGCTCGACTACCTATCGAGAGCAGCTTTATCAAACCATTGAGCAAAACGCGCGCCTAAATGTTAACTATTTGGTGTTAGTGGCTTTGTCTACTGTTGTGGCCGCGATTGGGATGGTCGAAGATAACGTCGCGATTATTATTGGCGGTATGGTCATCGCACCGCTTTTAGGCCCTAACTTAGCGTTAGGGTTAGCCACCGCTTTGGCGGATTTAGAGTTGATGAAAAAATCATTAGTATCCGGCATAACAGGTGTGGGCTTGGCGATTGGGTTGTCGATGTTAATGGCGTTAGTGGTGCCAATAGATATTAACGTAGGCGAACTACAGTCCAGAACCAATGTTGAATTACCCGCAGTAGTGTTAGCCTTGGCTTCAGGTGCGGCGGCGGCTTTATCGGTGACAACTGGGGTTGCAAGTGTATTGGTTGGCGTAATGGTCGCAGTGGCGCTATTGCCGCCTGCCGTGGTGTTTGGTTTGATGTTGGTGCTTGGGCATTTCGATTTAGCCTTGGGTGCCGGTTTGTTGCTTGCGGTGAATATTGTATCGGTCAATTTATCGTCTAAAATTGTGTTTTTCTTAAAAGGTATTCGACCTAGAACGGATTTAGAACAACGGCATGCTAAGCGCTCATTAGTGATTTACTTTGTAATCTGGGCGATTACTTTAGGATTGTTAGTGTCGGCAATTTATTTAACCCAGTTTCAGGCGATTGATTAAAGCGGGCTAATAAAATGATATAAAAAAGCCGCGTTTGGAAAACCCAACGCGGCTAATAAGTTTTGTTCACTCTTATGCATTTTTGGCTTTAAGTCACAAGTTTATGCAACTTAAAGCACTTGCTAAACAAGCTTAGAATATTTAGTGATTAAAAATCGTAGCGGAAACCGGCCGCAATCGCATTACCGCCACCAACTAGACCATCTGCAAAATCACCTGCACTGCCTGCTTTACGGTTAGCAATAGCATTTGATTCTTCCTGCTGGTAGAACTCGATAAAAGTTTTCAGGTTTTTGCTGTATTGATAGTCGGCACCAAGATGCAAGATTTGTTCTCCATAGCCATCAACCTCCGCAATCATGCCTTTGAATGTATATTTGTTTAGCTGGTAGTCCGCATACAGGTTTATGACATTGCTTTCATCAGAACCTGTCGCGCTCCACTGCTCGAACTTAACACCTACGTATAGTTGGTCGATTTGTTGACCTAACGCCACGCCGAGTAATTGTTCATCGGTATTATTATCGACTTGCTCCAAACCGACTGATAGATCGGTGCCATTTTTATTGTAGGTACCTGTTAGCTGGTAACGATTATCGTCAAAGGTGTCGGCTTGATCTGATGTGTCTTTCATGACAACACCGGCTCCAAACGACAATCCGTTATAGTTAGGGCTGTAATAACTCACCGCGTTGTAGGCGCGGAAATAAGCGAGAGTCGCATAGCCGCTGTAATAGGTGCTGAAACGATCGACTTTGTAAGAAATGGCATTGTAAAACGGCAGCCACATTTGACCATAGGCTAACGAACCATGATCTGTGTTGATGCCGACTTTAGCTACACGCAGATCGCGACGGTCATCATAAGGGTCTTGCACTGCAAAGTTGGCCATATCGAATGGGATTTCGAGTTGACCAAATAGCTCAAGGTTAGGAGTGGCTTGCCATTTAGCGTTTAAGCCAATACGAGAATAAGCATCGCGTACGCCGATGAAGCTGTCATTGTCGCCACTTGTTCGAAAGTATGCATCGCTATCTGGACTCACCGCTTCCGCTTGCATTCGGGCAGAACCGTACAGGTCAATATTGACGCTCGCCAGCAAAGTTGCGGGTGCGCCCATTGCGATGGCTAGTGTAATGCCGTGTATTAAGCTTCTATTGTTTTTCATTTAATTCCCCTAATTTTTTTATTGTGACACTTGGCTGAGAAAGTGTACGTGACGAGAATATTGCTCTAAAACATCATTCAGGATGGTTTCTTTAGTCCAGCCCATAATGTCATAGTCTTGACCACCTTCACCTAGATGGACTTCAATCCGATAATATTTATGTTCTTCCATTTGCTTCGATTGGGTATCACGCATGATTAAGGCTGGAGGCTCATAAGCATGAGGGCGGGCAGAGTAGAAGAAGTCGATTTGCTCACCGTGTCTCACTTCAATCCAGACGCGGCCGTCTTCGCTAGATTCAACCCGGGCATCCACCCCTTGTGCTTTAAGTTCTTCGCTTACCTCGGTCAATGCCGGTTTAACCGTGTTTTCAATAAAGCTCAACACTTCCTTTTTGCTGGGTAAGCTAACCAGGGTTTTTAAGCGTTCTTTCCACGTCATATGGCTATTGGTTAAGCGCGGTGAGGCCAAACTGCTGTGTTTGGCGACATCAATGCGTAGAGAGCGCATTAAGCCCCATGCCATTAAGATCATAATAATCGCAAAAGGGAAAGCACTTGCAATGGTCGCCGTCTGTAAAGCCGCGAGTCCACCGGCTATGAGTAATGAGGCCGCTAGCACGCCTTGGATAACCGCCCAAAAAACGCGTTGCCAAGTGGGTGACTGTTCCTTGCCACCCGCGGTTAAACGATCAACAACCAACGAGCCCGAGTCAGCACTGGTTACAAAAAAGGTAACCACTAAAACTGTGGCGAGCAAAGCCGTGACGCTCGATAAGGGTAGTTGTTCCAAGAATTGGAATAAGGCAACCGAGGTGTCAGCGGCTACCGCGTCTGACAGTTCGGTAATGCCTTGAATCATAATCATATTGAGGGCGGTTCCACCAAAAAAGGTCATCCACATAAAGGTGAAGCCAACCGGCACTAATAACACGCCCAGTACGAATTCTCGGATAGTGCGTCCCTTAGAAACGAGAGCAATAAACATCCCAACAAAAGGTGCCCAAGCAATCCACCAGCCCCAATAAAACAGCGTCCAACCACCGATCCAGTCAGTGGGTTCATAGGCGTAAAGGTTAAAGGTCATATTAAATAAATCAGACACATACATGCCGGTGTTTTGCACTAGAGTTTGAAGGAGGAAAACAGTGGGACCCGCGATCAGAACAAAGGCGAGCAATGCCGCCGCCAAAATCATATTTAAAATTGACAAACGACGAATCCCACCATCTAAACCAAGGGCAACCGAGCCGGTAGCAATGGCGGTGATTACTGCGATTAAGATAACTTGTGTGGTGACGCCGACCGGAATGTCAAACAGGTAATTTAGGCCAGCGTTAATTTGCATCACACCAAAACCTAGAGACGTGGCCACCCCAAACAGCGTGCCGAGCACGGCAAAGGTATCAACGGCATGACCAATCGGGCCATGAATGCGTTCACCGATGATAGGGTAAAGTGACGAGCGAATCGTCATTGGCATGCCATGACGGAAGGCAAAATAAGCCAGAGACATGGCGACTATCGCATAAATAGCCCAGGCATGAACGCCCCAATGGAAGAAGGTAATCCGCATGGCTTGACGTGCGGCCTCGGCCGTTTCAGGGTCGCCGACTGGCGGGCTGACATAATGCATCACCGGTTCGGCTACACCAAAAAACATTAAACCAATCCCCATGCCTGCGGAAAATAACATCGCAAACCAGGCGGTGTTGGTAAATTCGGGTTGGCTGTGATCACTGCCTAGCTTGACTCGGCCATAACTTGAAAAAGTCAGAATCGCAATAAAGACCAGAAAACCAGCTACAGACAATACATAGAACCAACCCAGTTGGCTTGATATCCAGCTTAAAGTGTTTGAAAAAATTTGCGTGGCTAAGTCGTTAAAAACGATAACAAACATAACCAGTGTTAGGGTTAATATCGCCGAACTGAAGAAAACCGGCGGATTAATGAGTATTTTGGGCGGGCTAGGTTGAGTCATAAAAAAATCCTTAGCATTTAATGCGGCAAAACTGAATAGAAAGTGCACGAAAAGTGTACATAATTGGCATAGTACCATTTATAGCTTTTTGTTTATATTGTAATGGCGAAATACGCTAAACTGTTTTGCGATAATGGTTGTGGCGCTGTTCAAGTGCTTATTTAGTTATGGAGGTATCAGCAAATGGCAACAATTTTTCCCATCGAAGAAATTTTATCCGGTTGCGGAAAGTGTCACGCTGAACTGGGTTTTGAGTTTACGTTTGCGTTCCAACCTATCGTGAATTTTAAATCGCAGACAATATTTGGTTATGAAGCGCTCGTTCGTGGGGCGGAAGGTGAGTCGGCCTGGCGTATTTTGAGCCAAATTAATGACAAGAACCGTTATGCGTTTGACCAGGCTTGTCGTGTAAAGGCGATTCAATTAGCCAGTAAGTTAAAGCTTGATAGTATGTTGAGTATTAACTTTTTACCCAACGCGGTTTATGAGCCCGCACATTGCATTAAAAGTACCTTGCAGGCCGCCAAGCAGTTTGGTTTTCCGATTGAGCGCATCATGTTTGAGATAACGGAGTCTGAACAGGTGCAGGATGTCGCGCATTTAACCAAAATTTTTGACTACTATCAAAAGCAAGGATTTACAACCGCCTTGGATGATTTTGGCGCGGGTCACGCAGGTTTAAATACCTTGGCAAATTTTGTACCCAATATTATGAAAATTGATATGGAATTAGTGCGTGATGTTGATAGCCATAAAACCAAACAAATCATTGTTAAAAGTTTGGTAGATCTGTGTAAACAGTTAGGTGTAACAGTTTTGGCCGAAGGGCTAGAAACCCAAGCAGAAGTTGATTTTTTTAGTCACTTGGATGTCGAATTAATGCAGGGTTATTACTTTGCCAAACCCGGTTTTGAAAGTTTACCGAATTACGATTGGTAGGATTCAGATACAGGCACCAGGCCTGGTGGTGTGTAATTAATAAATAAAATTCATTTCCCCTCTTGAAACTGGTTTAACCAGCCCCATATTAGCCTTGTCTTTATAAAATTAATTTTTAATTGATGCTCAAGCTTGAGCATCAGTTTTAGTAAAAACCCTCTATCAAACTTGAGTTAGGAGAAAATCAATGAGCATTAAACCTTTGCATGATCGTGTTGTTGTGCGTCGTTTAGAAGAAGAAAAAGTATCAGCTGGCGGCATCGTGCTTCCAGATTCTGCCAAAGAAAAACCAGCTGAAGGCGAAGTGGTCGCAGTCGGCCCAGGTAAGGCTTCTGATAGCGGTACGGTTATTGCAATGTCTGTGAAAGCAGGCGACAAAGTATTGTTTGGCAAATACGCTGGCCAGGAAGTTAAGGTCGACGGTGAGGAGCTATTGGTTATGCGCGAAGACGACATTATTGCAGTTCATGCTTAAGTCGGTATCTTGTTAGACGAATAACGAAACGAATTAAATTGAGGAATAACGAAGATGTCAAAAGAAGTTAAGTTTGGAATTGAAGCCCGCGAACGAATGGTTGAAGGGATTAACATCCTAGCTAACGCAGTAAAAGTAACCCTAGGTCCTAAAGGGCGTAACGTCGTCATTGAAAAATCATTTGGTGCGCCGTCGGTAACTAAAGATGGTGTGTCGGTTGCGCGTGAAATTGAATTGGAAGACAAATTCCAGAACATGGGTGCGCAAATGGTTAAAGAAGTCGCTTCTAAAACCAATGATGTAGCCGGTGACGGTACAACCACTGCAACTGTTCTAGCGCAAGCGATCGTTCGCGAAGGCATGAAGTCTGTTGCGGCCGGTATGAACCCAATGGATCTTAACCGTGGTATTCACAAAGCGGTTGAATCCGTAGTGGCTGAAATTCAGAAAATGTCTAAGCCTTGTGAAACTTCAGCTGCGATTGCACAGGTTGGTACGATTTCAGCCAACTCCGACAGTACTGTTGGTAAGCTGATTGCCGATGCGATGGAACGTGTAGGTAAAGAAGGCGTGATCACTGTTGAAGAAGGGTCTTCTTTGCATGATGAGCTTGAAGTCGTAGAAGGTATGGAATTTGACCGTGGTTACCTATCACCTTATTTCGCAACTAACCAAGAAAAAATGGTTGCTGAAATGGAAAACCCATACATCTTGTTAACCGACAAGAAAGTATCGAATATCCGTGAATTGTTACCAACTTTAGAAGCGGTTTCTAAATCAGGTCGTCCTTTATTGATTATTGCCGAAGACGTTGAAGGTGAAGCACTAGCCACCTTGGTTATCAATAATATGCGTGGCATCGTTAAGGTGGCCGCGGTTAAAGCACCTGGTTTTGGTGAGCGTCGTAAAGCCATGTTACAAGACATTGCCGTATTAACCGGCGCAACGGTTATTTCTGAAGAAGTGGGAATGACATTAGAAGGCGCGACATTAGACGATCTAGGTCAAGCGAAAAACGTGAATGTTGCAAAAGACTCAACCACTGTGATTGATGGTGTGGGCTCTAAAGCTGACATCGAAGCTCGTTGTGCACAGATCCAGTCACAATTAGCAAATACCACGTCTGATTATGACAAAGAGAAGTTGCAAGAGCGTTTGGCGAAACTTTCTGGTGGTGTGGCGGTTATCAAGCTTGGCGCCGCAACTGAAATGGAAATGAAAGAGAAAAAAGACCGTGTTGACGATGCGCTTCACGCAACCCGTGCCGCGGTACAAGAAGGTATCGTACCTGGCGGTGGCGTAGCCTTGGTTCGTGCTAAAGCAAATGTTAAAGTGAAAGGCGATAACCACGATCAAGACGTAGGTGTACAGATTGCTTTACGTTCAATGGAAGAGCCTATGCGTCAAATCGTACAGAACTGTGGTTTAGAAGGTTCTGTGGTTGTGAATAAGGTCATGGAAGGCAAAGGTAACTTTGGTTTCAATGCGTCAACTGAAGAGTATGGCGATATGATTGAAATGGGGATTATTGACCCGGCTAAAGTAACGCGTACAGCGCTACAAAATGCCGCTTCCATCGCCGGCTTAATCATCACCACCGAAGCCATGATCGCGGATCTTCCAAAGAAAGATGGCGGCTCAGCTCCTGATATGGGCGGCATGGGTGGAATGGGCGGCATGATGTAATCTAATTTAGATTAGATCAACGTTCATTACGTTTAAATAAAAGCCCCGGTTAACGCTGTTAGCCGGGGCTTTTTTGTATCTAAATATTAGATTCACTTTAAAAATTAGCGCTTTTCTAGTTCCTCTATTGCAACCTCAAGACGGCTGTTCAATAGATGACCAAAAAAATCATAAGCACCACTGTTCATAATAGGGCGCGCCAATTGGTTACCTTCGCCATCTAAAAACAACAAACTTGGTAGTTCAACGATATTGTGGAAAAGGGCAAATTCTTCAGGGCTCGTGGTTTGATTGTAAAAATCAGTTAAAGCGTCTGGGCTATCAATAAAAACCTCAATAAAGCGAGTGCCGGCAGGGTAATGTTCAAATCGAATAATGGCATTTAATGCGCGTTCTTTAAGTTTTTCGCAGGGCAGACAATAGCTCGCATTAAAAAACACCACAATAGGTTTATTGTCTTGCAAAGCTTGTTGACCAACTTGATAAAGATTATGTTTGACCTGCATGCTGGACTCGGCAAGCACCAGGCCTGGTAGTAAGGTCAGAAATATCAGTGCAAGTTTTTTCATGCAGGTTCCCTTTTTATTTAGTTGGTTTCTTATTCTAAGCAAATACGTGAATCTAGTGTGAAATTTAATGCAACGGCGCTGGGTTTCGATAAAATAGAACTATTATCTTGGTTGAAAACAGAGGAGCCGGTTATGAAAAAGATTCAAGTAGGAATTGTGGGTGGCACGGGTTATACCGGTGTTGAATTATTGCGTTTGTTGGCGAATCACCCGCATGCCGAAGTAAAGGTTATTACCTCTCGATCAGAAGCTGGCATGAAAGTCGCCGAGATGTTTCCAAACTTACGCGGTCATTATGATTTGGCGTTTTCAGAACCTGATATGTCGACTTTAACGTCTTGTGACTTGGTGTTTTTTGCCACGCCGCATGGTGTGGCAATGAGTTTAACGCCTGAATTGGTTCAAGCCGGTGTGCGCGTAATAGATTTGGCGGCCGACTTTCGTTTGAATGATTTGCAGGTTTGGGAGAACTGGTACGGCATGGCGCATACCTGTCCTGAAATTATGGATGAAGTGGTTTATGGCTTGCCCGAGTTTAACCGTGAAAAAATTAAAACCGCAAAAGTTATCGCCAACCCTGGCTGTTACCCAACGGCCGTTCAGCTAGGTTTTCAGCCTTTACTAAAAGCTGGCCTGGTGGATATTGATCACTTAATCGCAGATGGTAAATCGGGTGTTAGTGGTGCCGGTCGTGGTGCAAAAGTAGGCTCGTTAAGTGCCGAAACTAGCGAAGGCTTTAAGGCCTATGGAATAAACGGTCATCGTCATTTACCTGAGATTGCTGAAGGCCTGAATCATATGGCGGGTTCACGTGTTAACCTCACCTTTGTGCCACATTTGGTGCCGATGATTCGTGGCATAGAGGCCACCTTATATGGCAAGCTGAATCAAGATTGGTCACAAGAGCAGCTGCAAGAATTGTTTGAAAAGCATTATGCACAAGAACCATTTGTTGATGTCATGCCGGCTGGTAGCTTGCCGGATACACGTATGGTTAAAGGGTCTAATATGTGCCGGATGGCGGTTTATCGGCCAGCAGGCGGTGATGTAGTGGTCGTAACTTCGGTGATCGACAACCTTGTCAAAGGCGCATCGGGTCAGGCGGTACAAAATATGAACCTAATGTTTGGTTTAGAAGAAACCTGTGGCTTAGAGCAAGTCGCGTTAATGCCTTAGTTCGAGTTCGCAGCCAATAGGCTTTTGGTTTATAATGATCTATCCAGTTGATAAAGTTGAGTGACCTATTTGGGTGCTGATTTATCGACACGGCAGCATAAATTGAGGAGACGACCATGTCTGAGATGCCAACCCCAGTAAAATTTACTGAACAAGCCGCTGCAAAAGTAAGTGGTTTAATCGCCGATGAAGGAAATCCAGATCTAAAGCTGCGCGTATATATTAGCGGCGGTGGCTGTTCCGGTTTTCAGTATGGCTTCACATTTGATGAAGAGCAGGCTGAAGACGACACATCCGTTGAGCGTGATGGCGTGACTTTATTAATTGACCCAATGAGTTTTCAATATCTTGTCGGTGCAAAAATTGATTATTTAGAAGACTTGCAAGGTGCGCGTTTTGTAATAGAAAACCCCAACGCCACCACAACTTGCGGTTGTGGCTCGTCTTTTAGTGTGTAAGTGTTAAGGAAGTAAGCATGCAATATATTCCAGGATTGGCGGGCGTTCCGGCCACCGAATCGAAAATTTCATTTATCGATGGGCAAAAGGGACTGCTCACTTATCGTGGGTATGACATTATGGAATTAGCTGAGCAGTCGTCGTTTGAAGAAACTACGCTGCTTTTATTGTTTGGTGAATTACCCACCGCCAGTGAATTGGCGGACTTTGACGATCAGTTGCGTAATCATCGCCGTGTTAAATACAACATTCGCGAGATTATGAAAAACTTGCCGGAAACCACCCATCCCATGCACATGCTGCAAGTGGTGGTCGCTAGTTTAGCGAGTTTTTACCCCAGTACCGAGTACATGAAAGGCGGCACTGAGAACCAAGATTACATCAACGATGTAACCGTAAAAATCATTGCTCACATGGCGACTTTGGTGGCCCAGTGGGAACATATGCGCAACGGCTATGATCCAATTGAACCGCGTAAAGATTTAACCTACGCCGAAAACTTTTTATACATGGTGACGGGTGAAGAACCGGATCCAGATTGGGCACGTTTACTTGATGCTTGTTTGATTTTGCATGCTGAACACACCATTAATGCCTCAACTTTTACTACGATGGTAACGGGTTCAACCTTAGCTAATCCATGTTCTGTTATCTCATCAGCGATAGCATCCTTGTCTGGGCCGTTGCATGGTGGCGCCAACCAAATGGTGATCGAAATGCTTGAGAAAATAGGCCAGCCAGAAAATGCGCGGGCTTATATTGAAGATCGTCTGGCGAAAAAGAAAGTTATTTGGGGTATGGGGCATCGTGAGTATAAAACGAAAGACCCGCGCGCTACCATCTTGCAGCGCTTATCAGAAAAATTGTTGCAAAAGAAAAATCAAAGCGGCGAGTTAAGCTTGATGTTTCAAACGGCACTTGAAGTTGAAAAAGTCTGCGAAGAACATTTAGGTCATAAAGGCGTGTACCCGAATGTCGATTTTTATTCAGGTATTCTTTATAAAGAAATGGGTTTTGATCCTAAGATGTTCACCTCCATCTTTGCGGTCGCACGATCTGCTGGTTGGATGGCACATTGGCGCGAGCAGTTACAGAACAACAAAATTTTCCGTCCAACTCAGGTCTATACCGGTGC
Organism: Thiomicrospira pelophila DSM 1534; assembly: GCF_000711195.1. Taxonomy (NCBI): domain Bacteria; kingdom Pseudomonadati; phylum Pseudomonadota; class Gammaproteobacteria; order Thiotrichales; family Piscirickettsiaceae; genus Thiomicrospira; species Thiomicrospira pelophila. Next base: position 1,929,569 of record NZ_JOMR01000001.1, on the reverse strand, counting down.
GGGTAATTCATGTTACCTCGCTGTTGATCAGCGAGGAGAGGGTATTAGCGCGATGTTGAAAGATCCTTCTGCGGTGAGTGATCGATAACAACGGCGGAGCAATAGGGTTGCGTTTATTACCCAATTCTATTTCACGCCCTAAGAATGCATTTAAATACAGTCTGAATGCATATATAAGTTGAAACCTAGTTACATCTTCTTTATAATCTCCGTTCTTATTAATCCTTCCCCCTCTTATTGCCCGTTAAACAGTAAGGATGCGGAGTTGATCTGAATAAGATTGAGTTTGCAGTTTAGGATTATTTACTAGATTAGGATTTTAGAAATGGGAACATTTGTAGCAAAGCCAGCAGAAGTAAAACGCGACTGGTTCATTGTGGATGCTGAAGGCAAAACACTAGGTCGTTTAGCAGCTGAAGTAGCTTTACGTCTGCGCGGCAAGCATAAGCCTGAGTACACTCCCCACGTTGATTGTGGTGATTATATTGTGATCGTTAACGCAGAAAAAATCGGTGTAACCGGTAATAAGCGTTCGAACAAAATGTACCACCGTTATACTGGTTATATTGGTAACTTAAAGACCGTTTCATTTGAGAAAATGATTGAGTCTAAGCCTGAGCGCGTGCTTGAATTAGCCGTAAAAGGTATGTTGCCACGTGGTCCGTTGGGTCGCGATATGTATCGTAAGCTTAAAGTGTATGCCGGTACTGAGCATCCACATACTGCACAACAACCACAACCACTAGAGCTGTAAGGGGAATTTCATGGCAGCAGAACAATATTACGGAACAGGTCGTCGTAAAAGCTCAGTCGCTCGTGTATTCTTACGCGCTGGCTCTGGCAAGATGATGGTTAACGGTCGCGAAATGAATCAATATTTCGCTCGTGAAACAGATTTGATGGTGATTAATCAGCCATTACAAGCAACACAAAGCGAAGGTAAGTTTGACGCGTACATCACTGTAGTTGGTGGTGGTACAACGGGTCAAGCTGGTGCAATCCGTCATGGTTTGTCACGCGCGTTGGTCGCTTATGAAGAAGGTAACCGTTCAGCACTACGTACACGTGATCTATTGACACGTGATGCGCGTAAAGTTGAACGTAAAAAAGTCGGCTTACGCAAAGCGCGTCGTCGTCCACAGTTCTCGAAGCGTTAATCACGTATTCGGACTCTGTACAAAAAACCCGCTTCGGCGGGTTTTTTGCTTTCTGGGAATCGTTAGTGCTCGTCGACTTCTATATTTCCTCAGTTATTGACACGGATTTGTTTTAAACCTTTTGTAACCTTGCTAGAATGTCGCAAGTAATCGCTCAATGGGATGCAGCATGAAGAAGTTTAATTTACGAAATGAGTTGTTGTTGCAGTTGGTAGAGAATGCGCAAGATGGCATTGTACTGGCTGAGAAAGAAGGTGAAGATACCATTTTGGTTTATGTGAACCCGGCATTTGAAAGGTTAACAGGTTATTCTTCGGAAGATATTTTGTATCAAGATTGTCGTTTTTTGCAAGGTGACGATACCGATCAGGCTGCAGTGCAAAGTATACGTGAAGCGATTGAGCAAACTCAACCTAGTAGAACCGTTTTGAAAAACTATCGCAAAGACGGCTCAGCTTTTTGGAATGAATTAAGCGTGACGCCTTTTTATGATGAACTAGATAAGATTACTTATTACATCGGAATTCAAAAAGATGTAACCGCACAAGTGGAATTAGCCTTGGACTTAAAAGCGGCGAAGGCCGAAATTGCGCAACTTAAAGCGCGATAGTTTAAGCGAGTCGCGAAAACCAATTTGGCCAGCCGCGTAATTCACAATTAACACTGGGTGGTTGCTGCTCTTCAATCTCGTCACTTCCCATCACCCAAGTGCGCATGCTAGCAAAGTGCTGAAACCAAACTTGCCATTCCATTGTAGACGTTGCATTTTTATCAATTAAAATCACACCATAAATGTTGAGTGGTTTGATCACTTCTTCCAGTTTTTCAAATGGAACTATCTCATCTAAACTAATTGGCTGATAACCTTGCTCGAAGCAAAATACGGCGACAAGTTTAGTAATCCAGTCATGACTTTTGCTGGCGGATTGAATAAAGATTCGCTTGCTTGGTTGATGGCTACGAACTTGAAAGTGGTGAAGCCGAACATGCAAGCGCTCTTGCAGTGCACCGTGCCAAATTTTAGTGGCAAGTGGGTTTGTTTTGTTAGCTTTAAAGCGGTTATCCAGTTCGACTAAGAGTTCGAGTAAAGGAGACAGGCTGTAATCGGCTAGTAAACGATCTAATACTCGCTGAATCTTACCGAGATTAAGTTGTTCAACCGCTTGCAAAGCCTTATCCAGTATCGCAAGTTGCTCCACTGGATCAGATAAGTCACTATGCGCTATATCTGGTGTGCTACTTTCAGATAAAACCGCTTTGACCCGGCTTACCGGAATACCTTCGTCCATTAATTTGAGCGCCTGATTTAAAAAATCAATATGTTCTTGTGTGTATAGACGATGGCCTGATTCAGTTCTGACGGGTTCGATCAGGTCGTAGCGTCTTTCCCAGGCGCGCAGTGTAATGGGCTTCACGCCAGTTAGACGGGAAACTTCTCGGATTGGATAGAGGGCGTTCTGATCAATTGAATTCATAATTTTGCCATCATACTCTATAAGGTTAATTTTGCAACTGTAATGCTTGCGTATAAGTTTTTTGAGCTTGCACTCGATCTAAGTGATCGTGGCGACTTCGCGCCAAATCAATTTTCGGAATTGGATAAATTTTTATTAAATCGAACCCCAACGAAAGTATCTTGTTTTGGTGTTGCCACGGCGCATGCACCCATTTTGCGGGTATTAGTTTAAGCTCAGGTAGCCAGTGTTTAATGTATTCAGCTTGTGGGTCAAAACGCTCACTTTGCACTACCGGGTTAAATAAACGGTAATAGGGAGCGGCATCTACACCACAGCCGGCGACCCATTGCCAGCCCATTGCATTGTTGGCCGGATCAGCATCGATTAGGGTGTTGGCAAACCAGGCCTGGCCTTCGCGCCAGCTTAAGTTGGCATTCTTGGTTAACCAGGATGCGACCAGCATACGAACTCGGTTGTGCATCCAGCCGGTTTGCCATAGCTCTCGCATTCCAGCATCAATAATCGGCACGCCAGTTTGTCCTTGTTGCCAATCCAGTAGGTTATCTTCGTCATCGTCCCACGGAAAATTTACAAATTTGGACTGAAAACTTTCGCGTTCTAGTAATGGATTAAAGTGCAACAAGTAACGTCCAAATTCACGCCAAGCGAGCTGGCGAATAAGGCTATCAATCGCATGAGTGTCGTAATCTGGGAGACGCTTTAAATGTTGTAGGTGATGTAGCAGTTCTCGAGTCGAAAGCTCACCAAATTGTAAGTGGACAGATAACTTGCTGGTAGCTGGCTCAGCAGGATAGTCACGTTGAGTGGGATAGTTGTTTAACGATCCATCACAAAAGCTTTTTACCCGACTCCAGGCCTGGTTCTCGCCAACTTGCCAATGCGATATCATGCGTTTCGCCCAAGGCGTTTGGCGGATTTTGTGTAACGAGCTGGGTAAATCAAGCCAAGTTGTTAAAGGCGATTTTTCTGGGTTAGATGGCTTTAAATCTTTGGGGGCTTCTAAGGGGTAAGCTACCTGGTTTAATAGCGTTAGTAGCTTTTTATAAAACGGCGTAAATACCGAATAATTTTGGCCTTTTTGCGTCAGAACTTGTTCAGCCGGATACCAGGCCTGGTCGAAAGGTTGCAGGCGGATTTGATATTGCTGGCAAATCTGCAAAACTAAGTTTTGTTGGCTTAAAAAAGGTTCACCTACTTCGTAGTGATATAACACCTCATCAATTTGATAATGTCGTAAAAGTTGATCAAAATTTTCACTGAAATCGCCTTCTAGCATTAATAACTCACCGCCTTTTAGGCGAAGCGTTTTTTGTAACTCAATTAAACTCTGAGCCAGCCAAGCATTATTTGCTTCGCCAATCGTCTGCGCGGGATCATGCAAGTAAGCGAACACCATTTTTTGATTGCGCTTTAGTGCGTGCATTAGCGGAGCATGGTCGCTAAGACGTAAGTCGCGCTGAAACCAGACTAAGCTAGTCATGACGTTTCGCCCTGGGCTGTTAAATGGCCCAAAAGTTGGCTTTTGAGTTTATCTGACAAAGGCTCATCGCCTATCCAAATGCCAAAATATACCGCTTTAAACCCGGGGGTGTTGATGCGAACCAGTTCTTGGCCGTTGAGTATTAAAGCGGTACCTAGCTCTGGCGTATGCTCTAGTAGATAACAGTCGTTTTTATTGACGGGTAGATAAGCCGCATGTAAACGCGCCACGGCTTGCTGATGTTCCGCAGTTAGCTGATCTGGTAGGGCATGATTTGCGCCATCTACAAAGTTATTTACGCTTAAGCTGCGGGCGTAGCAGAGTTCAAGTTGTGCTGGTACTTGGTCGGCGAGCACGTCTTTGGACTGAACGCTACTGGGCAACTTTAACTTTGCATCGTAAAGCTTAATAAAGCCCCAGCGCGCCGTGGCTTCGCCAATCGTTATTAACGATTGGGCTTGAGCCGTGAGGGCGAATAACAAGGTGGCGACCATTAAAAAACTACGTTTCATGGTGCTTTATCCGGTTTTTGGAAGAATAGAGTGACTTCACCCACGCGGAATCCCCACTTGGTAACTTCGGCACGGTTGAGCATGACTTGGTCGGTTTGTAAAAACATCCAGTCATCAAACTTTACGTGAATACTCGAGTTTTTATAGGGCAGGTCAAGCGTATAGCGCCAGTTGAAAACCGAGCCGGAAGCCTGACCAAACGCTTTACCAATCACATCGCCAGCGGTACCTTCATATTGATTATGGCCGATTTTTTTAATCGTCCAAATACGTTGTTCGGTTTCACCGTCGTCGTAGACAAACTGTTCATCTAACACTAAGGTGTCGCCTTCAACTGTACCTTGTATATCAACCTTAAAGCGCCGTTGTAATTCACCAGAACGTGACTGAAACTGTCCCCAAGCCAAGGTTTGACCTTCGAAATACTCAAATAAGTCCAGTTTAGGTTCGGTGTGTTCGTATTGGTTTGGGCTCATACTGCTACATCCTGTTAGTAAGCTAAAACTTAAAGCGAAGGTTAAAAGAATTTTGCTTGTCATAATTGATGCTCCAAAGTGATTTGAACCACATCGGTTCGTTGGGTTTCAAAACCAACTCGGCAGTAATCCAAGTAGTAATGCCAGATGCGTTGAAAACGCGCGTCATAACCGAGTTTTTCAAGCGCAGGACGCTGTTGATCAAAACGTTGACGCCAGTGTAATAGGGTGTCGGCATAATCCTGGCCAAACGACAGTTCATTGGTCACACTAAAACCATGGGCGTGCGCTAACCCATTTAATTGAGTTTTTGAAGGTAATAAACCGCCCGGGAAAATATAGGTTTGAATGAAGTCGACTCCGTTTTGATATGAGTCGGCATAGTCTTCATCAATGGTAATAATCTGTAATACCGCTTTGCCACCGGGTTTTAGACAGCGTTTGAGTTGTTCAAAGTAGTCGTTCCAATATTCTTTGCCGACCGCTTCAAACATTTCGATACTGACGATATGATCGAACTGGCCGTCTTGATGCCGGTAGTCCGTCAGGCTTAAGCAGGCTTGGTGGTCAAGCCCTGCTTCACGTAGGCGACGTTTGGCAAATTCAAGCTGCTCGCGTGACAAGGTAATGCCTGATAATTTTGCACCTTGGCGAGCCGCTTGTTCGGCAAAACCGCCCCAGCCACAGCCAATTTCTAAAATATGCTCTCCTTCTTCAAAACCTAGCTCGTGCAAAATGCGCTGATATTTGCCCACTTGCGCTTCCGCCAAGTCTTGATCTGGTGACATAAATAAGGCACTCGAATAACTCATCGTGGGGTCCAGCCAGAGTTGGTAAAAATCGTTGCCAAGATCGTAATGAGCGGAAATATTTTCGCGACTGTTTTCAATCGAATTATGATTGGCTTGGTGGCGTTTTAACATGCGTTTATAAAACCAACTGTGGCCTTTTAAAGCACGTGATAGCGCGACTTCGTTATCCACACCCAGTTGCAGTAAAGCATGTAAATTTGAGGTTTCAATCAAACCCTCAGCATAAGCTTTGGCAAAACCGAGTTCGCCTTGGGTGAGTAACAGCCAAATAAACTTTAAAGGTTTAAATAAAACGAGGTCAGCATGCACACCGGAGTGTTCGCCATTAAAACGGTGTTGGTGTTCACCAATTTTGACGGTTAGTGAGCCTACATCCAGTTGATCAAAAGGCAGTTTTTTTAATAAAAACGCACCGTAGAAAGGAGCGCGTTTAGCCGGCATCGGGTTAGATTGAGTTTTGCTTAACATAAGAACATCTCCGAATGACTGTATTGAACGGACTGTAAGTGTTTGGGTGTGCGGTGAAATTTTCCGCCTTTTAACCAAATTTTAAGCGCCCACCAGTGAATTAAACCGATGACCTTGAGCATACGAAGCGGAGCCAAGCCAGCTAACTTGAGCAGATTAGTATCGTTTAGGGCACGATAGGTTCCGGTTTGGCTCGCAAAGAAAAAGGCCTCGCCATCGCGAGTTTCACGAATATAGGTATAAACCTGCTCGGTCGGCGGACGTAAACGAAAGTGATAGCGTGCTTGCATGTCGATAAAGGGTGAAACATGAAATACCTTATCGGCTTGGGATTTGATATGGCTAGGCGCAGAATTGTTAGAGCTTTGTGGATTGAGTTTAAGTAAGTAATGATGCCATTGGCCAAACGTATTGCTGACTTCGGCAATCACGGCGATGAGTTGCTCTTGCTTATTGTAGGCATACCACATTGCCAAAGGGTTAAAGGCATAACCTAGAATACGCGGGTAACAAAGTAGTTCGACACGAGCTGGGCGGGGTAGATTGTATTCAGCAAAAAAACCGTCAATCCACTCACGCCAAGAGGTTCCGTCACGCGCACCGTGGTCACGCTCATTTAAACTTACTAGGTTGAAGCGGTTAAAGCTCAACCAACGTAATTTGGCTGATTCTTGTTGAATTTGATCTACGTCGACTTTGATGCTGGTGGTGGCATATTGAAAATCATACCCCACTGGTTGCATGCGTTTGTGCATCACTTGGCCAACATACAGGTTCGAGGCCATCTTAAGACTCCCAAGGCAAATTAATCTGCCAGCGTTGTGCGAGTTCGGCCGAGCTGGCTAGGCCGTCTTCATGAAAACCGTAACCGCAATAAGCGCCCACAAACCAACAGTTTTTGTAGCCTTGTAAATTCCCGAGTTCGGTTTGGGCTTGCATGGCCGCTCGGTCAAATACTGGATGTTCGTATTCAATTTTTTGAATCACACATTCGGCTTTCGGCTCAACAATCGGGTTGAGTGTGACAAATACATCGGTTTGAATGCCCAGCGGTTGCAATTTGTTCATCCAATAGCTCACCGCGACCGCTTGTTTAGCTTGGCGGTCTTGGCCACTTAAATAGTTCCACGAGGCCCAGGCCGAACGAGTATGTGGCATTTGCTCAACATCGGTATGCAACCAGGCCTGGTTAGGCTGGTATTGAAAATTTTTTAACAGATCAAAACCCTGGTCTTTTAATAAGGCGTAAGACTGATCGGCATGACAAGCAAATACAACTTGATCAAATTGGTGAGATTCGCCATCAGCACTCACAATCCGGACGCCTTGTTTGCTGGATGAGGTAAACACGTTGGTGATGCCGTGGTGATACACCTCAAATTGCTTGAGCGCCAAGATTTTATTTAAATATTGATGAGCCCCATTTTTTACAGTACGCCACTGCGGGCGATCATTTACGTTTAACAAACCGTGATTGGCGAAAAACTGTAAAAAGCTTTGCGCCGGAAATTGCAACATAGTGTCCGTCGGGCAAGACCAAATGGCCGCCGCCATGGGCAGCAAGTAATCGCGCTGCATGGTTTCATTAAAATGGTTGTTGGTTAAATATTCTCCTAAACTTAACTGCGGGTTGAGGCCGCGGGTTAAATCGATTTTCGCTAACTTATTAAAACGCAGAATATCTTTAATCATGCGCCAATGGCGAAGAGAAAGCAGGTTTTTACGTTGGGCAAATAAGGTGTTTAAATTGTTACCGGCATATTCCAAACGACCTTGATCAATTGATACGGCAAAACTCATGTCGGTTGGGTGTGTATCGACATCTAAATGTTTAAACATCGCCTTAAGTAGTGGGTAATTAGGTTCATTGTAGACAATAAACCCTGTATCGACGGTGGTCGCCTCGCCGTTAACTTCAGTTTCGATTGAATTTGTGTGGCCGCCGAGCTTGGTATTTTTTTCAAACAAAGTTACCTGGTGGCGTTGGCTTAAAAACCAAGCCGCACTCATGCCGCTGATGCCGCTGCCAATCACGGCCACTTTGTATTTTTTATCCTGCTCAAACATTTGCTTTATCCGTGGTTAGTTTGTTATATTATATTTATACATAAATTATACATCAGTACAAGGGGGTAAGATGAAAAAAACCACACAAAGTCATAGAATTTGGATTGTCGGTGGATCACAAGGCATCGGCTTAGAACTGGTTAAAGTTTGGCTTGAGCAGGGTCATACCGTGATTGCATCCGCGCGCAGCGCAGAAAATTCGGCCGATTTAAATGATCTGAAGCAGCGTTATACAAAACTCAGTTGTTTAAATGTGGATGTGACCGATGCGGCGGATTGTGAGGCTAAAAGCCACCAGGCCTGGTCGTTACACGATGGTCTGGATTTGTGGTTTTATAACGTAGGCGCTTACCAACCCATGAGAATTGGCGAGTGGGATTGGGACAGTTTCAAATTTATGAATCAGGCGAATTATTTAGGCGCGGTTTCGTTGATGCTGGCGTTGCAACCATTGTTTGCCAAACAGGGTGCAGGGCGCTGGGTTTGGAATGCCAGCTTGGCGTCTTATTTTGGCTTACCTTATGGTGGCGGTTATTCTGCGCCCAAGGCTGCCCTGGTGAATTTGGCTGAGTCGTTACAACCAGAGTTGGCGCAAAGCGAGATTCAGCTGCAAATTATTAATCACGGCTTTGTTAAAACTCGTTTAACCGAAAAAAATACCTTTGAGATGCCAGGCCTGGTGGAGCCAAAACAAGCTGCTTACTTGATTAACAAAGGGTTACAGAAATCAAGTCGGTTTGAAATACGCTTTCCATTTGGCTTGCGTGTTATGCTCAGTTTGCTTAAGGTCTTGCCTTATCGCTTGTCTTTAGCTTTGACCAAAAAAATGCTCAGATAGGAAATCTAATTATGTCGATTCAAACCGTATTGGAACGTTACCAGGCTTTATTCGAAAATCTCACACCAGATAGCTTGAAGCAAGAGTTTGCTAAGGTATTTGACCCAAAAGTTTATTTTAAAGATCCGTTCAACGAAGTGCGGGGTTTGGATAATTTACAACAGGTTTTCAGTCACATGTTCAGCAGTTTGCATGAACCCGAATTTCGCATTCATCATATGGCGGGTGCGGATAAAACCGGCTATTTAGAATGGCGGTTTTATTTCAAACTCAAACCCAAAGGTGAAACACATCAAATCAATGGCATGAGCAAAATCTTAATTAACGATCAGGATAAAGTGATTGTGCACATGGACTATTGGGATTCGGGCGAATACGTTTACCAAAAAGTACCGATTTTGGGTGCGTTAATAAAACTTGTTGCTAAACGACTAAAGGCCAAATAATCCAGATGAAAAACACCCAGTCAGCGCCATCCTGGTGGCAGTCTTTGCTTTATGGTTTGCCCGCTTGGCCGTTGGCGATGCTGGGCATTCCGCTTTATATCTATCTGCCAACCTATTATTACGAGTTAGGCGTTGAAATGGCGCTGGTCGGATTGATGTTGTTGCTCGCGCGGGTGACGGATGTGTTTACCGATCCGCTTATTGGCTGGTGGCGTGATCAGCTCAGTCACGCTGGGCGTTATAGTTTGATTGGCTTGGGTTGGGCGCTATTATTGTTGAGTTTGTGGCAATTGCTCTTGCCCACTGAACCCGATGCGCTGCACTTGTTGATTTGGGCGTTGCTGGTTTATTTCGCCTGGACTTTAATTATGATTCCTTATCAAGCCTTGAGCGCCGAAGTCACAACCCATCATCACCATAAAACTCAGTTTACCGCCAGCCGTGAAGCCTTTGCGATTTTGGGGGTGGTGACGGTGTTGTTATTACCGTTTTTTCTGAGTGATGCGCAAGACACCCAGCGGCTATTTGAAATCCTCTATCCGCTGGTGGCACTCAGTCTTACATTCGGGTTAGGTTTGATGATTTGGCGATTAAAATTGGCCGTTCAAGTCCCTAGCTATTCAAAGAACACCACTAAACAAGATCACCAGGCCTGGTGGTTGATTTGGCGCGACCCACAGAGCCGACAACTGCTTCCAGCCTACTTTATTAATAGTCTCGCGAATGCGTTTCCAGCTACCTTGTTTTTACTCTTTGTACAATATTATCTCGACCTAACGCCGCAGACCGGTATCTTATTAATGAGCTTCTTTTTAGCCGGAGTGTTGGCGTTGCCATTTTGGGTGGTGTTGTCGAAACGCTTGGGCAAATACACCGCTTGGCGCGGCTCGATTATCTTAGCTTGTCTGAGTTTTGCCTGGGTGTTTACGCTCGAATCTGGCGACTTTAATGCGTTTTTAATAATTAGCTTTTTATCCGGCTTAAGTCTAGGGGCCGATGTGGCCTTGCCATCCTCTATTCAAGCCGACATCGCGCAAGACCTGAGTCAAACCAATGGCTCGATTAGCGGACTCTTGTTTGGTGTTTGGGGTATGTTAACCAAGCTCGCGCTTGCGTTGGCCGTCGGTCTCGCGTTTCCGCTACTTGATTGGATGGGGTGGGATCAAAAAACCAGCGCCAGCTTCACGACCTTGGTTTGGTTGTATGCTGGGGTACCGATCGCTTTAAAGCTGTTGGTGCTTGTTTGGTTAAGAAAAGCGCGTTAGGCCAGTAGAGTGCAAACACTAGCAGGCCTGGTACTTAATTTAACGGTTTAAGTAGGTTTTAACCGCGTCTTCTACTTCCTGCACTTCAATGGCTTTCATGCACACAGGGTCAGTACAGGGTGTTTTTCGGTGGTTAGCCGCGCTGACACAAGGCGAGCAAGCTAAGCCCGCAAATATTGGCGTACTGTTGCCTAGTGAGCCATAAAGTTTTGGCGTTTCAGGCCCGAAAAGGACAAAGGTTTTAAGCGGTGTAATGGATGAAAAATGGCCAGGCCCAGAGTCATTGGTGACCATTAATTCACTGATGCAATATAAAATCGGCATCTGTTGAAGTTTTAACTGGCCTGCAAAATTAATACAGCGTGGATGATCAACCTTAGATTTAAACTCTTGAGCTTCTTCCTTTTCTGCGGGCGCGCCAGTAATGAGAATTAAAATGTCTTCGTATTGTGCGAGCAGATTTTGCATGAGCTGCTGAAAACGCTCTTTTGGCCACCGGCGTTGCGGTAAGAGCTCACTGGCATTTGGATTGATTAAAACCAACCTATGTTGTTCGGCTTGATACTCAGGATAAAGCGCCTGCACCTTTTCGCGAATGCTTTGTTTTTGATCCTGATCGAACTCAACTTGATCTAACTTGATATCTTCGTCGGTAATCTTAACCTTTGCATAGGGCTTTTCATCGTGATCGACTTCGAGTGCATGAATCAGTGCAATGAAGTTTTTGGCGATGTGTATATGAGGGTTGTAGCTGACTTTATGAGTAAGCATATGGCCACGGTATAGACCTTCACCATGAAAATTATGATACCCGACTCGGTTGCGGGTAAAACTAAAGCCCGTAAGCAAGGCTGATACCCGTGAGAAAAGCTCCAAGTCTATGGCGGTATCAATTTTGTGTTTACGGCACCAAAAAATAAATTTAACCGCATCTAAAATCAGTGTGAATAAGCTGTCTTCACGGAGTTTGAAAATATTATCCTCTGGAATGGTGCCCAGTAAATCTAAGCTTGGCTTGTTTTTACTGAAAATCACAAAAAAAAGTTCCGCATCAAAGCGAGCTTTCGCTCGTTTCATCGCTGGATCAGCAATAATAGTGCTTCCCATCTCTGAAAGTTCGACGAACAAAATTCGTTTTGGCGGACTCATGTCTTTACTTCGAAATAAATCAATGGTTTTTACGACGCCGCTTCCCAGGATTGTTAGGGGGATTCCAAGGTAGTAGTCAATTTTTCGCATTAAGTCGACGTTCATGTTTGCGTCCTTTAAAAATATTTATGTTGGCTTCGCAGGTAAAATACCAGGCCTGGTAGGGCGGCTAGGATTAGTAGAATCCCAAAGAGTAAGGACATCGCTAAAACTTGGGCTTGTTCAACGCCAATCATCATGAATAAAACAATTAAAGCCCCTTCGCGTACGCCCCAGCCTGCAAAAGAAATAGGTAAGACCGTTAAAAGAATAGCGGGTGGGATAATCACCAAGTAAGTGGCGATGGGCTCGTTAATTCCAACACTATGCCCGATGCCAAAAATCGCAATCATCGCTAGAAGATGAATAAGTATCGAAAGAGCAAGTTGTTGTGCGATGCGTTTCGGGGTTTTATATACACTACGAAAACGGTGGGACAGGTCGTAAAAAAGGCGCGTGATCGAAAACCGATCAAACCAATGTATTTTATGTAATGCAAGCAAAACAAAAAAACCAAAGAAAGCCGCCAAGATTAAGCTGTTAATCAAATAAAAAACATGGCTAGGAAGCAAATCGTTCGCCAATAAACTGGCGGCTAGGGTGATAACTAAGAGCCCGATCAAGCCCACTATTCGGTCGATAAACACACCATAAAAGGCTTCTCGCGTGCGCCCTCCGTGTGCTTTAACTTCGGCAACACGATAGGCATCGCCACCGATGCTAGTTGGCAACAACTGATTAAATAGGGCGCCTTTAAAATAAGATTTTAAATAAAAGCTTAGTGGGTGAGTGTAATCCAAAAGCCCCATAATTAAGCTCCACCTATAGGCGGCGACAACTTGACTTAGGATGAGCAGTAATAAGGCGATGACTAGATAGTCGAGCTTGGCGTTGAGCATGGATGACCATACAGAGCTGAAGTCCACTTTGTAAATAATAAAGCTGACTATCAGAACCGAAATGACGAGTTTAATAAGATTGGACAAGCTACTAGATCTTCATGGGTTAAAAATACCTTGGATTGTATCAAATAGAGGTGCAAAATCCAATTAATATAGAGCGCTGAGCCGGATAAAACTCATAATGCTGTTCATTAGTTTGTTGAGGTTATTTGTTTTCAATAAGCCGGTATAGGTGTATTAAGTGTAAGTGTCGCTTACTTAAAGTTTGCTTAGGTTTTTTTGGGTTTAAGTAGTAGCAACAGGAATAATCCCGTCGCACTGACCACAATGGCTGGGCCGGATGGTAGGTCTAGGTAGTAGGATAGGATTAAACCGGTGACGACACTGAAGCTGGCGGTTAAAAAGGTGTACCCCAGCATTTGTTCAGGTGTTTTGGCTAAACGACGCGCGGTGGCGGCCGGGAGAATGAGTAACGAGGTGATGAGTAGAATGCCAACAATTTTCATCGCGACGGCAATCACCAAGGCGAGCAATAAGGTCATTTGCAATTGCAGGGCTTTGACTTTTACGCCTTCGACTTGTGCCAGTTCGGTGTTGAGGGTGAGGTTGAGCAAGTCGTGCCAGTTGCGGTAAAAAAACACCAACAGCAACATCCCCAGTCCGAGCATCCAGTATAAGTCTTCATGGTGCACACTTAGAATGTCACCGAATAAATAGCCCATAATGTCGAGCTGGATATTGCCTTGTAGGCTAATCACCACCAAGCCGAGCGCTAAACTGCCGTGTGCAAGTATGCCTAATAAGGTGTCGGTGGCTAACAAGGCGCTTTGACGCAGTTGGTGCAAGCTAATCACAATAATAAACGAGGTGATGAGGATCGCGAGGGTTAAATGGATTTGTAGAATCAACCCAAGGCCAATGCCTAATAAAGCCGAATGCGCTAAGGTTTCACCAAAATAGGCTTGACGCTGCCAGACCACAAACACACCCAAGGGGGCAGCCAGCCAAGCCGCTAGCAAACCGGCGCTAAGCGCATAAAGCATAAATGGGTCAAGTGTCATAGCGTGTTATCCGTGTTTGCAGTGGTCGTGGTGATGTTGATAAAGTGCGTGCTCGGGCAAATCCGTTCCAAACTGAGCAATAAAACTTGGGTGGTCGCGCAGACTTTGTACGGTACCTGAACAGCATACGTGTTGGTTTAGGCAAATCACTTCATCGGTGTGTTTCATCACCAAGTGCAGGTCGTGGCTGATCATTAATACGCCGCATTGGCGTTTTTGTTGTTGCTCATGAATGAGTTGATATATCTGACTTTGGCTTTGTAAATCTATGCCCTGAACCGGCTCGTCTAGCACTAATAAATCGGGGTTGCGAATCAGCGCTCGTGCTAATAAAACGCGTTGCATTTCGCCGCCCGATAAGGATTGCACGGCTTGGTTTAGGTGGCTGGCTATCTGGAGTTCTTGTGCGATGATTTCGATCTGTGTGGTATTATGTTCTGCCTTTTTTAAGCCCAGTTGTAAAAAGCGTTTAACGGTTAAGGGCAGGGTCGGGTCAATTTGAATTTTTTGCGGCATAAAGCCAATCACCAAATCTTGGTGATGAGTAACTTGGCCTTGGGTGGGTTGCAAAATCTTGAGCAGGATTTTAACTAAAGTAGACTTTCCCGCGCCATTGGGGCCAATTAAGGTAATGATTTGGTTTCGGTAAATTTGAAAGTCGATATCTTGCAACACAGGATTCTCACCAAAGCGGTGTCGAATTTGGTGTGCGCTAATTAATAAATCAGATTGTGGGTTGGCCGTGGCGCTAGGTTGAGTTGAGTTCATAGTGGCTATTTTACAGGGAGACGCAAGCAAATGCGAAGCGCGATACGGATTTTTATATTGAGTCTGACTTTGTTGGCAACCAGCCAAGTACAGGCTTTGAATGTGGTGGTGTCGATTCCGCCTTTAGCCGGGATGGTCATGCCTTTGCTGGATGAAGACGATAAATTGCATGTATTGTTAAGTCCGGGGGCATCTCCGCATGGCTTTCAGCTCAAACCCAGTCATATGCGTCAAATCCAAAAAGCGGATATTGTGGTGTCGGTCGGTACTGGAATTGATGCTTGGTTAGAGCGCGCGTTGCGTCATTATGATGGCACCCAAGTGGTGATGCGTCAGCTGCCCGATTTGCTAGTGCTGCCTAAGCGTGATGGTGGGCTTTGGCAAGAGTTAGATGACGATCACGCACATGAGCACGATCATAATCATGCCACGCATGAAGTTGCCGACAAGCCAATGCAAGCGGCGCGTACCGATGGCCATATTTGGTTAAGTTATCAAAATGCCCGCTTATTAATTAAAGAATTTAGTCAGCAGTTTCAGGCCTTGCAACCTATGCAGTTGGGGGCGATTGTGGCGCGTGAAAAAGCAACCTTGGCCAGTTTAAGTGAAGCCCACCAGGTCTGGTTGTTAAAGCTTGAGCCTTATCAAGACCAAGGTTTTGTGGTGATGCATGATGCCTATCAATATTTTGAGCAAAGTTTTGGTTTGCAGGCTTTAGGGTCGATTCATGTCAATCCGGAAGTGCCGCCCAGTATGCGCGCGGTGCAAGACTTGCGTGAGTTGATTCGTCATCGACAGGTGAAGTGTATTTTTAAGGAGCCGCAGTTTCCAGATTCACGTTTAACGCCAGTGGTGCAAGGCTTAGATGTGTCGATCGGCACGCTTGATCCGCTTGGATTTGAAGCGAAGCTTGAGCCTTATGAAGCTTTTTATGATCAGTTAGTGAGCGACTTTAGCGCATGCTTTCAGTGAAATCTCCTGTTTGTTTGCTGGGTTGGCCGGGCGCGGGGAAAACTCGCCTGTTAAAGGCTTTACAGTCCAATAAGACATTAAGTTTAAGAGAAGCGCCAGGCCTGGTGTTTGATGTATCTGATTCTGAGCGGGCCTGGGTGGTGATTGATGCACGCAGTCCGGTTGAAGATGACGCGGCACTTGGTCAGCTTATTAATGCAGGGGATGCGATTGTATTCATGTTTTGGCAAGAGGTCTCGCTCGACCACCAGGCCTGGTGGTTAGCTCAGCTGAAGCAGATTGCACCGAGTAAACCCTTTGCTACTTGTCTTTATGAAAACCTGGCTGAGTCGCGAGTTAACAGTTTGTTATCCGCACCAAGGACGGCGGTTCGCCCCGATTGGCCTGAGTTGCAAAGCTTTGAGTTTGTACTGCCTAAAGTCGTGTTGGAGCATTTAATGTTTGTGTTGGACACGGCGAAACAAAATCTAGGGGTTGAGTTTTGGCGGGTGCAAGCGGTGTTGGATACGCAAGAATATGTGAACCCGGTTGCACTCGAAGGCACGTTTGTGCGCTGGGATACGTTTGCCGCCGACAAGGATGTAAATCAGATAGGGCATATTCGTATTCTGGGCCGAGGTGTAAGTCAGGATGATTTAAACACTTGGTTGCAAGCTTGTCATGCGCCTGTAGGCTAGACTTTTAATGAATAACCAACTAAAATAGTAAGAATTGTTTTAACAAGTGAATTTTCGATGACGCAGACCACTCAATACCAAGAAATCAATGATATTTTGCAAAAAAACCAACACTATAAAGAAGGTTTTTTTACAGCAACGGCCGTAGAAACCTTTGCAAAAGGTTTAAACGAATCCGTCGTGCGTGCGATTTCAGCAAAAAAGAATGAACCGCAATGGATGTTGGATTTCCGTCTTAAAGCCTTTAAGCATTGGCAGACGATGGTAGAACCGCATTGGGCGAAAGCTGAGTACGAGCCGATTGATTATCAAGACTATAGTTATTACTCAGCGCCTGAATGCGGCAGCTGTTCGGAATCCTGCGATAAATCGCTCGATGGTAAAGATCATACGCAAGCGAATCAGATTGATCCCGAAGTAGCAAAAGCCTTTGCTTCGCTCGGTGTACCGATTAATGATGATGGTGAAGCCAATATTGCAGTTGATGCGATTTTTGATTCAGTTTCCATTTCGACCACCAAACGTGATGATTTGGCCAAACTTGGCATTATCTTTTGCTCCTTCTCGGAAGCGGTGCATGACTATCCGGAGTTGGTTCAGCAATATATTGGCACGGTGGTGCCGCATCACGATAACTTTTTCGCCGCTTTAAACTCAGCGGTTGCCTCGGATGGTACGTTTGTATATGTGCCGCCGGGGGTGCGTTGTCCAATTGATTTATCGACCTATTTCCGCATTAACGAAGCCAAAACCGGTCAGTTTGAGCGTACGATTTTAATTGCCGATAAAGGCAGTTATGTAAGTTACCTGGAAGGTTGTTCTGCACCAGTACGTGATACCTATCAGTTGCATGCGGCCGTGGTCGAAGTGATTGTGCATGAGGATGCCGAAGTGAAATATTCCACCGTGCAAAACTGGTACCCAGGTGATGATGACTGTCAAGGCGGGATTCTGAACTTTGTGACCAAGCGTGGAATTTGCGAAGGTCGCAATGCTAAGTTGTCTTGGACACAGGCTGAAACCGGTTCGGCGATTACTTGGAAGTACCCAAGTTGCATCTTGAAAGGCGACAACTCGATTGGTGAGTTTTATTCGGTGGCTTTAACCAACCGCCGCCAACAGGCCGATACTGGCACCAAGATGATTCATATCGGTAAAAACACCAGCAGTACCATTATTTCAAAAGGCCTGTCGGCTGGGCGCAGTGATAACACCTATCGTGGTTTGGTTAAGATTCTACCGTCTGCCGAGGGCGCGCGAAACTTTACCCAGTGTGACTCGATGCTAATTGGCGATCAATGTGGCGCGCATACTTTCCCTTATATTGAGGTGGAAAACCCAACTGCCCAAGTAGAGCATGAAGCGACCACATCACGTATTGGTGAAGATCAGTTGTTTTACTGTCAGCAGCGCGGGATTAGTGAGCAAGATGCGATTTCCATGATCGTAAACGGCTTCTGTAAAGAGGTGTTTAAAGAGCTGCCTCTCGAGTTCGCGCAAGAAGCGGAAGAGCTGTTGGCCATTAGCTTGGAAGGCTCGGTCGGTTAAGTTTAATTCAGTTCAGTCGGTTGTTTTGTCGAGATTTAAACCAGCCCGCTGAACAAATACAATCCAATTTTTAACGCAAAAGCAAAGACGAAGACTATGTTATTAAACATTAATAATCTACACGCCCAGGTCGAAGAAAAATCGATTTTGAAGGGCATTAATTTGCAACTGAATCCAGGCGAAGTCCATGCCATTATGGGGCCAAATGGCTCAGGCAAAAGTACTTTGTCGAGCGTTTTGGCTGGTCGCGAAGAATACGAAGTGACCGACGGTAACGTCGAATACGACGGCGAAGATTTGCTTGAAATGGACGCGGAAGAACGTGCTCGTAAAGGTGTGTTTTTGGCGTTTCAGTATCCGGTCGAAATTCCGGGGGTATCTAATAAACTGTTTATGCAAACCGCGGTTAATGCGGTGCGTGAAGCCAAAGGTCAACCAGCATTAGACATGTTTGACTTTGAACAGTTGGCCGCTGAAAAAATGAAAAAATTGGAAATGTCGCCGGTAATGCTAGAACGTTCAGTGAATGTGGGCTTTTCGGGTGGCGAAAAGAAACGCAACGATATTTTTCAAATGGCGATGTTGGAGCCGAAGCTTTGTATTATGGATGAAACCGACTCCGGTTTGGACATCGATGCTTTGCGGATTGTGGCAGAAGGCGTGAATAACTTGCGTTCGCCGGATCGTAGTTTTTTAATCGTTACCCATTACCAACGGTTGTTGGATTATATTAAACCCGACCATGTGCACGTATTGTATAACGGCCAAATTATTAAGTCGGGCGGTTTTGAGTTAGCACAAGAATTAGAGGAGAAGGGGTATGACCACCTTATCCAAGCCTATCAAGAAGCATAGTCCTGTCGCGCAAAGCGCTATGAGTTTTTATCAGCAGCAGGCTGAGACGTTAATGGCGTCTGAGTCGGATGCGGCTTTGGTGGCGTTTCGTCAACAAGCTAGTGAACACTTTGCTGAACAAGGCTTTCCAACCCGTCGGGATGAAGACTGGAAGTACACGCCGCTGAATGGATTTTTACAGACGCATTATCAGCGTAGTGGTGTTGCGCAGATTTCTGAAGCCGACATTAAGGCCTTTTTACCGCCGTTTGATGTCATGCATTTGGTGTTTGTGGACGGTTACTTTAGTGAACGCTTTTCAGATGATTTAAGTGAATTGCCAGCCGGCTTGAGTATTGAATCGGTCAAAGATGCATTGGATTTCAAGCAGGGTTATACCGCGTTTTTATCACATGAAATGGGGATTGAAAAGGAAGCGTTTGGCACCTTAAATTCAATGTTGTTTGATGACGGTGTGGTGATTCAACTCGAACCACATTGTTTGGTTGAACGCCCAATTTTATGTACCTATGTGCAAACGCAGAATGAACATGCTAATACCGTGCGTAACCGTGTCACGCTTGCGCATGGCGCGCAATTGAGCTTGCTTCAGCAACATGTCAGTTTAAATAATAAATTGAATGCGTTCGATAATGTTGTTACGGAAATCAATGTTGCTGAAAAAGCGCAGTTAAACCAAGTCGTATTGCAGTCGCTTAATCCGTCGGCAATGTATTTTGGTTTACAGTTTGTAGACCAAGCTAAAAACTCGGTATTTCGTACGCATTATATTAGCTTGGGGTCGAGCATTTCTCGTCATCAAAATGTATTGCGTATGGCAGAAGAGCATATTGAATCAGAGCAGAGCAGTGCATGTTTTGCAAGCGGTCAGCAAATTATGGATACCCGAACCCATACCGAGCACCAGGCCTGGTGGGGTACAAGCCGTCAATTGCATAAGCTCGTATTAGACGATGAGGCGGTTGGGGTGTTTAACGGCATGATTAAGGTCGCACGCGCGGCTCAAAAAACCGATGGACAGATGGATAACAAGAACTTGTTATTGTCTGATAAAGCCAAGGTTGATAGCAAGCCACAGCTGGAGATTTATGCCGACGATGTTAAATGTTCGCATGGTTCGGCTTCAGGTCAAATCAGTGAAGAGCAGATTTTTTATCTGCGCGCTCGCGGTATTAATGCAGAGGATGCGCGCCGCTTAGTCACGCAAGCCTTTTTACTTGAGCCGCTTGAATCAATTACTTCAACGCCAGTCCGTCATTGGTTAGCTGATAAGTTGATGCATAAGCTAAACGCTTAAGTTCCTATCGATCCGTCTTCATCACCCTAAGTTCCTGCTGTGGAATTTTTGCATGGGTGATGATTTAACAACTTTCAAAAGGTGAGTATGTTTGATCAGGCCGCGCTTAAAGCGCAATTTCCAATCTTGTCTTTATCTGAAAAAGGCCATCCTTTGGTCTACTTGGACAACGCATCAACCAGCCAAAAACCGGTAAGCGTGATTGACGCTATTAATCGTTATTATCGTGAGCAAAACGCCAATGTGCATCGTGGCGTTTACGGGTTAAGTGAACGCGGAACGGAAGCCTTTGAAGGGGTGAGAGAGCAAGTTAGGCATTTGCTTAATGCGCGTTCTTATAAAGAGGTTATCTTTGTTAGGGGCGCGACCGAAGCGATCAATTTAGTTGCGCAAAGTTGGGGGCGCACGAATCTATGTGCGGGCGACGAAGTGATTGTGTCTGAAATGGAACATCATTCTAATCTGGTACCTTGGCAAATGTTGCGTGATCAGTTGAATATTAAGATCATTAAATGGCCGATTAATGACCAGGGCGAATTATCGTTAGATGACTTAACTGGCTTGATAACCTCGCGTACAAAATTGATTGCTGTTACGCACATGTCGAATGCGCTCGGCAGTATTAACCCGATTGCTGAGATTGTTAAATTGGCACACCAATCTGATATCAAGGTTCTGGTGGATGGGGCACAGTCTATTTCGCATATGGCAGTGGATGTCCAAGCTTTGGATTGTGACTTCTTTGTCTTTTCAGGTCATAAAATGTACGCGCCAACTGGCATTGGCGGTTTAGTTGCTAAGCAAGATTTGCTGGAAGCTATGCCGCCTTATCAAGGTGGTGGTGACATGATTTATTCGGTCACTTTTGATAAAACTGAATACAACGAACTGCCATATAAATTTGAAGCCGGTACGCCTAATATCGCGGGTGTGATAGGTTTGGGTGCGGCAATTAAGTTTATTCAGGCGTTAGGGTTTGAACAAATTGCGAAAATTGAAGATGATTTGCTGCATTATGCTACTAAGCGTTTAACTGAAATTGAAGGCTTACGCATTATTGGTACGGCTAAAAACAAAGGCGCGGTGGTGTCGTTTGTGATTGATGGCGCGCATCCGCATGATTTGGCCACTTTGTTGGATCAAGATGGTGTTGCAGTTCGTGCTAGTCATCATTGTGCAATGCCTGTGATGCAAAAATTTAATGTACCGGCTACGGTGAGAGCTTCATTCGGTGTTTATAACACACACGAAGATATTGATCGTCTGGTCGATTCTGTGCATGAAGCGTTGGATATGTTACGCTAAGCCCACTTAATAAAAGGGTTTGATACATGTCAAAAGCACCGTTAGATTGGATTAAATTAGAACTCATGCCTCTACCAGGTGCAACGGGTCGAGAAGCTAAAGTACTTTGGTGGAATCCGGAGGCTCGGATTATTGAGGGGGAAGGGCGTGAGGAAGTTTTAGCTTTGGCCGAAGCGGCAACCCAAGCGGGCAGCTTGCAAACTGGTTCGGGCGGTTCCGTTGAAATTACCGATCCTTTGCATCAGCCTTCGGAATTAGCCGCAGTTTTAGCTCAGTATTATTGGGTGATTCCACAACCTGTGGCCGCGCCTGGAGAGGAAGTTGAATTGGAATCAGAAACCACCCCGGTTTTATTAAATTGAAGCCTAACTAGTGTATTAGCGTTATAAAAAATGACACCTAGAGCCAAAAAACTTAAAAAAACGCATTCTCAAAAAGAATTATTCGATTAGTTGAAGCCATTTTTGCTATCATAAGCAAAGTTTTTGTGTTCCAGAATTGGGTGTTTATTGGGTAATGACTCGGCACAAATTAGATTGGAACTCTTTGAATTTGTAGGGCTTTAATGAAAGAACAAGTAAAACAAATCCACTTTGTTGGCATCGGTGGTGTCGGCATGGCCGGGATTGCCGAAGTTTGTCTAAATCTCGACTTCCAAGTATCAGGGTCTGACGTCAAACGTAATCAGACTGTAACCCGTTTAGAAAGTCTAGGTGCCCGAGTTCAAGTTGGGCACGATCCTGAATTAATGAAGACGGCCGATGTGCTGGTGGTGTCGAGTGCGATTCGTGCGGATAATCCGGAGGTTGTTTGGGCTAAGGCAGAACGTATTCCGGTGATTCCTCGTGCTGAAATGCTGGCTGAATTGATGCGTATGCGATTTGGCATTGCGATTGCGGGTACTCATGGTAAAACAACGACTACTAGCTTAACCGCCGCGATTTTAACCCATGGCGGTTTGGATCCCACTTTTGTTATTGGCGGTAAACTGAACCAAGTGGGCACCAATGCGCGTTTGGGCTCTGGGCGTTATTTAGTAGCCGAAGCGGACGAGTCGGATGCTTCTTTTCTACATTTGACCCCAATGATGTCCGTGATAACCAATATCGACATGGATCACATGGAAACCTACCAAGGTGATTTTTCACGTCTAGTTAGTACTTATAATGAATTTATAAACCGTTTGCCGTTTTATGGTTTGGCCGTGTTGTGTCTGGATGATGAGAATATTAAAAAGTTGCTTCCAGATGTCCTGCGTAAAACTCGTACCTATGGATTTGATGAACAGGCCGATGTTCGCGCAGTAAATGTACAAACACACGGTCTACAAAGCCAGTTTGGTGTGCGTTTAAAAGATGGATCAGAGTTCAGTGTTACTTTAAATATCCCGGGTCGACATAATGTTCAAAATGCTCTGGCCGCCATTACAGTTGCGTTGGAGTTGGGGGTCAAACCTTGCGCCATCAACGAAGCTTTGATGGCATTTGCTGGAGTTGGTCGTCGATTCGAGGTTTATCCGAATCGGCTAATTGGTGATCATGATGTAACCCTAGTGGATGACTATGGCCATCACCCAACCGAACTAAATGCCACTTTATCTACCGCGAGAGCGGCCTTTCCTGATCAGCGTTTAGTGTTGGTGTTTCAGCCGCATAGATACAGTCGAACTCGTGATTTATTTGAAGAATTTGTACACGCTTTAATGCACGCTGATTTAGTGATTCTAACTCAGGTGTATGCGGCTGGCGAAACGCCTTTAACCGCGTTTGATTCTAAAGCCTTGATCCAAGCTATGCGTTTGCGCGGTGCTCAAAACTTGGTGTTGGTGGATGGATTTGATGAATTACAAAGCCTCGCGTCCGAATTATTACAACCGAATGATGTGGTGTTAATGATGGGTGCAGGCGATATTGGTGCCTGGGCGAAACAATGGCAAGAACAGGAAGGTGTGTTATGAGTTCGTTTGGTCGAGTAGCTGTTTTAATGGGCGGCATAGCGGCTGAACGAGACGTTTCTTTGCGTAGCGGTCAAGCCATAACCCAAGCACTAAAGAGTGCTGGAATAGATGCGTATGGTTTAGATGTGACTCGACTCGAACAATTAGTTGAAATCAGTCAAACTTATGATCGCGCTTTTATTGCTTTACATGGTCGCTGGGGTGAGGATGGCCAGGTTCAAGCAATTTTGCAGTCATTGGGTATGCCGTTTACCGGTAGTCAAATGGCGGCGTCGGCTTTGGCAATGGATAAGTTGCGAACAAAGTGGTTGTGGCGTGGTGCGGGCCTGTCGACTCCTGATTTTGTTCAGGTTAGCCAATTTCAGCCATTGGACTTGGAAAACTTTAGCTTAACCTTTCCATTAATTGTGAAGCCTTGTCATGAAGGTTCCAGTATTGGTATGCGCAAGGTATACAGCTTAGAGGAATTGCAGCAAGCGGTAGAGTTTGCGCAAGAATATGATAGCGAAGTATTAATCGAACAATGGGTGACTGGTCGGGAATTTACCGTCGGGGTTTTGAATGGGCGTGTTCTGCCGACTATTGAGTTAAAAACAACTCATGATTTTTATGATTATTCGGCCAAGTATCAGTCTAACGACACTCAATATATTTGTCCTTGTGAGCTTAGCCAAGATCTTCAGGCTCAAATCGATCAGCTCGTACTTCGAGGTTTTGATGTTATCGGCGCGAAAGGCTGGGGGCGCATGGATTTACTGGTGGATGATAACCACCAGGCCTGGTTGATTGAGTTAAACACGGCACCGGGCATGACCGATCACAGTCTAGTGCCAAAAGCCGCCAAAGTGATGGGCTTAAGCTTTGAAGAGCTGGTCGTTGAGATTTTGAAAACTTCATTAAACTAGAGGGATGGACTTTGCGAAAACTCAAGTGGGGCGTAAGTATTGCAGCCATTATGCTCGCGTTAAGTGCGCTGGCTTTTTCGTTGCTTTCTCAGTCTCGCGGAGTAGATTATCTTTCTTATAGCATTGTCGATTCCTTACAACATGTCCGTTTTGATGATGTGGATGAAGCCTTGGTTCCTTATTTGTCCCAGTCTTTTTGGGAGGTCGATTTAACTGAACTTAAACATTCGTTGGAGCAGGTTAATTGGATTGAAAATGCCACTATCAAACGCAGCTGGCCGGGTTATTTGGAAATCAGCATTGACGAACATAATCCGATTGCTCGCTGGGGTGATAAAGATTTGATTAGTCAGGATGGTGAGATTTTCCGTCCGGTTTCACAGCAGGGTTTTGAACACCTCATTCATTTGCAAGGTGATCGGCTACAAGCGCCCGCCTTATTAGCTGTTTTAGAGACTTTTGAAGAAAAATTAGCGGCCCTCAATTGGCAGGTAGTGAGTTTGTCCCAACAGGTGGATGGTGTATTCCGACTAAAGTTTGACTCTGGTCAAGAATTAATTGTGGATTCTGCTAATTGGGCCACCAAGTTGCCACGTTTTGTAAAGGCTTATCCTATGCTTTCAAAAAAACTGGTAGAATCTGCACAAAGCTTTGATTTGAGATACAGCAACGGCGTGGCGGTAAAGGTGTCCTCACCTTCGTCACAAATGCTTTAAAGTAGAGAAGACTGGAAGACTATGGCGCGTAAAAAACTGGCTTCAAATATTATTGTTGGGTTGGATATTGGTACTTCGAAAATTGCGGCCATTGTCGGCAAAGTAAAAGCCGATGGCGGTATTGAGATTCTGGGGATGGGAACCCATCCTTCTAAAGGCCTTAAAAAAGGGGTGGTCGTCAATATTGACTCGACCGTTGAATCTATTCAACGTGCGATTGATGAAGCTGAGCGTATGTCCGGTTACCAGGCTCAAAGCGTGTATGTCGGTATTGCGGGTAGCCATATTAAAAGCTTTAACTCCAATGGCATGGTCGCAATCCGTAATCAAGAAGTTACCGAGGAAGACATTCAACGCGTTATTGATGCCGCCCGTACCCAAGCGATCCCAGGTGATCAGAAAGTGCTACATATTCTGCCACAAGAGTACATTATTGATAATCAGGATGGTATTCGTGAACCGATAGGCATGTCTGGCGTACGTTTGGAGGCCAAAGTTCACATGGTTACCGGATCAGTCAGTTCGGCACAAAATATTACGAAATGCGTACAGCGTTGTGGCTTGAAAGTTGAAGACATTATTTTAGAACAGTTGGCATCCAGCGAAGCCGTTTTGTCTGAAGATGAAAAAGAACTAGGTGTATGTTTAGTCGACATCGGTGGTGGCACAACCGATATTGCCGTGTTCTATCAAGGTGCGATTCGACATTCGTCTGTGATTGCCGTGGCAGGTGACCAGGTTACTAACGATATTGCGGTAGCATTACGCACGCCCACACCTGCGGCAGAAGAAATTAAACGCAAGTATGCCTGTGCTTTACCTCAGTTGATTGCTAAGGATGAGGAGATCGAAGTGCCTAGTGTCGGTGATCGACCAGCTCGTTGTTTATCTCGCCGCACCCTAGTGGAAGTGGTAGAACCCCGTTATGAAGAATTATTTCAGTTAGTTCAAGCTGAATTACGTCGATCTGGGTTTGAAGAAATGATTGCAGCGGGCGTGGTGTTAACTGGTGGCAGCTCGATGGTCGAAGGCGCGGTTGAATTAGCCGAAGAAGTGTTTAATATGCCTGTGCGTTTAGGTTTGCCGCATGGCATCACGGGTTTAACAGAGGAAGTCAATAGTCCTAGTTATGCGACCACAGTAGGTTTATTAATGTATGCTCGTGATCATTTGCCCGTTAGTTCGGAAGTAAGTGGTAGCAGTTACAACTTTAACGATGAAAAAGCGTTATTAACACGCATGAAAAATTGGTTTTCGAATAGTTTTTAATGTGTCCGTTGTGGATAAATAGAATTTAATAAGATAGAGAAAGAGCGTGAAGCAAAGAACGATTGCTAATCCAATTAAGGCCAAAGGCGTTGGATTACATACCGGGCATGAAGCCATCATGACCCTAAGACCAGCTCCTGTTGATACAGGTATTGTATTTCGCCGTATTGATTTAGACCCGGTTGTGGAGTTTAAAGTTTCACCAGATATTGTGGGTGAAACCATGCTATGCACGACCATTCTAAGCCAGGGTGCGAAAATTGCGACGATTGAACATTTAATGTCCGCTTTGGCGGGGGTTGGTATGGATAATCTATACATTGATTTAAATGCTGATGAAGTGCCGATTATGGATGGTAGTGCTTCACATTTTATTTTCTTATTGCAGTCCGCTGGCATTGAATTTCAAGATGTCGATAAATGTTATGTTCGTATCAAAAAGCCAGTACGAGTTGAAAATGAACTCGGCGGATGGGCAGAGTTTAAGCCTTACGAAGGTTACCGGTTGAATTTTTCAATTCGATTTGACCATCCTGCGTTTAAACAAACGGCTGAAAACATGAGCTTGGACTTCTCATCCACTTCTTACTTTAAAGAAGTTAGTCGTGCGCGCACTTTTGGTTTTATGAGTGATATGGAAATGTTACGCTCACGTCAGTTGGCGTTAGGTGCTAGCTTAGAGAACGCGATCGGTTTAGATGATACCGGTGTTATGAATAAAGAAGGTCTGCGCAATAAAGATGAGTTTGTACGCCATAAAATCTTGGATGCGGTTGGAGATTTGTTTATGGCTGGGCATGCCATAATTGGCGAATTTACAGCACACAAGTCAGGTCATGCTCTAAATAATCAATTGTTACGCGAATTATTTAGTCAGCCAGATGCGTTTGAATTAGTATCTTTGGGCGATTCCGACCCATTGCCAATCGATTTTAGCAGCAGCAAAGTCTTGCTTTAAGCTTATTTATCTACCTCATTCATGAGGTTCGGCGCGTTGACTCAGTTTGGTTAACGCTTCCGCCAGATTAGGAGAAAGATTTTTACTGAGCTTTTTCATTTGTTCAGCCGCCTCGGCATCGGGTCGATTCGCGGATCTTTTAATCCGCACCTGCTCGTTGGAATCAACCATGATCTTAAAATGAATTTGATTAAGTTTCAGGTGAGGTAGGTTCTGGTCGTAATGATGTAATAATGACTGCTCAAAAAAACGCAATTTACTCGCCCAGTTTGCGCCATCTACTAAACAAATTAATGTTTGCTGTTCAATAGACACGCCTACCAAATGCGCTGCTAGGTTATCAGGTAAAGCCGATTGGCCCAGTTCAAGTAATGCTTGATAAAGTTCGGCCTGTTGAAAAAGCTTGGTTAAACTGGGTTCTTTTAGTAGGTGTTTCATGCTGTGTAATAAGCCTGTGATGGTTTTGAGCTATGGTAGAATAAATCCCATTTTAAATGATCGCGGTGCTTAACGGCGAATCTCAGCTAACAAATTTTTAGATTTGTGGCTGGTTTGGCGCTAAGTATGGCTCTGGTAATAAAGTTCAGGTAATTAACCATTATGTTCGTAAATATTTTCAAAAAGATTTTCGGTAGCCGCAATGAGCGGTTGTTAAAGCAATATCAGAAGCGCATCGCTCAGATTAATGCTTATGAACCAGAGTTAGAGGCACTCTCAGATGAAGCATTGCAAGCTAAAACAGCGGCTTTTAAACAGGCTTTGACAGACGGAAAAACACTTGATGATATTTTACCCGAAGCCTTTGCTGTGGTGAGAGAAGCAGGTAAGCGTGTTTTTGGTATGCGTCATTATGATGTACAGATGATTGGTGGTATGGCATTACATGACGGTCGTATATCTGAAATGCGTACTGGTGAAGGTAAGACGTTAGTGGCCACTTTGGCGGCCTACCTCAATGGCTTAAACGGTTCAGGTGTCCATGTTATTACGGTTAACGATTACCTAGCAAAGCGTGATGCGGAATGGATGGGGCAGCTTTTTGAATTTTTGGGTTTGAGTACCGGTGTGATCGTTAGTGGTCAAAGTCACCAAGAGAAGCAGTTAGCTTATTCGATGGATATTACCTATGGTACGAACAACGAATTTGGGTTTGATTATTTGCGCGACAACATGGCGATCTATAAAGAAGAAAAAGTCATGCGTGGTCAATCATTTGCGATTATAGATGAGGTCGATTCGATCTTAATTGATGAAGCGCGTACGCCGCTGATTATTTCAGGGCCGACTGATAATAAAGCGGAGATTTATCACAAAATTAATCCTTTAATTGCGCATTTAGAACAGGGTGAAGAAGACCCAGTGGAAAAAACCACTACCGGCGACTATACGATTGATGAAAAAGCACGTCAGGTATTTTTGACCGAAGAAGGTCATGAAAAAATTGAAGATATGTTGATGGAAACTGGTCTGCTACAGGAGGACGATAGCCTATACGATTCCACCAATATTGGCTTGATGATCCATGTTAATGCGGCCTTAAGGGCGAATGTGTTATTTGAACGCAACCGCGACTATATTGTAGAAAATGGTGAAGTGGTCATCATTGATGAGCACACGGGCCGTAAAATGATTGGTCGACGTTGGGGTGAGGGTTTGCATCAGGCCGTAGAAGCCAAAGAAAAGGTAGACATTCAGCATGAAAGTCAGACATTTGCTTCTATTACCTTCCAAAATTATTTCCGTCAATATACCAAGTTATCCGGTATGACTGGGACAGCTGATACTGAAGCTGGTGAGTTTTTATCAACTTATAAGTTGGAAGTGGTGGTTATTCCCCCAAATAAGGTACCCGCGCGTCAAGATTTGACGGACTTAGTGTTTCTCGACATGCAAAGCAAATTTAACGCATTAGTTGAAGATGTCAAACAAACTCATACAACGGGTCAGCCAATTTTAGTAGGGACAGCTTCGATTGAATCGTCTGAAATGTTATCGTCTTTATTCACGCGTGCTGGAATTAAGCATGAAGTTTTGAATGCGAAACAACATGAGCGAGAAGCACATATTATTGCTAATGCCGGGATGCCAAACGCCGTAACAATCGCCACCAATATGGCTGGTCGTGGTACCGATATTGTGTTGGGTGGTAATCTTGATGCACAGATTGAAGAGCTAGGTGAGCAAGCGACAGCCGATCAGATAACCAAGGTTAAAGCGGATTGGCAAGCACGCCATCAGCAGGTGCTAGACTTAGGTGGCTTAAAGGTTATCGGTTCTGAGCGTCATGAATCGCGTCGAATAGATAATCAGTTGCGTGGTCGTTCAGGTCGTCAGGGTGACCCAGGCGCGACACGTTTTTATTTATCATTAGATGATGATTTGATGCGTCGTTTTGCATCGGAGCGTGTTAAAAACATGATGCGCCGTTTAGGCATGCAGGAAGGCGAAGCGATTGAGCATCCAATGGTGAGTAAGTCGATTGAACGCGCTCAGAAGCAGGTCGAACGTTTGCATCAGGATGAACGAGCGAACTTATTGAAATTTGACGATATTGCCAATGAACAACGTAAGGTAGTTTATCAGCAACGTAATGAACTGATGGAAAGCGAAGAAGTTCGTGAAACGATTGAGTTAATGCGAAATGATGTAGTAAATGATGTGATTGACCAATATATCATGCCGGGCAGTTTAGATGAGCAATGGCGGGTTCCAGAGTTAGAAACGGCATTGCACGAAGAGTTTGGTGTAACGGTGCCAGTCCAGGCTTGGCTCGATGAAGATAAGTCTTTGTATGAAGAGCCGTTACGCGACAAAATTGTCGCGGCAGTTGTAGACGCTTATAATCAAAAAATGGCAGTAGTGGATGAAAAAACACTAGGGCATTTCGAAAAAGAAGTATTACTACGCAACATTGATAAGCTCTGGCGTGAGCATTTAGCCGAGATGGACTATTTGCGTCGAGGTATACATTTACGTGGCTTCGCCCAAAAGGACCCGTTTCAAGAATATCGCCGCGAATCGGCCTTATTGTTCCAGATTTTCTTAAGTGAAGTTAAGCGTGAAACGGTTAAGATGTTGTCTTGGGTTCAGTTACAAAGTCAGGAAGATGTGGCGAAGTTTGAATCTCAGCAAAAAGAAGAAGCACAACAAAAGCTACAAGCCACCCATCCAGATGCGGACCGTAAATCTTCGAACACATCCGCAGAAGGGGAAGTGAAAGATCCGAACACCTTCCGCAGAGATGTACCAAAAGTGGGACGTAATGATCCATGTCCTTGTGGTTCGGGCAAGAAATATAAACAGTGTTGCGGCAAGTTGGATTAACGTCGGTCAGACGCGCAATGCTTAGACTTTAAATTCTGGCCAGCTTATTTTGCTGGCTTTTTTGGTTTTATAATTACGTTTATTTAAGCTCGAGGTGTTTATGCCAGTTGGTTTATCAAATGAGTTACCCCCAATTCATCCGGTTGCCGGAGTTTATTTAGGCGCAACGGCGGCTAAAATCAAAAAAAATGGCAAAACTGATTTAGTCATCATAGAGTTGGTGGGGGGCACCAAAACCGCCGCGACTTTTACTACTAATGCCGCCTGCGCGGCCCCCGTTACCTTGGCGAAAGCACATTTAAATTCGAAACAACCACACGCATTTTTAATTAATAGTGGTAATGCTAATGCGGCAACAGGCGAGCCAGGCCTGGTGAATGCACGCCAAACATGCCAATGGTTGGCAGATGAACTTGGTTGTTCAGTTGAAGAAGTATTGCCTTTCTCGACTGGTGTGATTGGTGAGCCACTGCCGATTCAAAAAATTCAACAAGGTTTACCAGATGCTTTAGCTAATCGCAGTATTAATGCGTGGCCGCAAGCTATGGCAGGCATTATGACTACGGATATTGTGCCGAAAATGGTGAGTCGTGTGGTGAAGATTGACGGTCATGATATTACAATTACCGGCATGGCAAAAGGCTCAGGCATGATTCATCCTAACATGGCGACTATGCTTGGTTTTGTCGTGACGGATGCCAAAGTCAGTCAAAACTTGTTAGAGCAGTGTTTGCAGCAAGCGGTTAAAAAATCATTTAATCGCATTACGGTGGATGGCGATACCTCGACCAATGATGCTTGCACCTTGAGTGCAACCCAACAAGTCGATATGCCGACGATTACCGATGTGAATTCTACTGCTTATCAACAGTTTGCTGAAGCTATTAATCATGTTATGACCGAATTAGCTCATATGATTGTGAGAGATGGTGAAGGTGCTACTAAGTTTATTGCAGTGGAAGTGAACGGCGGTCAATCTGAAGAAGAGTGCCTAAAAGTCGCGCATGCCGTAGCTTTATCGCCATTGGTCAAAACAGCGATGTTTGCATCTGACCCGAACTGGGGACGTATACTCGCTGCAGTTGGCCGAGCAGGCCTGGTGGATTTAGATATCAATCAACTACAAATCTATTTAGGGGATGTGTGCATTGTGAATAACGGTGGCAGGGCATCTGAATATACCGAAGAACAAGGCCAGACTGTGATGAAGCAAGAAGATATTTTGGTACGTATTGAGCTGAATCGTGGCGTTGCGTCAGAAACAGTTTGGACCTGTGACTTTTCGTACGACTATGTGAAAATTAATGCCGAGTATCGTTCTTAATGAAAGCTAAGATTATACAGGTATCGGTTGGCTGTTTAATTAAAGACCATCAGGTTTTGATTGGGCAGCGTTTAGCTCGTCAATCTCATGCGGGTGAGTGGGAGTTTCCAGGTGGTAAAATTGAAGCTGGAGAAACGTCGATTGAAGCCTTAAAACGTGAGTTTGTTGAAGAAACTGGCTTAACGACCCAGGGCTGGAAGCCATTGATTTCGTACCCTTGGGATCATGGCAATCTACAGGTGCAATTGCATGTATTTATCACGCAGGACTTTGCAGGTGAGCTACATGCACATGAAGGTCATCAATTTGAATGGTGTCCTATTAATGAACTTCAAACCCGTGCGATGTTGGTTGCGAATAAAGGCATTGTAAACGCACTTCAATTGCCCGATCGTTATATGATATCTGGCAATTTTCATGATATGGATGATGCTTTAAACCGTTTAAAATCAGCTTTGGCTGATGGGATTAAACTGGTGCAACTGCGAGCTAAAACACTCGAAAAAGATGAGTTTATTAAGTTGGCAAAATTAGCCTTGCCTTTGTGTCATGGTCACGGTGCTAAGTTAATATTGAATGCAAAGCCGGATTGGTTGGATGCTTTGCCTGAAGCGGATGGATTGCAGTTAGCTTCAACAGCGATTATGTCGTTAACTGAACGCCCGGTTCCCGCACATAAGTGGCTCGGCGTTTCAACCCACAATCCTGCTGAAATCGCCAAAGCGTTAGAGCTCGATGCAGATTTTATTTTGATATCGCCTGTTAAGGAAACTACATCCCACCCAGGAGAACCTGGATTAGGTTGGGAAAAATTTTCATTGTTGGCCGAGTCGATTCCGGTACCGGTGTTTGCATTGGGTGGTTTGAATGATCGTGACCGTGTAATATCTAAAAACCATGGTGCTCAAGGTATTGCTGCTATTTCAGGTTATTGGCCTCAGCCTATTTAAGGTTGGCTTTGAGCCAAGCGTCTGCCTGTTTATGTAAATCCACTAGGTCTGCATTATTTTCTATCACATCATCTGCCAGAGCTCGCCGTTCTTGTGGCGAGGCTTGCTGTTGCATAATGGCTTTAATTTGTTGTGGACTGCGTTGATCTCGATGCTGGACACGTTCTAATTGCTGATCTTCTTCTGCCTCTACTAATAACACGCGGTCCAATTGATATTCAGGTTGATTGAGTTGATGAATGACCGGAATCGCTACAAAAATAAAGGTATGCTGGCCACGTAGCTGATTAATTTGATCTCGTACAGTTTTGCGAACTAACGGGTGCAGAATGGCCT
Organism: Thiomicrospira pelophila DSM 1534; assembly: GCF_000711195.1. NCBI lineage: Bacteria > Pseudomonadati > Pseudomonadota > Gammaproteobacteria > Thiotrichales > Piscirickettsiaceae > Thiomicrospira > Thiomicrospira pelophila. The sequence continues at coordinate 1,896,258 of NZ_JOMR01000001.1, read as the reverse complement.
CTACTTGATGCTTTACCTCTGGATCACGAAAAAAAGTGTCTCGCAATTTAGTACGATTAAGTTCGCCATTGGTTTGCAAATAATCTGAGCCCAGTTGCTTGATTAAAGCCACCAGGCCTGGTTGTTTAGGTTGTACGAGAACTTTAGCGACATGATCGGTATCAATCACTGGATAACCAAGCTGCGCAAAATAATCACATAGCACGCTTTTGCCCGAACCAATTCCGCCTGTCACACCAATCACTTGTGTCTTCATGCCACCTGACCTGGTGCAATTGGTTTATAGTGGGGGCGTCCGATAAAGTAACCTTGAATATTAGTCGCCCCTGCTAGCGTCGCTTGTTCTAGTTGTTGCTGTGTTTCGACCCCTTCCATGACCAGTTCGTAACCGGCTTCTCGTATCATGTGAGCAGTAGCTTGAATCAGTCGTTGAGTTTTCAAATCAGCACTTAAAGCGTGTGTGAGTGTCATGTCAAACTTAACGATATCAACCGGCATATTCGCAAGATAACGAATGGACGAGTAGCCGCTGCCAAAGTCGTCTAACGCGATTAAAAAGCCTTGGCGGCGAAGTTTGTTTAATACAAAACTGACATCTTGTATATGTTCAATCAAAACACTCTCGGTGACTTCAATCACAATTTTATGCAGTTTTAAATAAGGTAAAAAGGGTTCAAATAGGTCGATAACAAAAGGTTGTAGCAAAGTTTTTGCAGAGATATTTACAGATAAACCAATATTAGCCGGCAGACTTTTGTTTTGGAGTTGGGATAATAGGTGATTCAATATTTTTTGATCAAGTTCTACTTCTAAGCGATGGTGAGCAATGATGGTAAAAATATCGGAAGGAAAAACCGTTTCGTCATCAAATTCGAGACGAACCAAGGCTTCATAGTATATGGCATGAGTTTCAATGTTTAATATAGGCTGATAGTGTAGACAGATATTTTGTCCAGAATAGGCGGCATTAAGGACTTGGTTGAGTCGCTTGTTCGACACTAGAGACTGGTTGATTGTGTCATGCTCATGTTGGTAAAAGTGAACTTTATTATGCGGTGAGTGTTTCGCTTTATACATGGCTATGTCGGCCTGTCTAGGCAAAACTTCTATATTTTCAATGGCTTGTTTAGCATTTGCATAACCCACTCCAACACTAAAACTAACTTTCTCTTTAATGTCGAGCTGTATAAATGGATACGAGATCAAGTCTGACAAGGCCTTTTGCGCAATTTGCTCGACTTCTTCGATGTTTTTATCAACTACAATCGAAGCAAATTCATCGCCACCAATGCGATAAATGTGTTGACCGGCTGGAAAGCTGCGTTGCAAAGTTTGGGCTGAAATTTTAATAAGTTCATCGCCCACTTGATGGCCATAGGTGTCATTAAGCGCTTTAAAATGATCGCAATCAAATAATAAATAGGCAATAGGGATAGGCTGTGAAGTGTATTGTTTTAATAAAGCTTGCCAGGCATCATCAAATGCACGTCGATTGAATACTTCAGTTAATGGATCCGTGCGTGAAATTTGCCATAGTTGTTGATTCTGGTGGCTAAGTTGAGCTTGAGCTTTCAAGAGTGCATGGTGATAATCACTTAATTGGTTTTGTAGGTTTTGATATTCTGCTAACACAAACTCTGGCTTTTCTTGTGACGAGTTGGTTTGTGTATAGTGGCGCAGATTTTGTACAAACCGACTGAGCTTTTGTAATGGGCCTAAAAATATCAGTTTGATAAAGCCGAATACTAAGAGTGTAGTTAGAAAGATGATTAAAGCAAATTTAATAACAAATTCTTCAATTAAGCCCCAAAGATTATCACTGACCGGGTTTGAGATGGCTCGATATTCAAGTGCATCTTTAAGTTGGTGCATGCCAATAAAACCGCTGCGATTAAAGTGCAGATAGGGAAAGTCGAGATAATAAAACTGATTATCTTGTTGAAGTAGCTTAAAAAAATCGATGGCGATAGCGACGTAACCAATCACTTGACTTGGATCTTGCCTTGAGTGTACTGCGCGCGAGACAATTAAATAATCTTGATTAGGCGGCTGGATCAGAAAATAGCGTGCTTGACTGTTTAGTTGTTTGGGAAGCACTTCGGTCGATTGCGCATGATCTTTGACTAGGTGAGATAGTTTGACCTTATCTGCTTGATAAAGATCGAGCTCAATATAATAGGGTTGGAAATACTCACTTTCTTTAAGGCGTTGATCGCGCCAATAATAATAGTAACTAGGTTGATTGAGTTGTTGATGTATCTCATCCCATTCGGCTAGTTTTTTTAGTTGCTGATCAATTGATTGAAAATTATGATCAATCGCTGAAAAAAGCTCTTTTTGGGCTTCAACTTGTGCCGATTCATGCACGCTGTTTTGGATGTTTTTTCCCTGAAAATACAGCCCAAAGTTGGCGGTAAGTAGCAAGCTTAAGGCGATAGTCATAAAGCCGATTAAGACATGTTTAGCAGAAAGCGTTTGTTTCATTTGTTAATTAACTTATTAATGATCGATTCAACTTGATCATGAAGCAGGCCTTCATGTTCGCCAGTAAAAAAGTGATTGGCTCCTTCTATGATGCTCAATTCGGTCTGACTAGCATCAAGTTCGCTTAACCACTTCTCGCCAACTTGACTATAACGAGAGTCAGCGGATCCCATTAAGCTGTAACTTGGAACGCTTAACAGATTGATGGTTTCGAGCACGCGGGCTCGGGTAATGGTTAAGTAGGATAAGTAGCTTTCTGGTGTAGCAAAATAGTCATTTTGACAGAATAAAAAATTGAATTTACGGGGTGCATTGTTGCCTTGAGCTAATAAGTTCTGAGCGATTTGGATTTCAGATTCGAGATTGCCAAGCTCTTCACCATTTAAATAAAACAAGCTGGTTAATATCAACGCTTTGATTGATTCAGGTGTTTGCGGAATCATCGCTTCCAATAAAGTTTGGCTACCGCTGGAGTGACCGATTAAGATAATTTGATTGTGGCCTTGCTGCTCTAGCCAATTAATCCAAGCTTTCACTTCAATGATGTCCTGCTGCAGAGTATGTGTATGCAAACTGTTGCATTGAACTGGCTGGCTTCGAAGTGGAATCTGCAGAGATAAGGTTGGTGCAAGTGTGGTGAAACCACTGAGAGTAAAATAGTCTTGTAATGCTTGCACCGTTGGGTAGTTATGGGTGGCAGAGAAACCATGCAGGATTAAAATAGCGGGTTGCTCTCGACCGTTATCCAGATAGCGAGCTTGTCCTTGTACATGAGATTCAGATGCTTGCAACGTAACCTGTTCGGCTTTTAGCGGGAGAGCGAAAAGTAACAGGATACTTAACGTGAACACGAGATATTTATGCATAGTCATTAACTTTTTAATAGGTTAAGTGATGTTAGCATAAATACGAAATGACGGGTTAAACTCAGGGTTGGTTTTTTTCATGAACCCAAAACAAGTGCCAGCCGAATTCGGTTTCGCAGGGGTGGCTTAACTTTTGTATGGGGGCTTTCCATACGGCTTGCTCAAACTTTACAGGCAAGGTCCCAGAGGCAAACCAACCAAGATCTCCCATGTGAGATTTGGATGGACAGTCTGAATAGCGCTCAACTGCTTGTTCAAAACTTAAGTCCTGCTCATCAAGTCGAGCTTTTAAACGTTTGGCTTTTTTTAAGCTTGAAACCAGAATGTGCGAAGCATGGATTAATGGCATTATTTTCACGAATCGGTACAATTAAAACCCTATTTTAAATCTTTAAGAGAAGTTCATGTGCGGAATATGTGGAGAGTTTTTATGGCAGGGTGGGCCAGCTAAAGAGCAAACCCTGAAGACAATGATGTCTAAACTGGAAAAACGCGGCCCTGATAGTGGTGGGCTTTGGACTCAAAACCAAGTGGGTTTTGGTCATAGGCGCTTATCCATTATTGATTTGAGCTCAGGTGGGCATCAACCGATGCGTGACCATGAGTTGAGTTTGGTTTTTAATGGTTGTATTTATAACTATAAAGCGCTGAGGGACGAATTGATCTCGCTGGGTCAGGAGTTTCAAACCCATTCGGATACCGAAGTTATTTTAAAAGCCTACCGTCAATGGGGTATGGAATGCACAAGCCGGTTTGAGGGAATGTTTGCATTTGCGATTTGGGATGAACATCATGAACAGTTGTTGATCGCTCGTGATCGATTTGGAATTAAACCCTTGTACTACTCAGTCATGGATGGCGGTGTGCGTTTTGCCTCCAACACACAGGCTTTATTAGCGGCAGGTGGCGTCGATACTGATATAGATCCTATTGGGTTGCATTTTCAGCTCACCTTGCATGCAGTTATTCCTGCGCCTCACACCATTCTCAAAGGCATTAAAAAACTCGAACCGGGTTATTGGTTGGTGGTGAACCCAGACGGCCAAATGTTTAAAAAACGTTATTGGTCATTAAACGCTCAGCGCCCTGTAGATGCAGCCCAGCAGAAAGACCACCAGGCCTGGTTATCGCAAACGCATGATTTATTACAGCAAGCGGTAATGAAACGTTTGGATGCGGCGGATGTGCCGGTCGGCGTGTTATTGTCGGGCGGTTTGGATTCAAGCTTAATTGTTGCTTTACTGGCCGAAGCGGGCACACAAGATTTGCATACCTTTTCGATTGGGTTTGAAGATGCGCCAGAAGAGAAAGGTTCAGAATTTGAATATTCAGACCTGGTGGTTAAGCGCTATCAAACCAAACATCATAAATATGTGGTGCCGAATGCGGAGGTCTTACCGCGCTTGCCGGAAGCGATTGATGCCATGTCAGAGCCGATGGTAGGGCAAGATGCAGTGGCATTTTATTTGTTATCCGAGCAGGTTTCAAAAGACGTTAAAGTCGTTATGTCAGGCCAGGGAGCGGATGAAGTGTTTGGTGGTTATTTTTGGTATCCACAAATGGTTCAAGCTGAAGGAAGTGAATTAGAACGTTTCGCCCCGCTTTATTTTGACCGTTCACATGCGGAATGGCTTGAAGCGGTGGACGCGCGTTTTCATATACAGGATGTCACATCGCACTATATTGAAGATCGTTTAACTGAACCGGGTGCCGATACGTTTTTAGATCAGGTATTACGCCTAGATTCGACCACCTTAATTGTTGATGATCCTGTAAAACGCGTCGATAATATGACGATGGCTTGGGGGTTAGAAGCGCGCGTACCGTTTTTAGATCATCAACTGGTTGAAGCCGTGATGAGTGCCCCACCGGAATTAAAGTTAGAGGATGGTGGCAAAACCTTACTGAAACGTATTTCAAGAGGACTGGTTCCCGATGAAGTCATTGATCGACCAAAAGGTTACTTTCCTATGCCCGCTCTTAAATATGTACGAGGCGAATTTTATGAGTTTATGAAGGGCATTTTAACCAGCCCACGCGCTCAAGAACGTCGACTATTTAATCCTGAATATGTACAAAACCTACTGGATAACCCAGAGGCGCCAGAGAGCTTTACGGCGATTAAAGGGAGCAAGTTATGGCACTGTGCATTGCTGGAACTTTGGTTACAACGTAATGTTGATCCTTATAACTAGCCCCAAAACAGTTTAAAACAGGTTATAATAACCAACCAATTTACTAGGAATTAGGAGTTTTTAATGGATACACAAGCAATCGAACAAGAAGTTTTAGCCAAAATTGATGAGCAAGTTAAAAATAATCCAGTTGTTTTGTATATGAAAGGCACACCACAAATGCCTTCATGTGGTTTTTCTAGCCGCACCGCTGCGGCTTTAGTCGAAACGGGTGAGAAATTTGCATTTGTAAACGTATTAGCCGATCAAGCTATTTATGAATTTTTACCAAAATATCAAGACTGGCCAACTTTCCCACAATTGTATATTGATGGTGAATTGCAGGGGGGGTGTGATATTACACTTGAGTTGGCCGGGTCAGGTGAGCTTAAAAAGATGATGGCTGAGGCGAACGCTAAAGTTCAAGCTTAAATGGTGTTTTTACCAAGCATTGTAGTTAATGCTCGGTAAAAAATTATCGCCCTTCAGTCTCATTGATTTGGGGTTTAATAAGAGGCCATTGATTCACTATTTTGCAAAATAGTTGAGCTGTTTTTTCAGTGTCGTACGCGGCGCTATGAGCAAGCTTATTATCCCAGTCAAAACCGGCCGCTTGCACGGCCTTGCTTAGTACAGTTTCGCCATAGACTAGACCTGATAAAGAGACGGTATCGAAGGTGCTAAATTGGTGAAAAGGGGATTTAACTTTTGCCCGATCAGACGCATGTTTAATGAAATTTAAATCGAACATCGCATTATGGCCAACTAAAATGGCTCGAGTGCATCCAGTCTGTTTGATTTTGGTACGAATTGGCGCGAACAACTGCTCCAATGCCACGCGCTCAGATTTGGCTTGTCTAAAGGGGTGATAAGGGTCATCAATGCCAATAAACTTTAGTGCGCTTTGATCCAGTTTTGAGCCTTCAAAAGGTAGGATGTTTTGTTGATGCAACTCATCTGGAACAAGTTGACCTTCTTCATCCATTTTGAGGGTCATAATGGCGACTTCTAATAGGGCATGTTGATCGGCTTCAAAGCCGGCTGTTTCAACATCTACTACGATGGGTAAAAAACCACGAAAACGATCTTTTATGTGTGTAACGGGTTGTTCGGATTGATTTTCAAGCATGTTTGAGTTCTTTAATCAGCACTTTTGACTGCCTTTGATAGTTATAAAGCGATTGACGACTTTGAGGAAGGTTTTCGAGTGAACCGGGTTTAAAACCGTGTTCAATAAACCAATGTTGTGTGTGAGTAGTTAATAAAAAAAGTTGGGTGATATCAGCTTTTTGTGCACTTTTTTCTAGATATTTAAGCAACTCCTCACCAAGCTCTTGTCCTTGATAGCTAGGATCAATTGCTAAACAAGCTAGCTCAGCAGATTGGTCTTCGAACGGATAAAGTGCACCACAGCCAATAACTAAACCGTCGCGCTCAATGACGCTAAAGTTTTGAATTTCGAGTTCAAGTAACTCTCGTGATCGTTTAACTAGTTTACCTTGAGATTCTAAAGGGCTAATTAGGTCAATAATGCCACTTACATCTTCGATGCTGGCGGGTCTTATTTGGTGATAGCGATCGGTAAAAACTAGGGTACCAATGCCATCCCGGCTAAATAGTTCGATCAATAAGCTGCCAGGGTCGGACTCGTTCATTAGGTGAATACGTTTCACTTTGGTAGCGTGGTTAATGAGCTGGTCAATTAATTGGTATTGTTCATCATTGTTAGTCGACCAGTTTTTGAGTTCCGTTAAGCTAAGCTGGCGAGGTAGTGATTCCATTTGTTGAGGGTTGGTATAGATGAGTAGCTTATCGGCTTCTAACTTATTGGCAACACTGCAGGCTTGTTCTAGGGTATTTAAGTTAAATACCTCGCCGGTAAGTGAATAAGCCAATGGCGTTAGCAGTGCAATTTGTTCTGAATCTAAGATGGCACGAATTGCTTGCTTATTGATTTTGCGAGTTTGGCCAGTGTGTTGAAAATCTACGCCGTTGATTACGCCTTTGGGCTGGGCAATAACCCAGTTGCCAGAGCATAAGCTCAAAGGCTGATTAGCGACGGTTTGTTGACGACTAAAAGCCGCCTCGAGTTGGCTTCGCACTTGACCGATCGTTTGTTGTAATGTGAGCAACATGTCAACGGATGTAATGCGGAATTGTTGATGATTTTGCCAGTTGATTTTTGCCAAACCCAAGGCCTGGTTAATTTGTGGGGAGGCTCCCATTACTAGCACAATCTTTAAACCAAGCGCATGCAGGTGGCCAATATCTTCCGCAAATTGCTGTAGGTTAGTGGATTGGACAATTAACTCACCTGGCAGATAAATAACGCAAGTCTTACCGCGATGCAGTTGTATATAGCCCGAAGATTGGCGCAGACAGTTTAAAAAATCGGATTCAGATTGTTTCATCGTGGTTTGGCAGTTATGAGAAAATATTATTAATTAATTGAAAGAAGTATAGCAAACAGGCTAAAGCTGGTGGGAAAACTTATGTTTCACACTACTTTGCATTCTAAAACGAGTTTTAAAGGAGTTACTATGCCCGCTTATCGTTCAAAAACCAGTACTCATGGCCGGAATATGGCCGGTGCACGAGCTTTGTGGCGTGCAACCGGTATGAAAACGGAGGATTTTGGCAAGCCCATTATCGCGATCGCTAATTCGTTTACTCAATTTGTCCCAGGTCATGTGCATTTAAAAGATATGGGTCAATTAGTTGCTGGCGTGATTGAGAAATCAGGTGGTGTGGCGAAAGAGTTCAACACTATAGCGGTTGATGATGGCATCGCAATGGGACATGATGGCATGCTTTATTCTTTGCCTTCGCGTGATTTGATTGCGGACTCTGTTGAGTATATGGTGAATGCACATTGTGCTGACGCATTAGTATGCATTTCTAACTGTGACAAAATTACTCCTGGAATGTTAATGGCGGCCATGCGGTTAAATATTCCTACCATTTTTGTTTCTGGCGGCCCAATGGAATCTGGTAAAACCGTATTGGGTGGTCAAGAAATCAAATTAGATTTGGTCGATGCAATGGTAATGGCCGCTGATGACTCTTGTTCAGATCAAGATATTCATGATGTAGAAATTTCAGCTTGTCCTACTTGTGGTTCTTGCTCTGGTATGTTTACAGCAAATTCGATGAATTGTTTAGCCGAAGCTTTAGGGGTGGCTTTACCAGGTAATGGTTCAATGCTCGCGACACATGCGGATCGTAAACACCTGTTTGAAGAAGCGGGGCGTCGTATCGTTGAAATCGCCAAGGAATATTATGAACAGGATAATGATCGTGTCTTGCCTAGATCTATTGCGACTTTCTCAGCATTCCAGAATGTTATGGCGTTAGATGTCGCTATGGGTGGCTCAACCAATACCGTATTGCATCTTTTAGCTATAGCGCACGAGGCTGATGTAAAGTTTACTATGTCAGACATGGATGAAGTATCACGAAAAGTACCTTGTTTAGCGAAAGTAGCGCCAAACTCTAAAAACTACCATATGGAGGATGTACATCGAGCCGGTGGCATTATGCGATTATTAGGTGAATTAGATCGTGGCGGCTTGATTGATACTTCAACTTATACTGTACATGCTTCTACCTTGGGTGCCGCCATTGAGTTATGGGATATTAGTCGTAATCCTTCAGAATCGGTTCAAACTTTCTATAAGGCGGCACCCGGGAATGTTCGTACTACTCAAGCATTCAGTCAATCTAAGCGTTGGAAAACACTTGATACAGATGATGAAAATGGTTGCATTCGTTCGGTTGAGCATGCCTATACAAAGGATGGTGGCCTAGCAGTGTTATTCGGCAATATTGCACAGCATGGCTGTGTTGTGAAAACCGCTGGTGTTGACGAAGAAATCTTTAAATTTAGTGGTCCAGCTCGTATTTTTGAAAGCCAAGATACCGCCGTCGCTGGTATTTTGGGTAACGAAGTTCAGGCTGGCGAAGTAGTTATTATTCGTTATGAAGGCCCTAAAGGCGGACCTGGCATGCAAGAGATGCTTTATCCAACTAGTTATTTGAAATCAAAAGGTTTGGGTAAGCAGTGTGCCTTATTAACTGACGGTCGATTCTCAGGTGGAACATCTGGCCTATCAATTGGTCACGCATCACCAGAGGCTGCAGAGGGTGGAAATATTGGTCTAGTAGAATCAGGTGATATTATTGAAATTGATATTCCAAATCGTTCAATCAATGTCAAGTTAAGCGACTATGAGTTATCCCAAAGGCGTCAAGCAATGGAGTCTAAGGGTGACCAGGCCTGGAAACCGCAAGAAACTCGTCCTCGCCATGTGAGTCCCGCACTTAGAGCTTATGCGGCTATGACAACCAGCGCCGCATTTGGTGCTGTGCGCGATGTTGAACAGATAGAAAAGCGTAATAATTAAGTGAGGTTTTAAATGTTTGTTGATCGATTGACTCATGAACAGCGTCAAGCATTGTTCGATTTAGCTGTCATGACGGCGGCGATAGATAATGATATTTCAGAAGAAGAACTGCAATATCTTAAAGATTATAGCGAGGCATATTCCATCCCATTTGAACTGGATAAGTCAGGCTTAGCTGTGGTTGACTTGTTAAGTACAATGGATTCTAAGCTTGCCAAAGTGGTCACTTTGCAAGAGCTAATCAAGATTTCGTACAAAGATGGACATTTTGGCCCTGAAGAGCAAGATAAGGTATTCTCGATTGCTCAGAAAATGGGTTTAAATGATCCCGAATTGATTCTAAGTATTGAGCGTTGGGTAAGACAGGGCTTTGACTGGATGCATGAGGGTGAGCAACTGTTACATTAGTGAGTAAGCAATTTAGCTTTAATTAGACATAAAAAAACCCGGAAAACCGGGTTTTTTTATGTCACTAGCTTAGATGTTACTGACGAACGCTTGGCCCGTTAATTTCTAAACCATTGCTCATGTAAGCTGAGAAAAACTCTAGGTTACGATATTCTTCACCTTGCACTTTTCTAGGAGCGCTACGCATGTTTTTATGACAACCTTCATAGCGACGGTGCAATGTACCTGCACCAGCCCACTTCAAACGCCATACAGGGAAGTGAGTAGTATGACCTAAAAGAGGTGAAAGGATGTCAGAACGCGCTTTACGCGATGCGTTGTATACATGGCAGCTTGCACAAGCTAATCCTAGTTGACCAGAAGGTTCGACAAATAAACGTTCGCCATCCGCAAACGCTTTTTTAGCCCCTTCAGATTCGATAACAACATTAATCTTTTGACCACGTGCTTCATTAGCTAAATAACTACTTACTGCAGCAATATCGCCTTTTTTCCAACCGAATGCTTTTAAGCCCGCTTCTGTACGGCAACGATTTATGTCACCTTCTAAAGTAACGACTTGTTGAAGCTTTTCATTGAAATAAGGATAGCTGCTACGAATTTTGTCGACGCCATCTTTTGAGTTAACCAAACAACCAATATAGGCTGATTTGTCTTTTTCAAAAAGGGCCGCGCCTTTATCTAAAAAGTCTGAATAGGGAGGGAATTCTTCTTGCATTTCCCATTGTGATCTACGGTCTTCATCATAACCGTAAATGCCATTCTTATAGTCTTCAAATGGGCGATCAGGTGTTTTCGCTTTGAAGTACTCGATTAAATCCAAACGGCTTTGTTCTGGGTCGACAGCCACAACTTGGCTGCTGAAACCTACCGCGATCCCTAATGCTAGGGCTGATAACAATGTCTTCTTCATTTCCAATCCTCCGTAGGAGAGCTTTTTTGTGTAAATCTTATGATTTTTTTATTATAGGTCGAGTGTGTCCGAAGACACACTCTTTCTAAGACTTATCTTAGGTTGAAAGTATCTGAACCTTTCTCACCAGTATTGTCTACAACACTGATTGTTACTTCGTCGCCAGAGTTTGCAGCAACGTTAACGTGCATGTAAGGGTTGGCTGAAACGTTTGCAGACCACTGAGCATCTACAACTTTTTTACCAGCAACAACTACTTCAACGTTAGTGATTAGCTTCATTGGGAAAGGCTTACCAGTAGACTGGTCCATGCGCGCACCAGACTCCATTGGGTGTCTGATTAGAGATTTAATTTCAGCGACGCCGCCTTTAACTGATCCACGTGTTCTTAAATTGATAGCCATTTGTGATTTCCTTCTCAAATTTTATCTAGTTAATAGGTTTTTTTAGTTGAAAGGGGGTTAATTAACCGCCACAACCACCGATGGTTACACGAACTTCTTGTTGTGCTTTGTATAGTTTGCCACCAGCTTTAACGATACCAACAACTTGCTGCGTGCTACCTAGACGGATACGTGTTGAAACGAAACCTTGAGCGGCACCAGAGAACTTGTACTCACAAACCAATGGAGTTGGGTTGTCAGAAGCTACGATTACGATTGATTCAACACCTTTCATGCCAGATGCGTCAACAGTAACAGGCGTTACCGCACCATTTTCAGCGATAGCTGGAGCAGTTAATTTAACATCAGCAGAATCAGCTGCATCCGCTGAACCCAACAAAGCTTTTAAACCAGCGTCCACTTTTTTAGCTTCAAAAGCTTCTTTGTTCCAGCTAGCTAGAACAGTTGAAGGTGTTAATAAGCCAGCGCTTACTGCAACAGACGCTGCACCAGTTGCTAATGTAGCTTTTAGGAATGATCTACGTTTCATAAGATTTAAAACTCCCAGTTAAGTTTTGGAATAAAATTTACAGAGTGTACATGAAATCAACGATTTTGTTGATTTCATCATCTGAAAGAATAGCATTACGTCCGAATAATGGCATCATGCTGTAAGGTACTTGCGTTTCTTTTACGCCCCAGATTTTGTTAAACAACTTCTGTCTGTCAGGGTAACGTAATTTCATCGCAACTAAAGCTGGCCCGATGTTCCCAGGAGAGGTTCCGCCTTGGATCATATGACAAGCTAAACAATTACCTTCACTGCGTGAAAATGCAAGTTTTTTGCCTTCTTCAATGTTTTTTGCAAGGGCCGCAGCCTTTGCTGCATCGTCAGAAGCGTGAACAGGTGCCGCAAATAATGCAGCAGTAACAGTTAACGCAGCTAAAGCTTGCTTTACTTTAAAATTTACCATTATCTCCTCCTAAAGAGTCTCTTGTCGTTCCCATTTTTTTACGTTTGGGATTCTAATACTGAGCTTTTATCGAATTTGGCTCTTGAGGTGTAAGCTTACGGAGTTCGCTTTTAAAAGCAAGTTTTTTTAGGGTGAATCGCTATAGTTTTATTTAATCACCCGATAAAGTATTTTCTATGACTCAGTGTTAATCGAGCTCTTTTTCATCCATTCCCAGGGCTTTTATTAGCAGGCTTGACGCTTTTTTTAAGCGGTTTGCTATGGGTGGGTTTTGCTCAGTGCTGAGTCGCGCTAGGTATCGAGCTCGTTCTATATCACCAATCGTCAAAAATGCGCTGGCTTCATAAAAGTAGGCTTCAGCAAGCCTGTTTGCTTGAGCGTAAAGTTGGCTCAACTCTTGGTTTATTTCAAATTGATAAAGCAGGTTTTCGCTATTTTTTTCTAAAAGTTTAATTGCTTGATCAGGTTGTTCGGCATTTTGATAGGCGCGAGATAGGATAAGAAGTAAGGCTGCATCCTGAGGGTAGATAGCATAGAGGGCTTCAAGTTGTTGAAACCGTTTTTTGGTACTTTGCTCGGTATAGAGGATCTGAGCTGTTTTTAATAATCGATTATTGGGGTGATTGCTAAGAGCATCGGTTATGCAGTTGGTTGAAGCTGATTTTTTTTGGATGACTTGCCTATAGCAAGCCGTTTCTTTTTGATAGGGGGTGTCGGGGGTTAAATAATTTGTTGAAGATTGTGCGAGTATTTTTAGACGTTGCTGAATGAGGAATAGGTTAATTCTGTCATGCTGATCCTTAGGTGCGCCGAGTTGGTGAGCGCGATTGTTCGCTTGGGCTAAGCGGGTTTCGGTTACCGGGTGTGTCATCAGAATCTCAGGAGGTCGAAATTCACTGAGTTGATATTGTTTGGCGAGCTTGCCAAAAAAATCGCCCATAGCATTTGGATTGTAGCCACTTCGGTGCAATAGACTAATGCCCTGATGGTCGGCTTCATGTTCGTGTATACGAGAATGTCTAAGTTGCTCTTGTAAGCTTAAACCAGTGCTGCCCATGATGGTGGCAATACCGGCGGATGGGTTTTGACTGCCGATAAGAATGGCCGCCAACAAGGAGGCAAAACTGGTGATGTTGAGGCTGTTTTGTTGTTCAAAACGACGAGAAAGGTGTTCTTGGGTAACGTGAGCAATTTCATGTGCGATTACCGAAGCCAGTTCATCTTCTGATTCTGCGGCTAAAATTAGGCCACTGTGGATGCCGATAATGCCATCCGGTCCGGCAAAAGCGTTAATGGCCGGGTCATTAATGACATAAAAACGATAGTTTCTGCCATCGTGTGTATGACTCGCGATGCGGTGACCGATACGCCTTACATAGCTTAGTGTTTCAGGGTCGCTGACTAGGTTGAATTGGGTATGCAGCGCTTTGGTAAAGGCACGACCTAGCGATACCTCAGTCTGACGGTCGTAGATCACCAGGCCTGGTGATCCCAAATCAGGTAAGTTTTGTGCTTGAATTGAAATGGGCGTAAGCACGAAACCAATCAAGCTGATAACGCTGTATAAATAAAGCTTTGACATCCTCAAGCCGATCCTGTCTTTTGCATTTTGAGTTATTATAAGAACATAAAAATGAAGGGGGTAAAAATGTTTGAGGTGGATTTACGTGGATTGGCTTGCCCAATGCCGCTGATTCGGTTTAAAAAAGTGTTGGCCGAACGCGCTGATGTTTCTCTGTTTAAGCTGCTGTTGACTGATCGAGGCTCTATAAAAGATGTCCCCGCCTTTTGCAAGCAAGCGGGCCTAGATGCGGAGGTCGGCAAGGATGAAGAAACTTTGGTAATATGGGTCAAAAGACATCAAAAATAGTATTGAATAGGATAAAAATTAAGTGATGTATAGAAAATTAACAAAGGCTATTATTCCTGTGGCCGGATTGGGTACGCGTTTTTTACCGGCCACCAAGGCGATTCCAAAGGAAATGTTAACGGTCGTGGATAAGCCTTTGATTCAGTATATTGTGCATGAAGCTGCGCAAGCCGGAATAACCGACATTATTTTGATTACTCATTCAAGTAAAAATGCGATTGAGAACCACTTTGATACTCACTATGAGCTCGAAAGTAAGCTTTTGGAGTCGGCTAAGCATGATCGGTTGGATGCGATCGCTGACATTACGCCTCCTGGAGTTAATTTAATTAGTATTCGCCAGCCAGAAGCTTTGGGGTTAGGGCACGCTATTCTGTGCGCATCGCATGTTGTGGCACCAGATGAGCCCTTTGCGGTTTTACTGCCGGACGTACTGATGTATCACCCGCAGCAAGGTTGCTTGGCGCAAATGGCTGAATATTATAAGCAGGTCCACACCAGTGTAGTGGCATTGGAGCAAGTGCCCAGTGATCAGGTGGATAAATATGGTATCGCGGCTGTAAAAGATGCCGATTTGCGTATTGTTGATTTAGTGGAAAAGCCTACACCGGAAGAAGCACCATCGAACTTGTCGGTAGTTGGGCGCTATATTTTCACACCTCGCTTGATGCAGTTACTTAAAAGCACTAAACCTGGTAAGGGTGGTGAAATTCAGTTGACTGATGCAATGGCTGATTTGTTGAATGAACAGGTGATGTTCGGCTTCGAGTTTAAAGGTGGCAAAAGTTACGATTGTGGTGATAAGCAAGGCTTTCTAGAGGCTAATGTTGAATATGCGTTGCGTGATCCGCAGTTAGGATCATCGTTTCATACTTACTTGTCGTCATTAGATTTAACTGAGTTAAAGCCGAAAAAATCGAAATAGAGTGCTAACTAAAGGAATCGAATTATGGCGGTGGATCAGTCTAAGGCATGGCAAAAGCTAGATAAATTAGCAAAAAACGGTGCGGCTGATAAGCACTTGAAAACCTGGTTTGAACAAGACCCGAACCGAGCGCAGCGTTATGCTATTGAGCTGGATGAATTGTTTTTAGACTATTCAAAAAATCGTGTCGATGATGAAATTCTTAGCGCCTTATTCGAGTTAGCTACAGAGCAAGCGCTGCCGGATTGGATTGATCGGTTGTTAAGTGGCGAGAAGGTAAATGATACTGAAGATCGACCAGCCCTTCACAGCGCGCTTAGGGCTGGTTCTGATTCGCCGATAAAAGGGTTTGCGGCTAGTGTACAGTCGGATGTGAAAAGCCAGTTTTCGAAGATGGCGGCAATCGTCAACAAGGTTCGCTCAGGTCATTGGCGCGGTTACAGCGGTAAACCTATTACGGATGTGGTTAATATTGGTGTCGGCGGTTCAGATCTAGGGCCATTAATGGTCACGCAGGCTTTACAAACCCAGACCTCGCCGATTAACTTGCACTTTATCTCATCCATTGATGGTACCCAAACTTCAAACCTGCTGAAGAGCTTGAATCAGGAAACAACTCTGTTTGTTTTGGCTTCAAAATCTTTTACTACAATCGATACTCTATCAAATGCTGAAACCGCGAAAGACTGGCTTGAAGAGCGTGTCCCAAGTATTAAGACCATTATGGCTCAGCACTTTATTGGCGTGTCAACCAAGCCATATATGATGACGACGTGGGGCATACCGCCGGAAAACCAATTGTTGTTTTGGGATTGGGTGGGAGGGCGTTATTCGCTTTGGTCAAGCATTGGGTTTCCTATCGCGTTAAAAGTCGGCATGGAAGGCTTTTATGAGATGTTGGAAGGCGCGAGCTTGATGGATCAGCATTTTGCTCAAGCACCGATGGAGCAGAATATTCCAGTGGTGATGGGATTGATTGATGTCTGGCATATCAATTTTTTAGGGATTCAAGCCAAGGCGGTTTTGCCCTATGATGCTCGGCTTAGATATCTGCCATCGTATTTAGAACAGTTGGTAATGGAAAGTAATGGTAAGTCGGTAAATCGACAAGGCGAACCAGTGAGTTATAAAACTTGTCCGATATTATGGGGGGAGGTTGGCCCTAACGCGCAGCATGCATTTTATCAGTTATTACATCAGGGAACGCAAGCGGTTATGTCGGATTTTATTGCCCCTGTTGAACGCGATGACTTTGATCGTTACTCAGATACGCATAGAAGTGAATCATTACGATATCAACATCGCTTGGCTTTGGCGAATTGCTTTGCGCAATCACGTGTATTAATGTTGGGTGATGCCGCGATACCAGAAAATTTAAAATCCAGTTTTGATTCTCCATTTAAGCACTATGCTGGCAATCAACCATCCAATACTTTATTACTGAAATCTATTTCAGCCAAAACCTTGGGAATGTTGGTGGCACTTTATGAGCATAAAACCTTTGTCGAGTCGGTCATCTGGGAGATTAATCCTTTTGACCAGTGGGGCGTTGAGTTAGGCAAGTTAATTGCCAAGGATACCTACCAAGCCATGCTTGATTCGGGGCAAGCCGGACGATTTGATGGGTCAACCGTGCAGCTATTAAACAGAGTGAAGTTATCATGAAAATTTCAGTATTCGGATGTGAACTTACCGGTTTAGTAACAGCAGGCGCATTGGCCCATGCAGGAAATGACGTGATGGCGTTACCGGTTGGGCAGGTTAAAGTTGAGGATTTGGTGGCCGGGCGGTTGCCTCGCGAAGAACCTGGCCTGGATGCATTGCTGGCTCAGCAGTATAAAGAAGGCCGTTTGCAGTTTGAAGCTGACTGGCAGGTTGGGCTCGCGCACGCCGATGTTCTTATTTTATCAACGCCTTCGTGGCGTTTGGATCGAGCCGAAGCTTTAATTGAATTAATGGGCGAAACCATTAAGCGAGATTTACTGGTGGTTAACCAAAGTACCTTTCCAGTGGGTACGGCGGACAGGTTTGAGCAATCGTTACTAGGCGCTTTTGCTAGGCGTAACTTAGATATAAACGTAGCCGTGGTGGCGATGCCTGACTTTATTAGTGAAGGTTCCGCATTGGATAACTTTATGCGACCAGATCGAATTGTATTAGGTTGTCGGCAAGCAGATAGTATTAAAGTAATGCGGGATTTATTGCGCCCGTTTAATCGTATGACCGACCAGATAAAAGTGATGTCGACTCGTGCGGCCGAATATACGAAATATGCGGTGAATGCCTTGCTAGCCACTCGCATTAGTTTAGTCAATGAATTAGCGAACAATGCCGAACATTTTGATATCGATTTTGAAGAAGTGCGCCAAGGCTTGGGCTCAGATAGCCGAATTGGCTTCAGTTATTTATATCCGGGCTGTGGTTTTGGCGGGCCGAGCTTTGCGGCGGATGTGCGCGCCTTGGTTGGGGACTTGCAAGCTAAAGGCTATGATGCCGATTTGCTTCGTACCGTTTTATCCAACAACGAAATTCAAAAAGAAGTGTTATTTCGCAAGGCGTGGCGTTTTTTTGATACGGATTTACGTGGTCTTAAAATTGGCGTTTGGGGCTTGTCATTTAAACCCAACACCTCCACGGTTGAAAATGCCCCTAGCCTTAAGGCGTTAGAGGCGTTTGCGGCCCAGGGTGCGCAGATTAAAGCCTATGATCCAAAGGCGATGCAGGACTTTTCTAACAGTTGGCAGGGCGTTCAGACGATTGAAATGGTCGATAGCATGTACCAAGCGATTGAAGGCGTGGATGCTTTGATTATCTTGACGGAATGGAAGCTTTTCTGGAACCCAGATTATGTCGTGATGAAACAAAAAATGCGTCAGCCTATTATTTTTGATGGTCGTAACATTTTTGATCCAGATATTATGAAGCAACAAGGTTTTCGTTATTTCGGTGTAGGTCGAGGTGAAGAGATTTAACCCAAAGTCATTTTCAGTTGCTTTAAACCCATGTAGAATTAAATAAATTAATTGAGTTATAAGGATATAAATGAAACCCCCATTTGAACGCGGCATCTATTTGCTACCAAATTTAATGACCACCCTGGCCTTGTTTGCGGGATTTTATGCCGTCATTGCAGGCATGAATGGCGATTTTATGGCCGGCGCGATTGCGGTATTTATTGCGATGGTGTTTGACGGGTTGGATGGACGTATTGCCCGCATGACAAACTCAAGCAGTGCATTTGGTGCGGAGTACGATAGTTTAGCGGATATGGTGTCATTTGGTTTAGCGCCGGCTTTGTTAATGTATGTGTGGGGGTTGAGTGAATTTGGTAAGCTCGGCTGGTTGGTTGCGTTTATTTTTACAGCCGGAGCCGCGTTAAGATTAGCGCGATTTAACACTCAAGTAGGCGTGGCCGATCGCCGTTACTTTCAAGGCTTGCCCAGCCCAGCGGCGGCGGCCTTATTGGCCGGGTTTGTTTGGATGGTTGAAAGTAACCAGATTGATACGGGTTTAGAGTCTTGGGTTGCGCTTGGCCTGACCTTGGTGGGTGGATTACTCATGGTAAGCAATGTCCGTTTTAGTAGTTTTAAAGAATTTAATTTAAAAGATAAAGTACCGTTTGTCACCTTACTGTTGATTGTTTTGGTGTTTGTTGTCATTACCTTAAAACCCTCGGTTATCTTATTTGGCCTTGCTTTTCTCTATGCCTTGTCAGGCCTGGTGATGACCTTGGTTCGACTGAAAAAAACACGTGCTCAGCGCCATCGCGCTAAAAGTGAATAATCCGTTTTATTAATGAATTTAGATTGAGACTTAATTGTAATGAAAGATCATTTGATAATTTTTGATACTACCTTGCGCGACGGTGAGCAAAGCCCGGGCGCTTCGATGACCAAAGAAGAAAAGGTCCGCATCGCAAAGCAACTTGAAAAGTTGCGTGTGGATGTGATTGAGGCCGGTTTCCCAGCCGCCAGTCAAGGTGATTTTGACTCGGTTAAAGCGGTCGCCAGTGCGATTAAAGACAGCACTATCTGTGGTTTAGCACGTGCCGTGGAAAATGATATTGCGCGTGCAGGTGAAGCGATTAAACCCGCCAATTCAGGTCGAATCCATACATTTATTGCAACCTCTCCTATTCATATGCAAATGAAACTCCGCATGAGTCCTGATGAAGTAGTGGAACGTGCGGTTTGGGCGGTTAAACAAGCACGCCGCTATACTGACGATGTTGAATTTTCCCCGGAGGATGCTGGGCGTTCTGATTTAGACTTTTTGTGCCGGGTGGTTGAAGCGGTTATTAAAGCCGGCGCGACGACGATTAACATGCCAGATACCGTCGGTTATAACGTGCCGGAACAATTTGGTGCCTTGTTTAAAAATGTAATGGAACGTGTGCCTAACTCGGATAAAGCGGTTTTCTCGGCGCATTGTCATAACGACTTAGGCTTGGCAGTTGCCAACTCCTTGGCGGCGGTATCAAACGGCGCGCGCCAAGTCGAATGTACAATTAATGGTTTGGGTGAGCGTGCTGGTAATACTGCTCTTGAAGAAGTGGTCATGGCGGTACGAACTCGCCAAGATCATTTTTCGGTGGATACTCGTATTCATACACCTGAAATTTTGAATGCCTCTCGTTTGGTGTCCAATATCACCGGGTTTAATGTGCAGCCTAATAAAGCGATTGTGGGGGCGAATGCCTTTGCTCACGAATCGGGTATTCACCAAGATGGCGTATTAAAGCATCGTGAAACTTATGAAATCATGCGCGCCGAAGACGTGGGCTGGGTAACCAATAAAATGGTATTGGGTAAACATTCGGGCCGTAATGCTTTCCGTACACGCTTATTAGAGTTAGGGATTGAGTTTGAAACGGAAGAACAATTAAATGATGCGTTTTTACGTTTTAAAGAACTAGCAGATCGTAAGCATGAAATTTACGATGAAGATTTACAAGCCTTAGTCACCGATGCCAACAATGAACGCTTAGAAAACGAATCCATTCGGTTGATGGCTCTAAGAGTATCAACTGAAATGGGGGAAGCGCCTCATGCGACTTTGACTTTGTGGGTAAATGGTGTTGAGCATACTGCAAATGCTAAAGGTGGCGGGGTAGTCGACGCGACTTTTAAAGCGATTGAGCAAATTATTCACTCTGGCACCACTCTGGAGCTTTACTCGGTGAGTAACGTGACCAATGGTACCGACTCTTTAGGCGAAACCACCGTGCGTTTGGAGAAAGGTGGGCGGATTCTAAATGGTCAAGGTTCGGATACGGATATTGTGACTGCGTCAGCAAAAGCTTACATTAACGCATTGAACAAGTTTTCGATGGATGACAACAAAGCGCATCCACAGCGTGAAGAAACGATTTAAGTTGTGTCTGAAAGCAAAATACATGCAGATGTTTGGACGGGGTTGGGCGTGACCGATTGGCAAGCTCGTCCAAACCTTAAGGCTTCACAATCTAACCTGGTAGCTTCTACAATTGAGCAGGGTGAAGTGGAACAGCAAGCTCAAACGACTCAATATTCTAGTCCGTTAGTTCAACCTAAGTGGGTATTGATTGGTTCAGGCGTGTCGAGTATTTGGCAGCAACCCGACCACCAGGCCTGGTGGTTGTGGCAATCTATACTGAAGTTTCATTTTGGCTCGGAAGACGCTGTATTGTTTTACGACACAGATAGCTTACAGACTGAACAAGCGATGTTTGATGTAGTTGAGCATTTGATTGAACTTGGATGTGAGCAAGTGTTTAGTATGAACCCGGATCATGAGTTGAATGAAATGTTAGCTGAAGGCCTGCAGGTTACACCATTGCCGAGTTTTGAAGCTATGCTTGAACAGCCCAATTTAAAGCGCGTGTTTTATGAGCGCTTAATTCAGTTTTCTGCGCCATAACCCCTGTTTGACCTGTCTATGTTTAGCCACTTAAAACCTTTGGATGAATCTGACTTAGATTGGGTGATGCAAATTGAGCGTCAAAACTACACTCATCCTTGGACAAGGAACGGGTTTGAGCGTGCTTTGCATGAGGGATTAAATTATTTGTTGATGGATGTAGCAGATTCGGCGTTGGGTTATTGTTGCATGCTGCCAGTGTTGGATGAGCTGCATTTATTAAATTTAAGTGTCGCCCCCGATAGTCAAAATAAAGGGGTGGCTAAGCACGCACTGCAAGCAATTTTTAATCGGTTTGAGAACACCGAATATTCGGTTATTTTACTTGAGGTGCGACGTTCAAATAAGTTGGCGCGTAATTTGTACAGGGCAATGGGTTTTGCCCAAGATGGTGTGCGAAAAAATTATTATCAGTGTAGTCCGGATGGACGGGAGGACGCGATTCTAATGTCAAAGCGTTTGGATGGCTAGAAGGTAAAGCGCCAGGCCTGGCCGGTATGGTAAAGCACCAGGCCTGGTATTGTGTTATTTACGAAGTTCAGCTGGAATGGTTTCGGTTAAGGTTTTTGCCATGTCCTTCATTAGTTTTGGCGTACAAGCCAAAATATTCCCAGATTCCAACATGTTATCGTTGCCTGCAAAATCGGTACACATGCCACCGGCTTCTTTAACAAGCAAAACCCCAGCGGCAATATCCCACGGTTTGAGGTTAAATTCCCAGTACCCATCTACGCGGCCCGCGGCTACATAAGCTAAATCTAACGCGGCTGAGCCTGCGCGACGAATGCCAGCCGTATTAAGCATGAAAGATTTAAAGCTGGCTAAATAGCTGTCTACATAATCAAATTCATAATAGGGGAAACCGGTTGCCAATAAAGCGTGTTTCAAGTTTTTTTGCTCGGTAACTCGAAGGCGACGGTTGTTTAAACGTGCACCACTACCACGGGTGGCATGAAACATTTCATCTCTCACAGGGTCAAACACCACACCGTGAGTAAGTTTGCCTTTTTCCATTACAGCGATCGACACGGAAAACTGTGGAAATTGGTGTAAAAAGTTGGTGGTGCCATCAAGTGGATCAATAATCCACTGCATTTCAGCCTTCGGGTTTTGGCGCCCACTTTCTTCAGCTAAGATGCCGTGGTCAGGGTAATATTTATGTATGGTTTTGATAATAGCTTGTTCGGCTAGTTTATCCACTTCGCTGACGAAGTTATTTTTGGTTTTTTCTTCGATATTCAGACGGTCAATATTGTCGAGATTGCGAAGAATGATTTCGCCAGCTTCGCGTGCCGCGATCATGGCCACGTTCAAAATTGGGTGCATGTTGAGTTCCAGATTGTAAAAGAGTGAGCAAACAGGTCGTTTACAAGACCCGGATATGAAAATGCAACAGGCCTAGTGTAAACTAGCTCGCTATTATAAACTAAAACGATGGAATCGACATGCCTGATCAATATGCGCCATTAGCTAGTGTTAAGATAGTTCTGGTTGAAACCTCTCACCCTGGCAATATTGGCGGAGTGGCGCGTGCGATGAAAAATATGGGGTTATCACAGCTAGCTTTGGTAAACCCAAACGATTTTCCGAGTCATACAGCATCGTCAAGGGCATCGGGCGCGGGTGATATCTTGGCGAAGGCTCAAGTGTTTGATAGTTTGGAAGCGGCCGTTGCGGACTGTGCTTTAGTCATTGGTGCCAGCGCACGGTTGCGAAAAGTCGCATGGCCTCAGTTGGATGTCCGTGAAACGGCTGCACTAGCTTTGGAAAAAGCGGCAAACCAGGTAGCTTTAGTGTTTGGGCGTGAAGACTCGGGTTTGTCGAATGCGGAAATGGATCGGTGTCATTATTTGGCTCATATCCCATCAAATCCAGATTACACATCGTTAAATTTGGCCGCCGCTGTTCAGGTGTTTGCTTATGAATGCCGCATGGCGTGCCAGCCAATTGTGGAACAATCGCAAGGCTATCGCCACGACGTCGCCTCAAGCGAACAAATGGAAGGGTTTTACGGACACTTGTACCAAGCGTTGCAAGATATTGAGTTTTTAGATCCGAATAAAAACGCACGTTTTATGCGCCGCATGCGACGGTTATTTAATCGTTCACATTTGGATGTAAAAGAAGTCGATATTTTGCGTGGGATCTTAACCGCCGCGCAGCGTCAAGCGCAGTTACGTGAGGAGGCAAAAAAACATGTTTGATCGTGTGAAGCAAGATATTAAGTGTGTATTTGAACGCGATCCAGCGGCGCGAAATCTATGGGATGTACTGACAACTTACCCTGGTGTGCATGCGATTATTTGGTATCGCTTGGCGCATTTTTTATGGGGAAAAGGTTTAAAGTGGTTGGCACGTTTTATCGCGACCGTGGCACGCTGGTTTACTGGCATCGAAATTCACCCCGCGGCCAAAATTGGTGAGCGTGTATTTATTGACCATGGTATGGGGGTTGTTATTGGTGAAACGGCTGAAATTGGCAATGATTGTACGCTGTATCATGGCGTGACATTGGGTGGAACCAGCTGGAAAGAGGGTAAACGCCATCCAACTCTGGGTGAACGTGTCGTCGTCGGGGCGGGCGCGAAAATATTAGGGCCCATCTATGTTGGCGATGATGCTCGTATAGGCTCGAATGCTGTGGTGATTAAAGATGTGCCAGAAGATAAGACCGTAGTTGGGATTCCTGGCCGTATTGTGCATAAGACCGATGATCAGCAGCGCAAGAAACGTGAAAAAATGGCTCAGAAAATTGGTTTTGATGCCTATGGCATTACGCAGGATGCAGATGATCCCGTCGAAAAGGCGATCTATAGTTTACTTGATCATGTGCAAGCACAGGATGAGCGGTTGTCTCAGCTGAGTTGTGAAATAGAACGCCTAGGTGGTGCGCGCGTTGATATGGAGTTACCCAACTTGGATGATGCGGTGCTGGATCCAGATGATCCAGAGCAAGCGGCACATTTACATCGGGGAGTTAAAAGCGATGCGGAGGGCTAAATAGTTGAGTGTTCCGGTCGGTTATTATACAATTGTGTTTACATTTATTTTAAAACTCGGATTTGTATAGATGAAACTTACTTCAAAAGGTCGCTATGCGGTAACGGCCATGATTGATATTGCCCTGAATCAAGATTCTGGACCAATTACACTGGCCTTAATTTCACAGCGTCAGGAGATTTCGCTTTCTTACCTTGAGCAGTTGTTTGCAAAGTTAAAAAAATCCGGATTGGTTAAGAGTGCACGTGGACCGGGAGGCGGTTACCGATTAAGCCGCGAGGCGCGCGCGATTAGTATTAGTGATATTATTCATGCGGTTGATGAAAAGTTGGATGCACGTAAGTGTGAAGGGCGCGCTAATTGTCAAAATGGTAGTAAGTGTTTGTCTCATGAGTTATGGGATGACTTGAGTTCTATGATTGACGACTTTCTAAGTAATGTTACGTTGCAAACTTTGTTAAATAAAACATCGTCAACTCATAAAATTGAATTGTCTTTGTAGTTAGAGAATCAGATGATCGTTAGGAGAAAATATGGGCGTTAGTCTTACACAAGCCGCAGCTCAACGAGTCAAAACTATGATTGAAAAGCGTGGCGAAGGGATTGGTCTGCGTGTGGGAACGAAAGTAAGTGGATGTGCAGGCTTTGCTTATGTCGTGGACTATGTCGATGAAGCGGCTGAAAGTGATCTGGTTTTTGAAAGTTTCGGTGTCAATGTCTATGTTGATCCAAAAAGTTTACAGAATATTGACGGCCTTGAAATTGATTATGTAAAAGAGAGTTTATTAAACGAAGGCTTTGAGTTTAGAAACCCGAATATAAAAGATGAATGCGGTTGTGGGGAATCCTTTACTGTTTAAAAGAGCTAATTTGGGTTGATAAGCTTGTTTAAGAAACCCCTTTGATGGGGTTTCTTGCTATTGGTCACACAATAGGCGATCAATTGTGCAAACCTTAGGTAGACTTGATAAAATAACCTCCCTTTATGAAAGCCTAAGGAATACAAATGCTTGAACAAACCCTGTCGATTATTAAGCCGGATGCGGTTCAAAAGAATGTGATTGGTGACATTATTCACCGATTTGAATCTCAAGGCTTGCGTGTGGTGGCGGCCAAAATGATCCAAATGACGCAGGAGCAGGCGGCGGGCTTTTATATTGAGCATAAAGGCCGCGAATTTTATGAGCCACTGGTCGATTTTATGACATCGGGGCCTTGTGTTGTTCAAGTGCTGGAAGGTGAAAATGCGATTACTTTAAATCGAAAGATTATGGGGGCGACCGACCCAGCTAAAGCTGAGGCCGGCACTATTCGTGCCGACCATGCCGAGTCTACCCGTGTAAACTGTGCTCATGGTTCAGACTCGTTAGAAAGTGCAGAACGTGAGATCGCGTATTTTTTTAGTGCAGACGAAGTGTTTTCTCGTCAGTAATATTTGCACTCATTTGAGTTAAGTTTAGGAAACATGAGCATGACACAGGCGACAGAAAAAACCGATTTGCTGGGCATGGATAGAGCGGCACTAGAAGCCTTTTTTGCTCAGATGGGTGAAAAACCTTTTCGCGCCGTTCAGGTCATGAAATGGATTCATCAAATGGGAGTGAGTGACTTTGATGACATGACCAATGTCAGCAAGGCCTTACGTGAAAAATTAAAGCAAGTCGCACAGATCCGCACCCCAAAAATTGTGGCTGAGCAGCGCTCAAGTGATGGCACGATTAAATGGGTGCTAGAAATGGATAACCATAACTGCATCGAAACCGTATTTATACCAGAAGCCGACCGAGGCACACTCTGTATTTCTTCGCAAGTCGGTTGTGCATTGGAGTGTTCTTTCTGCTCTACCGCTCAACAGGGTTTTAATCGTAATTTAGAGAATTGGGAAATTGTTGCTCAAATGTGGGTGGCGAATAAAGCGTTGGGCACTACACCGCGCGAGGAAAGAGTGGTGAGCAATGTTGTCTTTATGGGAATGGGTGAGCCGCTATTAAACGTCACACATGTTTTCCCGGTGGCGCGTATTTTAATGGATGATAATGCTTATGGCTTATCAAAGCGTCGTGTCACGATAAGTACAGCCGGGGTTGTACCCGCTATAGACAAATTGCGAGAAGAAGTCGATGCTAGCTTGGCGATTTCATTGCATGCGCCTAATAATGCTTTGCGTGATGAGTTGGTGCCGGTTAATAAAAAATATCCGCTTGAAGTTTTGATGCCCGCCTTGTTTCGTTATGTGGAAGGTGGCAACTCTAAAAAACACATTACGATTGAATATGTGATGTTGGATGGCGTGAACGATCGAGTTGAGCACGCAGACGAGTTGATTGATCTACTGGGGAATTTGCCTTCTAAGATTAATCTGATTCCATTTAATCCGTTTCCAAATACGGACTATAAGCGCTCTTCCAATAATGCGGTTCACCGTTTTCAGGATCGATTAAAGCAAGCTGGGTTAAACTGTACGGTTAGAAAGACACGTGGCGATGATATTGATGCCGCTTGTGGCCAGTTGGCTGGTAAGGTTAAGGATCGCACTAAACGCACGCTTCATCGTGTAGAGTTAACGGATTTGACGATGAGTCCTCAGTTAAATCAAGTGTGAGGATAGTTTGTTTTAAAGAGGGTAAGTCCATGCAGAATCAAGAAATATCAGCGGGATCATCTTTTGCGCAACTGTTGCGTAATACGCGTTTGGAAAAAAAACTCAGCCTCAAACAAGTCTCCGAGAGTTTAAAGTTGCCGGTCGACCGGTTAGAAGAACTCGAAAAAAAGACCTCGATAGAAGATTTAGACTCTTTTGAACGAGGCCACCTAAGAAATTATGCAGCCTTATTGGATGTGGATTTGTCGCCATTTATGCTGAGTCAGGATGATGCACAAAACCTCAGCTCGAAGCTTAAGCCTGTTGAACAAAAAGGCTTAAATGTTCAAGCCCCAGAAAATAGCCGTCGAGTTTATTGGACCGTGGTTTGGGTAATTGTGTTGGTAGTAAGTTATTTTGCCGTGACCAATCTGTTGGAATCGGATATGGCGGAAACCGTTGGTATTCCAAGTGTGAGTACGGAACCCTTAATGCTTGAATCGACTCAAATAGAAAAACAGAATATTGAAACAGATCGGTTTGTGCCTTCGGAGTAAGAGTTCAAACCAAGCCTTAGGAATAAAAACTTTATGACAAAACAAATTGCGGCCATTCGCGGCATGAATGATATTTATGGCCAGCAAGCGATGGCATTTCAAAAAGTTTTGCAGGCCGCAGAGCAGACATTACATCAATATGGTTATCAACCTATTCGTTTGCCTTTGGTTGAAAAAACCGAATTGTTTGCGCGTTCAATTGGTGAAGTAACCGACATTGTCGAAAAAGAAATGTATACCTTTGCGGACCGTAATGGCGATAGTTTGTCATTACGTCCAGAGGGCACGGCGGGATGCGTGCGCGCCATGATTGAAAATGGGTTAACCCACAATCAAATACAAAAACTGTATTATTCTGGCCCGATGTTTCGTCACGAGCGTCCGCAAAAAGGTCGATATCGTCAGTTTCATCAGCTTGGCGTGGAAGTGTTTGGTTTAAACGGACCAGATATTGATGTTGAGCTAATCGCACTCAGCGCTCGTCTGTGGGAGCAGCTTGGTTTGAACGGTTTAGAGTTACAAATTAATTCGCTCGGAAGCCAGCAAGCTCGCACCGCTTACCGAGAAGATTTAGTCGCATATTTACAAAGTCGTATTGACGAATTAGATGAAGATAGTTTGCGTCGTTTAAATACCAATCCTTTACGTGTGTTAGACACTAAGAATCCTGCCATGCAGGACGTTGTTGCCAACGCCCCTAAGCTTATGGATGCTTTGGATGTTGAGTCAAAGCAGCACTTTGAACAACTCTGCGCCCAACTTGATGATTTGGGATTGGATTATGTGATTAACCCAAACCTGGTTCGAGGGCTAGACTATTATAACCGCAGCGTATTTGAGTGGGTGACAAAGGATTTAGGTGCGCAGGGTACAGTTTGCGCCGGTGGGCGTTATGATGGTTTGGTTGAACAAATTGGTGGTAAGCCAACCCCGGCAGTCGGCTTTGCTTTAGGGATTGAGCGTTTGATGGCATTGATTATTGATCAACAAAGCCCAGAAGACAGTATTCCAGCTGATATTTATGTCGTACTGGCGGGGGATCAGGCCGCAAGACCAGGCCTGGTACTAGCTGAAATGTTACGCGATGCCTTGCCAAGCTTAAGTGTTCAAATGAATTGTGGCGGAGGGAGCTTCAAAAGCCAACTTAAGAAGGCAGATAAATCGGGTGCAACCTACGCCGTTATTTTGGGTGACAATGAAGTCAGCCAGCAAGTGGCTATGATCAAACCATTAAGAGAACAATCCGAACAACAGTCACTAGCTTGGGATGAGCTGGTGGCCTTTTTTTCACAACGTATGTAAAAGGTAAGTTATGAGTCGTTATGATACCGAGCAGGAACAAATCGAAGCTATTAAAGCTTGGTGGGCTAAATATGGGACTTTGATTTTAAGTGGTGTGCTAGTGGTAGCGATCGCTTTTGCAGGTTGGCGTTATTGGCAGTCTTATACCTACGCGCAATCGGCAAATGCTTCTGCCACATTTGAGGTGCTAGAACTGAGTCACCAAAATGGCGCATTTGGTGAGGTGTCGCGTGAAGCTCGTCGTTTGATGCAAGAACAGCCTAGTAGCCCATATGCAGGGGCTGCGGCAATGATGTTGGCTCAGTTCCATTGGGAAAAAGCAGAGTCAGAAGAGGCATTAGACGCTTTGCAGTGGGTGGTTAATGCGAAACAGCCAGCCGATATGCAAGTGACGGCACAGTTGAGAATGGCGCGGATCCAAATTGAGTTATCGCAACTAGACGAGGCCCAGAAGCTATTGGATACCTTGGCGACCCAAAAATTGGGTGGTGCTCAACAAGCCAATGTGGATTATGTAATGGCATTGTTAGCTCAATCTCAGCAAAATTTTTCACAGGCTCAGGCAGCTTTCAAACGTGTAGTTGACAATCAGCAAGCTCAAACTGATTTGCGAAATATTGCACGCTTACAAATGGATGATTTGGCGCAATAATGAAAACACCTTTTTTAGTTGTCGGCTTATGTTTAAGCGCGGTATTACTTCAGGCTTGTAGTTCCACTTCAAATACAGTACGTACGCCAACGCCTTTAGCGCAAGGCGTTGATGGCCGTGATTTAACTTTAGAATGGCAAGTATCGGTGAATAAATTGTCTGAAGCCGATGGGCGCAGTTTGACGATTGCTGACGATGCTCAACACTTATTTGTCGCGTCGAGCTCAGGCTTGGTAACCGCTCTTTGGAAACAAAATAAATCGCGCTATACCGATCAAGTTATTTGGCAGACAAAATATGAAGCGGCGATATTAGCCGGTCCAGTGTTAGCGGACGGAAAACTATTGATCGGTTCGGCAAAAGGAGACTTACTTGCGCTGTCTCCTGAAACGGGACAAGTGGTTTGGCAAACTCAGTTAAATAGCGAGGTCGTTAGCACACCGGTTGTGGCGACTGGTCGTGTATTTGTTCGCACGAATGATGGTCGAGTAATTGCGCTTAATCTTCAATCAGGAGAAGTTGTTTGGGTAGCCGATCATCAAATGCCCAATCTGTTTATTCGCGGTGCGGCACCGGTATTGGTAAACGATGATAAAGTTTATGTCGGACGCGAGTCAGGCTTTGTTGAAGCCTTATCGGTCACCACTGGTGAAGCCATTTGGGATGCCCGTATTGTGACCCCGTCTGGTCGTACTGACTTGGAAAGAATGGTTGATATTCAGTCCGGTTTGGTTTTACACAATGACCGTTTGTTTGTCTTAAGTTACAACGGTCGCATGGCGGCTGTAAATCCAAAAAATGGCAATATTTCTTGGGCGAAAGATATCTCCGGTTACCGTGATTTTGTGGTGTTGGATAATGTGATTTATTTAGTAGATGAAACCGATGTGTTGCGTGCATTAGACCCTGCTACTGGTACTGAGTTTTGGAATCAAGCGGCATTGCAATATCGCTTATTAGGTGACGTATTAATTGATTCGAATTTTTCTGTTTCGCGCCCATCAATATTACTTAGCGATGGCTTGGGTTATCTGCATTGGATAGACCCAAAAGATGGTCATATTACGGTGCGTTTCAAACACGCCAATCATTTGAAGGACGGTGAAAAAATCCTCCGGATTCATCAAGATAAAAAACATTATTATGTGTTAGATAGTGATGGGGGCGTAACGGCTTATCAAGATCAAAACGCACCGACCACCAGGCCTGGTGGTGTTAAATCGAGTGTAAACCATGAGTAAACCGATTGTGGCTCTAGTGGGCCGTCCTAATGTAGGTAAATCCACCCTATTTAACCGTTTAACCAAAACCCGTGATGCCATTGTGGCGGATTACCCTGGGTTAACGCGTGACCGCCAATATGGCACAGGACGAGTGGGTGAGTACGATTATATTGTAGTAGATACTGGCGGTTTGAGTGGTGAAGGCCTTGGGATTGATCCTTTAATGGCGTCGCAAGTCCAGCAAGCGCTAGAAGAGGCGCATGCTATCTTCTTTATTACCGATGGGCGCGCCGGATTAACTCCGGCTGATGAGTCAATTGCGAACTTTATTCGTGGTTTTGGTAAGCCGGTACAGTTATTGGTGAATAAAACGGAGGGTTGCAACTTAGATGTTTTAACCGCCGAATTTTATGGCATGGGACTGGGTGAGCCAATTGGTATATCATCGGCACATGGTGATAATGTTGCCGAAGCGGTAGATGATTTAATTGAACGTTTACCGATCGAAGTTAAAACAGATGATGTAGGTTTAGACGAGCATCCGGGCATTCGGGTCGCGGTAATCGGTCGACCCAATGTAGGGAAATCAACGCTTATAAACCGTATGCTGGGTGAAGACCGTGTGGTGGCATTTGATATGCCTGGCACGACGCGTGATAGTATTTATGTGCCCTTTGAACGCGACGGACAAGCTTATACTTTGATTGATACGGCGGGGGTGCGACGTCGAAAAAATGTCTCTGAAAAAATCGAAAAATTTAGCATTCTAAAAGCGATTGAGGCTATGCAGGATGCGCACGTGGTGGTGATGTTGATGGACGGTTCCGAAGGAATTACCGATCAAGATTTAACCTTGCTAGGTTTAGCCATAGAGTCGGGCCGTGGTTTAGTTTTAGCGGTCAATAAATGGGACAATTTAGATCAAGATCAACGCAAAAAAATCCGGCACGAGTTGGATTACCGTTTACAGTTTGTCGAGTACGCTAAAACGCATTTAATATCGGCTTTGCATGGTACGGGTGTGGGCGATTTATTTAAAACGATTAAGCAGGTTTATCGTGCGGCCACACATAAAGTACCAACGTCTGACTTAAATCGAGTTCTTGAGCAGGCGGTGTTGGATCACCAGCCCCCCTTAGTGGGTGGACGTCGTCTAAAAATGCGTTATGCTCACTTGGGTGGTCTGAATCCTCCTCGTGTAATCATTCACGGTAACAAACTCGATAAAGTGCCTAACCCTTATAAGCGTTATTTAGAAAATGTGTTTCGGAAAGCGTTTAAATGGGAGGGTACGCCGGTTATCGTTGAGTTTAGAGTGGGCGAAAATCCATTTGATGAGAACAAAGATCAATTAACCGCAAAACAAAAAGATCGTAAACGTCGGATTAAAACATTCGCCGAATCGAAAAAAACTCGAAATAAACCAAGACAGCGTTCTAACTAATAATTTAACCTCATTTGATTAGCCGGCCTGGTAATTAAACAGGCCATTAGTTAAGTTCTTGTTATCAACTTTCAATCCCAAGGTGGCAGCGCAAAATGACAGCGACAAAACGCATTCGCGAGATTCCATACAATTACACCTCTTTTTCAGATCGAGAAATCGTCTTACGTTTTTTAGGCGAAGCGGGTTGGCAGTCGATCGAACAATTGCGTGAAACTCGTAATACAGGGCGTTCTGCACAAATGTTGTTTGAAGTTCTGGGGGATATGTGGGTTGTATCGCGTAATCCATATATTCAGGATGATCTATTAGAAAATGCCAAGCGTCGCGCTGGTTTGATTGATGCTTTGCATCATCGATTAGCCCAGGTCGAGGCTCGCTTAAATGATAATCAACTGGCTGAATCATTACTGAACTCAGTAAAAAAAGCGGTAACAGATTTTGAAGCTTGGTTCCCTCAGCAAGTTACTTTGCGTCAAAAAGTAAGTAAACGCTTAAAAAAAATCACACGTGCTGACAATACGGACTTTGGTGGTTTAGCAAGGGTATCTCATGCCACGGATGCGACTGACTGGCGTGTGGAGCTTCCATTGGTGGTGATTAGTCCAGACACAGAGCAAGAGGTGGCCGATATCGTCGCCGCTTGCATTGAACTTGGATTGGTCATCATTCCACGTGGGGGTGGCACAGGTTATACCGGCGGCGCAATTCCATTGCATGCTAATACCGCAGTTATTAATACCGAGAAACTTGAGTTCCTTGGTATGGTTGAACCAATTGAGTTGCCGGGTGTGGGGGTTAAAGTCCCTACTGTTCGGACCGGTGCTGGGGTGGTAACTAAACGTGTGACAGAATTAGCAGAGCGCAATGACCTAGTGTTTGCAGTGGACCCAACATCTCATGACGCCTCAACGATTGGCGGAAACATTTCGATGAATGCGGGCGGCAAAAAAGCCGTCTTGTGGGGAACAACTTTAGACAACTTGGCATCATGGAAAATGGTGATGCCAGATGCGAGCTGGTTGGAAGTAGTGCGCGTTAATCATAATCTTGGAAAGCTCCAAGATCAGGCGATGGTTACATTTGAAATTCATCGTTACGAACGTGATGGCACAACCCCAATGGCTGAGGTCGAAACTCTAAATATACCCGGTACGGCTTTCCGCCAAGCTGGTTTAGGAAAAGACGTTACCGATAAGTTCTTGAGCGGTTTGCCAGGTGTGCAAAAAGAAGGCTGTGATGGCTTAATTACCTCTGCGCGCTTTATCTTGCATCGCATGCCAGAACATATACGAACGGTTTGCTTAGAGTTTTTTGGCACTGATTTGAGTTTGGCGGTACCAGCGATTGTCGAAATTACGGACTTTATTGAAAGTAAAAAAGCACAAGGTATTCTGCTGGCCGGTTTAGAGCACTTAGATGAGCGATATGTTAGGGCCGTTAAATACAACACGAAAGCTAAACGTCGTGAGTTACCAAAAATGATTCTAATCGGCGATATTGCTGGTGAAAATGGCTTTGAGGTAGCGAAAACTTGCCAAGAGATTGTTGAATTGGCAAACAAACGTAATGCAGAAGGTTTTGTCGCCGTCAGTGCTGAAGCACGCAAACGTTTCTGGGCGGATCGTTCACGTACCGCTGCCATTTCAGCGCATACGAATGCCTTTAAGGTAAATGAAGACGTGGTTATTCCATTGCCACGCTTGAATGACTACAACGAAGGTATCGAACGTATAAACATCGAAATGTCGATTCAAAATAAAATTGATATTATCGACAGTTTAAGCGCGTACTTTGAAGGCGATATTCCTGAGTATACCTTGGAAGATGATTTTGAAGACAGTCAAGGTGGACCAGCTGACTACTTTAATTCAAAAGTACAGGCGACACTTCAACATCTTGAAAAGGTCAAACACCGTTGGACGATGTTGTTGAACTCACTAGATGAGCCGGCTGCCAACTTAGTCGACTTTTTGGATGAAAGTGCACGCACTCAAATGCGTGATAACGATACTTTAGTTAACTTGATTTTACGTCGTGACTTAGTAATCTCTTACCGTCAAGAAGTACTTGAGTTTTTACAGCAAACCTTTATGGGTCATGACTTTGAAGCGGTCATGGGTCGTTTGAAAGAACTGCATTTTGAATTACGTAACGCACGTTTGTTTGTGGCATTACACATGCACGCAGGGGATGGCAATATCCACACCAATATCCCTGTGCACTCAAACAATTATCAGATGATTCAGTTGGCCGATCGTGTAGTAGAGCGCGTGATGAAACTAGCCACTGATTTAGGTGGCGTTATTTCAGGTGAGCATGGGATCGGTTTAACAAAAATCGAGTTTTTGTCATCGGAAAAAATTCAGGCGTTTGTGGACTATAAAAATAAAGTTGACCCGAACGGTCACTTTAACAAAGGCAAACTGATGCCGGGTTCTGGTTTGCACAATGCTTATACGCCTTCTTTATCTCTAGTTAAGCAAGAAGCGCTGATTTTAGAAGCCAGTGAACTCGATCAGCTTAACAATGATATTAAAGATTGTTTGCGTTGCGGAAAATGTAAGCCTGTATGCCAAACCCATATTCCGCGTGCGAATCTACTCTATTCACCGCGTAATAAAATTTTGGCAACCGGTCAAGTTATTGAAGCCTTCTTATACGAAGAACAAACGCGACGTGGCATTTCATTGCATCATTTTGATGCGATGAACGATGTCGCAGACCATTGCACCACTTGTCATAAATGTGAAGCACCTTGCCCAGTTGATATTGACTTTGGTGATGTATCCATACGTATGCGCAAGATCTTGACTGATATGGGGCAAAAACAATCGAGCATAGGCACAAAGGCTGCCTTGTTCTACTTAAATACTGGACAGCCAGGCCTGGTGAAGTTTTTACGCACCACTTTATTGGGCTGGGGGGCAGTCGGTCAACGACTTGGTCATCGTTTGGCTAAATGGACAGGGTTGCTTGGCCGCAAGGATCAATTGCCAGCGAGTTCTACCGGGCAAACACCGGTGACACAGCAAGTTATTCACTTTGTGCGTAAACCCTTAGATATAGGGCCAAATCAGCCGACTATGCGCGCGTTGCTTTCACTTGAGGATCGAACGATTGTGCCGATTTTACGTGATCCGGTTAAAACCTCTGAGGAAACCGAAGCCGTGTTTTATTTCCCGGGCTGTGGCTCTGAGCGTTTATTCAGTGACATCAGTATGGCGACCTTAACGATGCTGTATGAAACTGGTGTGCAAACGATTTTGCCTCCAGGTTACTTGTGTTGCGGTTATCCACAAACGGCGGCGGGTCAAGCGGCTAAAGGTGCGCAAATTACGACTGAAAATCGAGCCCTGTTCCATCGCGTAGCTAACACCTTAAATTATCTAGATATTAAAACCGTGTTGGTGTCATGCGGGACATGTATGGATCAGTTGTTGAAATATGAATTTGAACAGATTTTCCCAGGTTGTCGTTTACTAGATATTCATGAGTTCCTGATGGAAAAAGGTGTGAAAATGCAAGGTGTAGAAGGGGTGCAATATATGTATCACGAGCCATGTCATGATCCAATGAAAAAATATGACTCGGCTAAAGTAGCAAGCACTTTGACTGGTATTGACGTACCATTAAATGATCGCTGCTGCAGTGAAGCGGGAACTTTGGCAACCTCTCGCCCTGACATTGCTAACCAATTACGTTTCCGTAAGGAAGAGGAGTTGAAGCAAGGTATTAAAGACTTAACAGGCTCGGATAAAGCGGTTAATGGAAATGTGAAGCTATTAACTTCTTGCCCAGCTTGCCAACAAGGATTAAACCGCTATCAGGATGAAACTGGCCTAAAAACCGATTATATCGTGGTAGAGATGGCGAATAATTTATTGGGTAAGAGCTGGAAAAAAGACTTTATTGCCAAGTTAGAAGATGATGGAATTGAACGTGTGTTGTTATAAAAGACTTTAGGAATGATTTAAGATATTAAAAAACCGCCCGTCTAATAATTTAGATGGGCGGTTTTTTTTGTGCGGGATTAAGCAACAGTTTATCTAGGCGTTTGCTTTGAATAGTATTCAGCTAAGGCTTTGATTTCTTCATCTGTTAGGTCACGAGCAAAAGCCGCCATAGTTGAATCGCGACGATAACCTTCACGGTAGTCTTTAAGAGCTTTCTCTAAGTAAGCGGCATGTTGGCCTGCAATTTTAGGGAAATTGGGAGCCAAGCTATTTCCATCAGCTCCGTGACAACCTACACAGGTTGTACTTTTAGCAGGTGGATCCATTGCAATCGCACCGTTGCTGATTAGACTTAAAGCGAATGCCGTGATTAGTCCTTTTTTCATGCTCGTTTTCTCCAGTTGAGGGGCTTTTTAACAAAATAACTTCTATATTATAACCAAACTGTTCACGTAGAAATAAAAAAACCGCCCGTAGGCGGTTTTTCAAACGCTATAAGTGACTTATAGGCTAGACATATAAGCGGCTAGGTTTTCAATGTCTGCATCAGACAAACCAGCCGCCATAGGCTGCATCATTGCTGACATAGGGCCAACATTTTCACCAGCACGGTACTTCTTAAGAAGACCAGCCAATTCGCCAGCATCACGACCTTTAACAGCCGGACCAACGCCACCTTCACCACCAGCTCCGTGACAACCCATACAGGTTGAGAACGCGGCTTGACCAGCTTTTACGTCTGCGGCTTGAGCAGTCATACCAAAAGTCATTAAACCTACTGCCGCAGCAGCTAAAATTGCTTTACTCATGTTGCACTCTCCTAAAGTACTAAACAAAAATTTCAGGGTGAACCCTTAGCGGTAATTAGAAACCAAAAGCCAATTGGAGTCAAGCTAATAAGGGGCTGGAGCCTTTATTAGCAGTTTCTGTTATTAGTTTATTTTATGGTGATAGATAAACAGTTAATAAAAAACACTTAGATCTAATTTCGGTTGGTTACGTTAGAATGTTTTTTTAAAAGGAGGTTTCATGGTCTTAATTAAGCTTTGGTTGATTACAATAGTTGCCACCATCGTTAGCTGGTATGCATTGAAGCTGGTTAATAACCCAAAACCCTTGGGGTGGGTGTTTTTATTTTGGGTTGGTGTGATTGGTGTGACGACGATACTTCTATATTTGGTCTCGGTTTTTTTGGTAGCTTAACTTAGTTAGCCTATTGATATATTTTATGGCGAAATTTTAATATTTTATTTCAGATTCTTTAAATTCCTGTAATAAACGTTGGAAACTTTGATAGCGGGTGTAAGCGATTTGATCATCTTCAACCGCCTGCTTAATCGCGCAACCTGGCTCAATGCTATGGGTGCAGTTATGAAACTTACACTGTCCTAGGAAAGGTTCAAAATCAGCATAATAACTTTCTAGCTCCGTAAGTGAGCAGGGGCTTGGGGTGAATTGGCGAACGCCGGGTGAGTCAATGATGTCGCCCCCTTTAGGTAGGTGGTAAAGGATGCTGTTTGTTGTGGTATGAACCCCTAAGCCTGTCGCTTCAGATAAAGCGCTGGTTCGAATATCTAAGTCTGGAATAAGTGCGTTAATTAAAGAGGATTTCCCTGCGCCAGAAGGCCCAACCAATACGCTGGTTTGTTGGTTTAAAAAATCTTCTAAATCTTCAAGCCCATGTTCTAATTGACTGGAGACCGGAATCAGTTCGATGCCCATTTCTTCATAGGGAATCAATAATTCGGCCACTGCTTCCCAAGCTTCGTCATCCTGAATAAGATCAATTTTATTTATGATAATGGCAACTGGAATATTTAATTGCGCCGCAGCCACTAAATAACGGTCGATCATATCTGGATGAATGCCGGGTTCAATCGGTGTAACAATACCAATGATGTCAATATTCGCGGCGACCATGCGTGTTTGGCCACGAAAGCCTGGTCGCGAAAGCTTACTATGGCGAGTAAGCACTTCACTTACAATACCTGTACCGGCTTCAATATCAGGTTGCCATCTGACGCGATCTCCAGCGACCAGTTTGCCAAGGTGTTGGCGCACGGCGCAGTTGATAAGTTCGCCTTGCTCAGATTCAATCAGTAAACGTTTACCAAAATTGGTGATCACCAGGCCAGCTTGCAATAAACCTTCGGCCGGTAATGAATCCGCATGGCGTTTTTTTTGTACGCGGCGTTGCTGTTGATCACTAAGTTTACGTTTGCTCATAGTGTGTACCCACGTTCATGCTATTTCCATCACAGTGACACGAAGTCTCAGAGAGAATAAAAAGCCTTAATATTGACGTTAATTTATTTTGAGTTAATAGTCCTCAAAAACTTCGTGGTTCGGTGCTTTTGTGGTGACACTATTAGTCCAATAGCGCGTTAATTTTGGCCGCCATAATCATGTCGTTTTGGCTTAAGCCTTTTATGCTGTGGGTTTTGAGTGTGATGGTGCATTCGTTGTAACCAAAGCAAATGTTTGGGTGGTGGTCTTCTTTATGCGCAACCCAAGTGACGGCATTCACGAACGCGACGGTTTGATGGTAATTTTTAAAACCAAAAGTTTTGTGAATAGTGGCGTAATCCAGTGTTACATCCCAGCCCGGCAGCATGTTTAAATAACTTTCAATCGTGGGGATCACTAACCCTTTTTGGCCTTTCGGGATCTCTTCACATTTTTGTTCTAATAGGTTAGGGAGTTCACTCATTTGTTTTCTCCTTTTAGAGTCTTTAAATGGTCGATACGAATTTTAGCGGGTGGATGACTGTCATGATAAGCCGAGAAGCTTGGATCCGGCGTGAGAGTGCTGGCATTGTCACGGTACAGCTTTAACAATGCATTGATCAAATGTTGTGCGCCCACATGTTGAGCGGCAAATGCATCGGCCTCAAACTCATGTTTGCGACTTTTGAAGGCCATAATTGGGCCTAGGAAAAAGAACATTACTGGCACAGCGGTTACAAATAATAGCAAGGCCGCCGCTGGCGTGGCAGTCTCAATCCCTAGACCACTATAAAAGGCCGGTAACTGAACCAGCCAGCCCAGTAAAGCTAAGCCGATGAGACTGATCGCCGCACCTTCGATTAGGCGCTTGGTAATGTGGCCGTGTTTAAAATGGCCTAATTCATGCGCAAGCACCGCCTCTACTTCATCAACAGTGAGTTTTTCCAGTAGGGTATCAAAAAATACAATACGTTTGTTTTTGCCCATGCCAGTGAAATAGGCGTTGCCATGACCGGAGCGCGATGAGCCATCCATCACAAAAATGCCATTAGATTCAAATCCGGTGCGCGCCAACAAAGCTTCAATACGTTGTTTCATTTCACCATCTTCTAATGGGGTGAACTTGTTAAATAAAGGCGCAATCCATTTAGGATAAGCCCATAATAAAGTTAAATTAAATCCCATCCAGATAAGCCAGGTATATAACCACCAGGCCTGGTCGATATAGCTGTTCATGATGCTGACAATCGCCCAAAGTAATGGTAGGCCTAAAATGAACATGAGCCCCCATTGTTTTAGAAGATCGCTCATGAACTTGACCGGAGTGGTTTTGTTAAAGCCAAACAGGGCTTCAATTTTAAAGGTGCTGATAATTGAAAAAGGCAGGTGAAGCAAAGCTAAAAACCAAAAAGTCGAGAGTAGAAAACCGACATCTTGCCATATTGGGGCAAGCTCTATGTTCTGCCAGATACGATAAATGTCTTGAAATCCGCCACCCAGCGTCATGATTAAGATTACAGCGGCATCAAAAAAAAGCACAAGTCGGCTTAATTGAAGTTTGGCGCGAGAGTAATCAGCGGCTTTTTGATGCGCCTCCAAGTTAACGACCTCGCTAAACTCTTGAGGTACTTGCTCGCGGTGACGCAAAATGTGGAACTGGTTTTTAATGTTTAACCAAAGCTCGATCAGCAAATTGCTGGCAAGGCTCAGAACAAACAAGACACTGATGAAATTCATACAAACACCTTTAAACTCGTTTTCATTATTGGGGCTAGCAGGTTAATATAGGCGGTTATTGTAAGTTAAAAGGGTGTGTTTATGAAATCGGATAACAATTTGATTTGGATCGATCTTGAGATGACCGGATTGGAGCCACGTGAGCATAAAATTATTGAGATCGCGACCCTAGTCACCGACTCCGATTTAAATGTGTTGGCTGAGGGCCCAGTTATGGCCATTAACGTAGGTGAAACCGAGCTGGCGAAAATGGATAGCTGGTGTGTTGATCATCATGGACGTTCGGGTTTAACCAAGCGAGTGAAAGACTCGAGTGTTTCTGTACGTGACGCCGAATTAAAAACCATTGAGTTTTTATCTCAGTATGTTTCAAAAGGCGTGTCGCCTATGTGCGGCAATAGTATCTGTCAAGATCGTCGTTTTTTAGTCGAAGAAATGCCCGAACTCGAAGCCTATTTTCATTATCGAAACCTGGATGTGAGTACTTTAAAAGAATTGTCGAAGCGCTGGGCGCCTGAAGTTTATGCATCGCACAAAAAACAAGGTGCGCATTTAGCGATGGCGGATATTCTTGAGTCGATTGATGAGTTAAAACACTATCGCGAATATTTGTTTAAGAAGTAATAACCTAGTAAACTTGTCAGAAATGAGTCGAGCCACTCATTATTCAAAATAAAATCAAGCATTTTGAGTTCTCAAGGTGCTTGGTTTTCTATATAATTAGAATCTTTTTTCGATTTTATGAACTAAACAGGCGGTTACGTTTGTAACCATTTTGGTCTGTTTAACAATTGGAGGGCCATTATTGTGGAACTAACTGGTGCCCAAATCCTAATCCATTTTTTGGAGGATGAGGGGGTAGAGCATATTTGGGGTTATCCGGGTGGCGCAGCTTTGCCTATCTACGATGCCTTGGACACGGACGCGAAAGAATTGAAACATATTCTAGTCCGTCACGAACAAGCCGCGGTTCACGCTGCGGATGGTTATGCACGCTCTACAGGTAAGCCAGGTGTGGTGCTCGTAACGTCTGGACCTGGAGCCACCAATACTGTTACTGGTATTGCAACGGCACATATGGATTCGACGCCATTAATTGTCATTACTGGACAAGTAGCCACCGATATGATCGGTTTGGACGCTTTCCAGGAAGTGGATACGGTTGGAATTACGCGCCCCATTGTGAAACACAATTTCTTGGTCAAGGATGTTAATGATCTTGCGATGACGCTCAAAAAAGCGTTTTACATCGCAACAACGGGCCGACCTGGCCCGGTTGTTATTGACATACCTAAAGATGTCCAAAACGCCACAAGCACCTATGAATATCCACAAGAAGTTGAGTTACGCTCCTACTTACCTGTAGTAAAAGGGCATACTGGACAAATAAAAAAAGCGGTCGAAATGATGCTCAGTGCCGAGCGGCCGATTTTCTATACCGGTGGTGGTGTCGTCATGGGGGAAGGTTCGGAAGAACTGGTTAAGCTGGTGAAGTCATTAGGTTATCCGATTACACAAACCTTGATGGGCTTAGGCGCGTTCCCAGCGGACGATAAGCAAAATATTGGTATGTTAGGGATGCACGGTACTTACGAGGCCAACTTAGCGATGCATCATTGTGATGTATTGATCGCGATTGGTTCACGTTTTGATGACCGTGTAACCGGTAATATCGCCAAGTTCTGTCCGACCGCCAAAATTATCCATGTGGATATTGATCCAGCTTCTATTTCAAAAAACGTGGTGGTGGATATTCCGATTGTAGGGCCGGTTCAACAGGTTGTGCAAGAAATGAATACCCAGCTTGCTAAGCTAAACAAAAAGCCGGATAGCCAGGCCTTGCAGGCCTGGTGGTCACAAATAGATGAGTGGCGTAATGTGGATTGTCTTAAGTACGACACCACGGGTAGCAAAATTAAGCCTCAAGCGGCGGTTCAAGCTGTTTGGGAAGTCACCAACGGTGATGCTTATGTCACAGCGGATGTAGGTCAGCACCAAATGTTTGCGGCGCAATACTATACGTTTAATAAGCCACGTCGTTGGATTAACTCGGGCGGACTCGGCACCATGGGCTTTGGTTTGCCAGCCGCGATGGGTGTGCAGATGGCTTACCCAGATGCCACCGTTCTGTGCATTACGGGTGAAGGTTCGATTCAAATGAATATCCAAGAACTTTCGACCTGTTTGCAATACGGGTTGCCCATTAAGGTGGTGTGCTTAAACAATGGCTTTTTGGGTATGGTTCGCCAATGGCAAGAGTTTTTCTACGATCGTCGTTATTCGATGTCATATATGGACTCTTTACCTGATTTCGTCAAATTGACGGAAGCATATGGTCATGTCGGCGTACGTATTGACGATCCTAAAACCATGAAGAAACAGCTAGAGGAAGCGTTTGCGCTGAAAGATAAGTTTGTCTTTATTGACATTATTACCGACCAGCAAGAAAACGTATATCCAATGATCCCGGCCGGTGCGGGACAAAACGAAATGATTTTGGTGTAACGATGAAACATATTATTTCAATGTTAATAGAAAATGAATCGGGCGCGTTATCACGTGTATCTGGTTTATTCTCCGCGCGTGGTTATAACATTCACGCTTTGACCGTCGCACCGACCGAAGATGAGTCACTTTCGCGTTTAACGCTGGTGACGATTGGTACCGCACATCAAATCGAGCAGATTGTGAAACACCTCAATCGCTTAATTGACGTGGTGAAGGTGATCGACTTAACTGAAGGTCCGCATATTGAACGTGAGTTGATGTTGATTAAGCTCTCAGCGACCGGTGAGTTCCGTGAGGAGTTTGTGCGTTTAACGGATATTTTCCGTGGCACGATTGTCGATGTGACGGCCACCACCTACACGGTACAAATGATCGGGGAGACGCAAAAGTTGGACGCTTATATTGCGGCGATTGATCCAGCCTTGATTCTTGAAACTGTGCGTTCCGGTGCGATGGGAATTATGCGTGGAGAAAAGTGTTTGCAAATCTAGCAAATAAACCACCAGGCCTGGTCTTAAGCAAATTGTTTAAGACTGGGTTATAATCCCACAAATTTTTTAAAAGATATAATTTTAACTCTTTCAAATTCAAAGGAAAAACCATGCAAGTTTATTACGATAAAGATTGTGATCTGTCTATCATCAAAGGCATGAAAGTGGCTGTTATCGGCTTCGGTTCACAAGGTCACGCGCACGCCGCTAACCTACAAGATTCTGGTGTTGATGTAACCGTTGGTCTACGTCCTGGTTCTTCTTCAATCAAAAAAGCAGAAGGTTACGGTCTAAAAACGGCTGACGTACCAACCGCTGTTGCGGCCGCTGACTTGGTGATGATCCTGACACCGGATGAATTCCAGTCTCAGTTATATAAAGAAGAAATCGAGCCAAACTTGAAAAAAGGGGCGGTTTTGGCTTTTGCTCACGGTTTCGCGATTCTTTATAACCAAGTAGTACCACGTTCAGACCTAGACGTTATTATGATCGCGCCGAAAGCACCGGGCCATACTGTACGTTCTGAGTTTGTTAAAGGCGGCGGTATTCCTGACTTGATCGCAATTCACCAGGACGTGTCTGGTAAGGCTAAGTCGATTGCCTTGTCTTACGCTTCTGGTGTCGGTGGTGGTCGTACTGGTATTATCGAAACCAGCTTCCGTGAAGAGTGTGAAACCGATTTATTCGGTGAGCAAGCCGTACTTTGTGGTGGTGCAGTAGAATTAGTTAAAATGGGCTTTGAAACTTTGGTTGAAGCCGGTTATGCACCAGAAATGGCGTACTTCGAATGTTTACACGAATTGAAGTTGATCGTTGACCTAATGTACGAAGGTGGTATCGCTAACATGAACTACTCTATCTCGAACAATGCCGAGTATGGTGAGTATGTAACTGGCCCACAAGTTATTAACGAAGAAAGCCGTATGGCGATGCGCGAAGCTTTGTATAACATCCAAAGCGGTGAATACGCTAAACGCTTCATTCTTGAAGGCATGACCAACTACCCAGAAATGACCGCTATGCGTCGTATCAACGCGGAGCACCCGATCGAAGTAGTGGGTGATAAGTTGCGTTCAATGATGCCTTGGATTCAAGCCAACAAAATCGTTGATAAAGATAAAAACTAATTTTTACAGATTAGTTTTACTCAGAAAAACCCAGCTTTGGCTGGGTTTTTTTATGGGTGGAGCC
Source organism: Thiomicrospira pelophila DSM 1534 (assembly GCF_000711195.1). Taxonomy (NCBI): domain Bacteria; kingdom Pseudomonadati; phylum Pseudomonadota; class Gammaproteobacteria; order Thiotrichales; family Piscirickettsiaceae; genus Thiomicrospira; species Thiomicrospira pelophila. The sequence continues at coordinate 1,852,092 of NZ_JOMR01000001.1, read as the reverse complement.
CTAAGTTATAGGAAAACAGTATGTTAGATGAGGCCATTGCAGGTTTGCCGGAAATCCTCAAGCGAGATATGGAAGAAAACCTTTGTGTGTGTAATCAAGTGCCTAAAATTAAAGTCATTGAAGCTATTGTGTTAGGAGCTGATACACGTGAAAAAGTTTGCGCACAAACCTATGCATCTGACGGTAACGGCTGTTGTAAATTGCAGATAAAACACCTATTGGATCATTTTAATGCCCAGCGAAAACCTGAGTAAATTCACATGAAGTCTCATTGAAATGATTGAATTGGCCAGTTATTCAGGTTTATTTTTAAGTGCCTTGATTGCTGCGAGTTTGTTGCCATTGCAGTCGGAAGCGGTGCTGGTGAGTTTGCTATTGACTGACCATTATAGCTGGGCTCTATTGTGGCTGGTAGCTACCGTCGGCAATGTATTAGGCTCAATTATCAATTGGTGGTTAGGTGTCTATGTAGTCCACTTTCATGATAAATCTTGGTTTCCAGTTAACGAAGCTAGATTACTTAAGGCGCAGGTTTTCTACCATCGTTACGGTCGTTGGTCTTTGTTGTTAAGTTGGATGCCAGTGGTGGGTGATCCATTGACTTTGGTGGCGGGGGTTATGCGAGAATCATTCTGGGTATTTCTAGCTTTGGTAAGCTTGGCAAAAGGCGGACGTTATTTGGTTTTGATTTTGTCGGTTCAAGGGGTAATGTGAAACGAGGCCTTTAGTAAAGTAACTTTACTAAAGGCCTATTCAAGCTCTATTTAAAATGGGCAACCCATCGCGCGTGCATTGGCTTTCACCTTTTCACGTTCGGCTGCATCTTGCTCGGCGTCGAAGCCATCGCGTTCATACCAACCCTGAGTATGTTGTAGGATGATATCGGAAAGCGCTTCGGTGTGATCTTGGCGACTATTGAGTGCTTTGATGTAGCTGAACTTCTCGCCACCAGCGTGCTCAAAGTATTCACGGTTTTCCCCGTCAATTTCTTCGATGGTTTCCAAACAATCTGCTGAAAAACCGGGGCAGATAACCTGTACGTGCTTAACACCTTCACCGGGTAACGCTTTCATAGTGGCATCCGTATAAGGTTTGATCCATTCTTCTTTGCCAAATAACGATTGGAAAGTGACCCGGTATTCGTCTTTGCTTAGTCCTAATTCTTCAGCCACTAAGCGAGACGTAACATGGCATTCGCAGTGATAAGGGTCGCCATTGTCTAGATAACGTTTTGGTACGCCATGGTAAGACATGACGAGTAAATCTGGTTTGCCGTGTTCGGCTTGATGTTCACGAATCGAGTTGGCCAGCGCTTTGATATAGCCAGGGTGACGATGATAATGGTTTATAAAACGAAGTTCGGGCAACCAGCGCCAACCGCGCAAGACTTCGGTAACTTTATCAAATGTCGAAGCCGTTGTGGCACCCGCATATTGAGGATAAAGTGGCATGACAATTAAACGTTGAACCCCTTGCGCTTCAAGTTTTTTAAGTGCTGATTCAACGGAAGGGTTGCCATAACGCATCGCCAATTCGAATACGACCTTGCCTTTAAAATGGGGCCGAAGTTGTTCACTGATGCCATCCAACTGGCGCTGTGTAATATCAAGCAACGGAGAGCCTGGACCTTCTGACCCCCAAACTTCAGCATAAGCTTCAGCCGATTTGGCTGGACGAGTGTTCAAAATAATCCCATTTAAAATTAACCACCATAACCAGCGTGCGGGTGGCGGTTCAACCACGCGTGGATCCCATAAAAATTCTTTTAAATAAGGCTTTAACGCTTGTTTAGTTGGGGCATCCGGTGTACCTAGGTTGGTAATTAAAACGCCGGTTGCCGCTTCATCTCCGTGCTGGTAGTGAGTATTGTTGTGATAAAACATAGCGATCTCTTATTTTGCTAAAAAGTTACTTTATTGTATAGGATGTGTATAAAATGACAAGAATAAAAAACAGTTATTGTAATCGTTTGAGAACACGGCTTTTAGCGTGGTTTTTGGTATTCACATTTAATTCTCAGTTTTGTGAATACCGCCTATTATGATGAACAAAAAATACAATTCGTACAACATGATAACAATATGAGATTTAAAAGTATGCGGCTAATTTTTACGAGTTCATTGATTGGGTTTTTACTCGCGACTTATGGGTTGGTTTCGCAAGCTAAACAGCCACAGTCGGTATTATCCGCTGAGGTATTTGAGCAACAAATTATTGAAAATATTCAAGCCTTAGGGGATTTGAAGGCCAGTGAATCAGTTGAGATTAGTTCAACTGTTACTGAAAAAGTAGACTCTATTCATTTTAATGATGGTGACTTTGTTAAAAAGGGTCAGTTGTTGGTGCAGCTAAAAAGTGCCGAAGAGCGTGCAACGCTGGATGAGCTCAAAATTGCCACCGATAACGCTAAGCAGCTTTATGATCGTTATCTACCCTTGTACAAACGTGGTGATATTGCCCAGTCAACCTTAGATGAGTACAAGCGTGAATGGGATTTGGCGCGCGCGAAAGAAACCGTATTGCAAGCTAGACTAGAGAAGTTAAAGTTGAGTGCGCCGTTTTCCGGTCGTGTCAGTATCCGCCAGATTAGTGAAGGTGCATTATTAACGCCTGGAACTCTGGTTACCAAGTTGCAAGACTTGACTGAAATGAAACTAGATTTTAGCGTGCCAAGTCGGTTTTTAACCGAATTAAAGGTAGGGGATAAGGTGCTTGCCAAAACAGATGCTTACGCGGATCAGGAGTTTATTGCACAAATAGAGACTATTTTACCTACGGTGGATATTCGGACTCGGAGTATCCCTGTTCGAGCCAAGTTAAGTAATCCAGATAACCGTTTGGTACCTGGCATGTTAATGAATGTTGAACTTCAACAAAAACCACGCTCGGTTTTGCTTGTGCCTGAAACGGCAATCGTACCAATCGCAGAGCATCATTATGTGTATCAATTAAAACCAGAGTCGGATGGACTTTACAAAGTTAACCGAATAAAAGTAACGCTAGGTTTAAGACAACCAGGCCTGGTGGAAGTGAAAAGAGGATTAAAACTCGGCGATAAAATTGTCAGCGAAGGCGCTTTACGTGTTCGTCCCGGGCAAGTTGTTAAAGCTATGGATAAACTCCCAGTACAATCCAAAATGGATGAGGATACTTCATTATGATGTTGTCCGATGTGTCCGTAAAGCGTCCGGTACTGGCTGCGGTTATGTCACTGTTGTTAGTCGCCTTTGGTTTGGTGGCGTTTGATCGTTTATCGCTCCGCGAATACCCAAATATTGATCCGCCCATTGTATCTATAACCACGACTTATGCGGGCGCGTCTGCGGCTGTCATCGAATCTCGTATCACTAAAATCATTGAAGACAGGATTGCCGGTGTAGAGGGAATTCAATACATCCAATCCACCTCATCGGATGGCCGCTCAAAGATTACGATTGAGTTTGATATTAATCGAGATATCGATGCCGCCGCCAATGATGTGCGTGACCGCGTATCCAGATTGGCCAGAGAATTGCCAATCGAAGCGGATCCACCAGAAGTTGAGAAGGTCGATGGTGATGACGACGTCATTATGTGGTTTAACCTGACAGCCGATAATATGACCGTGCCTCAGTTAACCGACTATGCAAACCGTTATTTAGTTGATCGTTTTTCGGTGCTGGATGGTGTGGCACGTGTACGAATTGGTGGCGGTCAAGAATACGCTATGCGCTTGTGGCTGGACTCGGATGCCATGACATCACGCGGTCTAACCGTAGCCGATGTAGAGCAAGCGTTGCAGCAATCTAATGTCGAGTTGCCGGCTGGTATGGTGACGATGAAGGAGATGTCGTTTAGTGTCCGTGTTGATCGTCAACTCGTTTCAGCCGAAGATTTTGAACGTTTGGTGGTCGTACAAGGCGATGGCATGAACCTAGTGAGACTCGGTGACATTGCTAGAATCGAGAAAGGCGCGATTGAAAATCGTAACCTATTTAGAGGTAACGAGTTACCTATGGTGGGCTTAGGGATTATTAAACAATCGACCGCCAACATCTTAACGGTAGCCGAAGTCGCTAAGGCAGAAGTGATAAGATTAAACAAGATTCTACCCGATGGTATGGCGATTAAGCCCAGTTATGACAGTTCAGTATTTGTGAAAAGTGCAATAACTGAAGTCTATAAAACCCTAGCGATTGCAATTGGCTTGGTGATGTTGGTTATCTTTGCCTTTTTACGCAGTGTGCGTGTGGCCATTATTCCGTTGGTGACAGTTCCCGTTTCATTGATAGCTACTTTTTGGGTGTTGTGGATGCTAGGCTTTTCAATCAACATCTTAACTTTGTTGGCTTTAGTATTAGCCATCGGCTTAGTGGTGGATGATGCGATCGTAGTACTTGAAAATGTACAACGTCATATTGAGAAGGGGTATTCACCTCTAAGCGCCGCTTTTGTAGGCACACGCCAAGTTGGTTTTGCGGTTGTCGCGACGACTTTGGTATTGGTCGCCGTATTTGTTCCAATCAGTTTTCTTGAGGGCAACTTGGGGCGGCTATTTAGCGAGTTTGCGATTACGCTAGCGGTGGCCGTTTTATTTTCAAGCTGGGTCGCCTTAACTTTGTCTCCTGCTTTAGCATCTAAATTATTAAAGCCAGGTAAATCAAATCCTTCACATATCGACTTTGATGCCGAACATGTTTCGCAAAGCCCTAATATTTGGATCCGACTTTACCGTCCTGCTTTAACGTTTGCTCTACGTTGGCCATGGCTAATTGCCGGAATTTTTGGCGCGACCCTGTATGCGTCTTATTTTCTAATGCAAAACCTGCCTCAAGAATATGCGCCCAAAGAAGATCGAGGGGCTTTCTTTGTACTGATTTCAGGGCCTGAGGGCGCGACACATGATTACATGAAGGATTATATTAATGAAATCGAAGCTCGATTGATGCCATTAGTCGATTCAGGCGAAGTCAATCGTTTGTTAGTTCGTTCACCACGTGGGTTTAGCAGTACCCAAGTATTCAATACAGGTATTGCCATTCTGGTTTTGAATGATTGGTCGGAGCGACGTTCGGCTTTTGAAATCATGCAGGGTGTGCGCCAAAAACTGGCTGATTTACCGGGGGTTCGAGCGTTTCCGGTGATGAGGCAAGGTATTGGCGGGCGTGTACAGAAGCCAGTGCAATTCGTGATAGGTGGTGGTAGCTATGAACAGTTAGCCGAATGGCGAAATATTATGCTGGATAAGTTGCAAGAAAATAACCCGGGCTTAGAAGGAATTGACTCAGATTATAAAGAGACCAAACCTCAGTTACGCGTCCAAATCGATTATGAACGCGCTGCTGATTTAGGTGTGACAACTTTGGATATCGGTCGAACGTTACAAACTCTGCTAGGTTCTCGTAAGGTGACTACCTTTGTAGAGCAGGGTGAGGAATACGATATTATTTTAGAAGCTGAGCGTGCCGATTTTAGAACGCCAAAGAGTTTAGATAATATTTATGTGCGATCAAACACGACTCAAGAATTAATTTCATTAGCGAGCCTCGTGAGTATTGAGGAGTTTGCGGATTCAGGATCTTTAAATCGTTATAACCGGATGCGAGCGATTACGATTGAAGCCAATTTGGTAGGCGACTACACACTGGGTGAAGCCTTAAGCCACTTAGAAAACCTGGCGAGAACTCATTTGCCGAATGACGCTATGATTGACTACAAAGGTCAATCACGTGAGTTTCAAACTTCAGGAAATGCGGTGCTGTTTGTATTTTTGTTGGGAATGGTTGTGGTGTTTTTAGTATTAGCGGCACAGTTTGAGAGCTTTATTAGCCCATTTATTATTATGTTTACCGTACCCTTAGCTGTGGCCGGTGGTCTGTGGGGTTTATGGTTGCATGGATTGAGTTTAAATATTTACACTCAAATTGGACTAGTGATGCTGGTTGGGCTATCAACCAAAAACGGGGTGTTAATCGTTGAATTCGCTAACCAATTAAGAGATAAAGGCCAAGCTTTTTCCGAGGCCTTGTTCGAAGCGGCTTGCCTACGTTTACGCCCCATATTGATGACCGCGATTACAACGGTAGTGGGGGCGGTTCCTCTGGTTATTTCTTCTGGTGCCGGTGCAGAAACCCGTTATGTGATAGGTATTGTATTGTTGTGGGGGGTTTCGTTAGCCACCTTATTCACCTTGTTTGTTATTCCTGTTGTTTATCAATGGCTCGGTAAATATAGTCAGCCCGCAGGCGTTAACGAACGTAAATTAGAAACAGAGTTAGGGGATTTAACCAGGGTTTAGTTTAAGTAATTTAAGACGCTTAAAGTAAACGGGTTAGCACGTTATAGTAAGTGTTTTTTATTGTATATCAATAACTTTGGTGAGAGTGCTTAATGCAAAAGTTCGATTAAGTTGTATTTCTACATGTATAATAATTTTACTATTCGCTTTTAAGGGGTTTAATTATGTCGAATCGTTCATCATCACTCAATCTTAAAGTCATCGGAATTGCTTCTACAGTAGGTGTGATTGTCGCACTTCTAGTTGGTTCTATGATGTATTTCACCTCTGTCAAACCGGTTAAAAAAGACATTGAACAAAATCTTTTGAAAGAAATGAAAGTTCATGTTGATGCGGCGATGGAATTAAAAGTACAAAGCGGCATTATGGGTGCAACTGCAATGACCTTACAAAAAAATGTGATTGAAGCTTTGTATGTTGAAGATCGAGAGTCGGTTCTTCCATTGTTTGCCGAAGTGCGTGAAGGTTTTCGTTCTAAATCCCCTTTTAAAAACATAGGCACTATATTATTCACAGCTGATGGTCGTATGTTAGTGCGATCGTGGGATCTTGAAAGTTATGGTCAAGATGCTTCAAATAGTCCGTTAGTAAGACGTGCGATGAAAGAAAAACAAGCGTTTGGTGCGCTTGGTGTGGGCGCAAAAGGTGTGGGTGTTGTTGCGATTTCACCAGTGATGGATGATGGTGAGTTTATGGGGATGATCTCGCTGTTACAAGGCCTAGGTTCAGTTACAAAAGATTTTAGAAATAATTTAGATATTGATTACGTGTTAATGGCAGATAAACGTTATATTGCAGAAAAGTATGGTGATATGCCGAACGTAGATAATAATAAACCGGTTAGCGAAAATTATATTTTAGCGAGTAACCGTTGGTTTGATGAAGCGATAGTTGAAAAAGTAACGAAATTCTTTAAGCCAGTTGATGGCGAAAAGAGAGCTCTTTATTTAGGTGGTGGAAAGGTTTTTATTGATTTACCTGCTTATGATGAGGAAGGCTTAGTTTTTGGTCGCCATATGTTTGTTATGGATAAATCGGTTTATTTAGGGCCAATTGAAAAAGCAATGAATGCTGCTTGGATGTCATTGATAGGCGTGTTATTAGGTATATTTTTCCTTACCTTTGCTTTAGTTGTCGCGATTGGACGTATGGTCATTAAACCGTTACAAAAAGTTCAACAAACAACCGATAATATTATGCGTACCGGTAACTTTAGTCTGCGAGCAGACGTTGGCTCGATGGATGAGGTTGGTAGAACGGCTAATGCGCTTAATGAGTTGCTGGAACAGATTAGCAAGGCTTTGAATGAAGCGAATGAAACGGTGAGTGCTATTTCTCAAGGTGATTTTAGTCACCGTATTGCAGGTAAGTATGTTGGTGATTTAGATAAATTAAAAATTGGCGTAAATGACAGTGCAGATAATATTGCTCAGGTGATGAAGCAGTTAGGTCAAACTATGCAAGCCATGCATGACGGTGATTTTAAAATTGATATTGATTGTCAGGCAAAAGGTGAATACCTAACCATGATGAACAATGCGCAATCGGCTATGAATGAAATGAATGCCATTATTGCGCAGATAAATGAAGTCATGGGCTATATGTCGGAGGGTCAGTTTGGTCATCGAGTAGAGTTAGAAGCACGCGGTGAAATGAGTGTGTTGAAAGAGCGCATTAATGAGTCAATGGAACAGCTGGATGATGCGATTAAAGATATTACACGTATTGTCGTGGCGCAAAGTGAAGGTGATTTGACTCAGTCAATCGTGGCGGATTACGAGGGTGATTTAAAAACCTTAAAAGATGCGGTTAACCAATCACTTGAAAAATTGGCTGAAATTGTATCGCAAGCCATGCAGGCTGCGGATATTGTTAGTAACGCTTCTGATGAAGTATCACGTGGCGCGTTAGATTTGAGCCAACGTGTTCAAGAGCAAGCGGCTGCATTGGAACAAACCTCTGCAACGATGGACGAAATGAACTCAGCTGTTCAGAACAATACTGATAATTCACAACAAGCGGCTGAAGTCGCAAGTAAGGTTCAAAAAGAGGCTGGACAAGGTCAGCAGGTCATGCAGCAAACCATTAATGCGATGAACTCGATTCAAGAATCGAGCCATAAAATTTCAGATATTGTGACTTTAATTGATGGGATTGCATTCCAGACGAATTTGTTAGCCCTTAATGCGGCCGTTGAGGCTGCTCGCGCGGGTGATCATGGCCGTGGCTTTGCGGTTGTTGCAGGTGAGGTTCGAGCTTTGGCGCAAAAGTCCGCCGAAGCGGCGAAAGACATTAAAAACTTAATTGATGAAAGTGTGTCGCGTATTGATGACGGTACGCGGTTGGCGAGTGAGTCTGGCGAGCGTTTAGCATCCATTACAGGTTCGATTGAGCAGGTCACGGGCATGATTAACCAAATTGCTCGAGCCTCTAGCGAACAAGCCGAAGGGGTTTCACAAGTACATACGGCGATTAGTGATATAGATGGTGCGACTCAGCAAAATGCCGCGTTGGTTGAAGAAACATCAGCGGCCGCTGAAAGTATGAGTGAGCAGGCAACCGAATTAAGTCGCAATATGGCGTTTTTCAAAACAGGTGCGAATTCGAATAGAATAAAACCTCAAGCCAAAATTGGGGTCAAGCCAGCTACGCAAACTCAGCTACCGTCTGCTCGTTCAGACGAAAAAACTGAGGTTAAAGCTAAATCCTTAGATCAGCCAAAAATGTCTGAAACGAAAATTAAGACTAAGACAGAAGCAAAACCCCAAGCTAGGTCGGAAAAAAATGAGAGTGAGTGGGAAGAGTTTTAATAATAGCTTGTAACTTTTACAGCGATAAAAAAAGCACCGTAAGGTGCTTTTTTTATCGGTTAGCATTTAAAATGGCAAGCTTGCCTATTTAGGTTAGCTTTTCCATTAATACTAAACTTTCAATATGACTGGTGTTGGGAAACATATCGAACAATTGAATCCGCTTGAGGCGGTAGCCTTGCTGTTCAATAACCTGTAAGTCACGAATTAAAGTATCACTTTGACAAGATACATAAACAATACGCTGTGCATTTAACTCACCTATGTTCTGACACAATGTTTTCGCACCCAAACGGCCAGGATCAAGCAACACGGCATCGTAGTCTGACCACCAGGCCTGGTGGTCAGACTTTTCAAATAAATCAGCTTTGTGAAAGGTCAAATTATTTAATTTATTTAGACTAGCATTGCTTTTAGCTAGCTCAACCGCTGCGCTATTGCCTTCAACCCCCACTACTTGGTTGGCCATTTTTGCGGCAGGTAAACTAAAGTTGCCCACACCACAAAACAGATCAAGCAGAGTTGAACCTGGCGAAAGCGCTAACCAGCTCAAAGCTTGCTCGACTAATGATTCGTTCACAGGGCTATTAACCTGGATAAAACCTGTCGGGTCAAATTGGATTTTTAAGTCTCTTAGGTTGTAATAAGGCGGTTGATTTTTGGTGTTGTTAGGGCTCTTTTTATAAACGTTTGAATCCACCCAAATGCCTTGCTCCGATTCACTTAAATGAATTTCTTTAGATTGGCGGCTGGCCAACGGAAGCAGCTCAAAACGAATTGATTGCATAGTTTTTTGTAAAGCGGGCGTTAACACAGGGCAGTTTTCAATATCGACAACTTGTTCACTATTGAGTTCGCGAAACCCTAGTTTAGCCTGTTTATCGAGCCCTTTTGGTTGAGAGGCTTGCTTTACAAGAAACATTCGAGCGCGTCGGCGATAACCTTGGGGATCAGAAGTTTGCATAGGTTCGATAACCAATCGGCGAGTATCGAGACTTTTAGTGAGTTGCTCAATGAGATTTTTTTGTTTCCAAAAAACCTGTTTGTCATAGCTTAAATGCTGAAGGCTACAACCTCCACAACGATCGTAATTTTCACAAAAAGGTGTTACCCGATCAGCTGAAATCTCCAGCCACTTCATCACACGAGCTTGTGCAAATTGGGCTTGATCCTGCTGAATTTTTATATCAACCACTTCGTCGGGTAAGGCATTTTTAATGAATACGGCTTTGCCGTTAATATGACCCACACCACGACCATCGTGCGTAAGGCCTTCAATCTTTAAGCCAGAGTAAACTCCAGATAAAGTACTGGGTCTTTGGGTTTTGTGTTTTTTGGGTTGAGTACGTCTTTGGGGAAGTTTCATATTAAAACCAGTTGATGATTAAATGAGTTTTAGGATGGTAGGGTATAAAGGCTTGGGTTGATTCTTAATGGTGCGCCCGAAGGGATTCGAACCCCAGACCTCTGCCTCCGGAGGGCAGCGCTCTATCCAGCTGAGCTACGGGCGCTTATTCTTGTGAGCTCATTATAAAGGATTTTAAATACGAGTTTTGAAAACAATCTGCGAAGTTGGCGGATGGACTAGGACTCAGAAATTCCCTGAGTGTTTTTGCCAAGCGAAGCGAACTTTGAGTATAATCGGTATTAATGTATTAACAGGCGTTATAAATGAGTTCAAGCACAATAGATAGCCGACGTTTTTTTCGACTCGATATGCCGGTTTATGCTCACATTCTGCCGCGTAATCGTATTCCGGCTTGTGATTTCTTTGCGACGCCCACCATTTACTTGACTAAGCAACGCCAGGCTTTAGCTAGCGATAAACTAGTCGAAGCCAAAGATTGGTTAGCGAAAGTTAAAGAAGATACCGATTTAGCGGGTGTCGTATTAAAAGACATCATAAAACGCATCGCTTTTTTCAATGATGTGATGCAGGCTGTGCAGGCTGGGCGAGCTCCTTTTAAACTTGAGGACTATAGTCGAAATTTAAGATTAGCTAAAGCTGAAAATGAGCATCTTGAAGCCTACAAGGTCAGCGCGCCAAAAAGTTATGCCTTTTTTAAAGGCATTGAAAATAAAATAAAAGCTTACCTGAACGAACTCCATTATATGGCACAGAACTCAGACAGTCGTGAAATCAAATACCGTCAGCTTTTGTGCATTACACCAACGCAAGCCGATCAAAACTTATCAATACTAAAAAACTCAAAATTTGATGGCTTGGCTTTACCTCAGTTTATTCGCGTATTAACTGAGTATGTAAATCTAAGTTTAGACAGTTTTTTAGAATTTCAGAAAGACTCCGTATTGAAGCGCTATCCAACTCAATGGGAATCGATTACGGCCAACTTAAGTGAAGGTGGCATAAGGCTAGAGCAGTCAAAAGCGCTTAAGCCGGGTGAGTCAGTATGTGTGGCTTTTCATTCGGATAGTTATGCTTCGGTAATCGGTATTAAGGGTTCGGTAGTGGCTTGTGATCCGGTGGCAAAAACGGCTCATTATTGTTTGCGTATTAACTTTGATTTTCCGGATCGCTCGCAACAGATGTTAATTCAGAAAATCATGAATCAATTCGAAATTAGCCAGTGTGCTGACTGGATGGCCAATGCTGGATAAAAACTATAAACTCGAGAAAGGTTTTTTAGCAGAAATTCCGTTAAGATTTAGAAAGGGTTCAATGGCTATGTTGGGCATAGAACCCATGATTAATATTTTGAATTGGTCACAACCAGGCCTGGTTGAACGCTATTTTAAAGATAAAATGCCGGAAGGTGATGACTTGGATCTAGTTCGTTCACGCATTGTATTAAGTAAGATAACTTATTTTAATCCGCAAACGTTAGACGCAGATAATATGCAGATTATTTTCCGATTGGCGGCGCGTATGCTGGACTTTCCAAGTTCGGACCCAGAGAAAATGGCCGAGTTAACGCGACAAACTTATCCCGTTTTTTCTAACTGGATGTTGACCGCTAGCAAGTTCACCCGTCAGTCTAAAACAATGAATGGCAATGGTTCCGTGAAAGACAGCAGTGATGTTTCTGTGGATTGGTGTCGTTAAGGTAGGTTTGTATGTAAAAAAGCCGAGTAGATATTTAAATATTTTGCTCGGCTTTTTTGTTTAGCGGGAAAACATGATTGCGGAACTAGCTTTGCATGAAGTGATCCATGCGATCTAACGCCACTTTTAAATTGTCTAAGCTGGTGGCGAATGAAATACGTAGGTGGCCTTCAGCGCCAAATCCAGAACCTGGAACGGCCGCCACTTCGACTTCTTCTAAAATCGCCGTGGCCATATCCGCATCACTCGTAAAGCCTTTCATTTGCATCGCTTTGGCAATATTAATAAACATATAAAAAGCCCCATCGGCAGGCAAGCATTTAAAGCCAGGAATCTGGTTAACACGTTCAACCACGAATTGGTGACGCTGTTTAAACGCATCTAACATGGTGTTAATACAATCCTGTGGGCCATTTAAAGCAGCCACGGATGCCGCTTGTGAAATCGAGCAAGGGTTTGATGTGCTCTGTGACTGCACGGTTTTCATGGCTTTAATAATGGCTTCTGGACCAGCGGCATAACCAATTCGCCAACCGGTCATTGAATAGGCTTTGGAGACGCCATTTAAAACCAAGGTGCGATCTTTTAAGTCTGGACAAGCCTCAAGTAATGTCGTGAAAGGTGTGTCACCTAACACAATATGTTCATACATGTCATCACAAGCGATTAGTACCTGGGGGTGTTGGCGCAATACTTCCGCTAGGGCACTCAGTTCGTTGCTACTGTAAATGGCACCTGTTGGGTTAGACGGGCTATTGATAACAAATAACTTGGTTTTTGCATTGATTGCATCGGATAATTGCGCGGGTGTAATTTTAAAACTCTGTTCAATTCCGGTTTCGATAATCACCGGCTCACCGCCCGCTAATAATGCCATGTCAGGGTAGGAAACCCAATATGGTGCCGGGATAATCACTTCATCACCATCGTTTAGTACCGCTTGGCATAAGTTGTAAAAACTTTGTTTGCCACCACTCGAAACTAGGATTTCATTTAAATCGTAGTCTAAGCCGTTGTCACGTTTAAACTTAGCCTGAATCGCCACTTTCAGGTCGGGTGTGCCATCTACTGCGGTATAACGCGTATCACCTTGTTCAATAGCCTTGATGCCGGCGGCTTTGATATGATCGGGCGTATCGAAATCAGGTTCGCCCGCTCCCAAGCTTATAATATCTTTGCCAGCGCGTTTAAGTTCAGCCGCTTTAGCTGAAATAACGAGGGTTAAGGAAGGTTTTACGCGATTAACACGATCGGAAAGCAAGGCCATTTCTCTCTCTCAGGTTTGTATAATGGTGCACATCTGAAGCGCACAGGTTTTTTAGATGTAAAATAAGGTTTTATTTTACTGCATTTAAGCGTTATTTAAAGCCGTTTGCGAAATAAGTTTTAAGGGGTTATATGGCAAAAGCATTTGAATTGGTTTCACAGTATCAACCTGCAGGGGATCAGCCTACTGCTATTGCAGGCCTGGTGGAAGGTTTGCAGGACGGCGAAGCTTTTCAAACATTGCTGGGTGTGACCGGTTCGGGCAAAACCTATACGATTGCAAACGTGATCAAAAGGGTTCAGCGCCCTACCATTATTATGGCGCACAATAAAACGCTGGCGGCTCAGCTTTATGGGGAGATGAAAAGTTTTTTCCCAAATAATGCAGTTGAGTATTTTGTATCTTATTACGATTATTATCAGCCTGAAGCTTATGTACCAGCCTCCGATACTTATATTGCAAAAGATGCCTCGGTTAATGAGCAGATCGAACAGCTTCGTTTATCTGCTACTAAAGCTTTAATGGAACGCCCAGATGTGATTTTGATTGCCACGGTATCGGCAATTTATGGTTTGGGTGATCCTGATCAATACCTAAGTATGATTTTGCAATTACGCTTGGGTGACCCGATTACGCAGCGCGATATTTTAGCCAAGCTGGTGACGATGCAATACACACGTAATGATTTTGAAATGTATCGTGGTACGTTCAGAGTTCGCGGTGATGTGGTTGATGTTTATCCAGCCGAAGCCGAACAATACGCGGTTAGGATTGAGTTGTTTGATGATGAAGTTGAAGCATTAAGTTGGTTTGATCCTTTAACAGGTGAAATTATTAGTAAGGTAACGCGTGTCACCGTTTATCCCAAGTCGCATTATGTTACGCCCCGAGAGCGTGTGATCGAAACGATTGAAAAAGTCAAAGTCGAGTTAAAAAGTCGACTCGACGAGTTGCGTAGTTTAAACAAGTTAGTGGAGGCTCAACGTTTAGAAGAGCGAACTCGGCTCGATATTGAAATGATGATGGAACTTGGGTATTGCCAGGGCATCGAGAATTATTCGCGCTATTTATCTGGTCGAGAGGAGGGGGCGCCGCCACCGACCTTAATTGATTATTTGCCTAAAAATGCCTTGATGGTGATTGATGAAAGTCATGTGACGATTCCGCAAATTGGCGGCATGTATAAGGGAGACAGATCACGTAAAGAAAATTTGGTGAATTATGGCTTTCGCCTCCCGTCCGCCATGGATAACCGGCCAATGAAGTTTGACGAATTTGAAGGGCTAATGCCTCAAACCATATTCGTATCGGCCACCCCCGCAAACTATGAGTTAGAACACAGCTCAAAAGTCGTAGAACAGGTTGTGCGTCCAACAGGTTTGTTAGACCCTGTGATTGAAATTCGGCCCGCTACCACACAGGTAGATGATTTATTGGGTGAAATAAGGTTGATTGTTGAAAAAGGTCAGCGTGTTCTTGTGACAACTTTGACCAAGCGTATGGCAGAAGATTTAACCGATTATTTAGAAGATCACAATGTGCGAGTACGTTATTTGCATTCGGATATTGATACGGTTGAGCGGATTGAAATAATACGTGACTTGCGTAATGGTGAATTTGATGTGCTTGTTGGGATCAACTTGTTACGTGAAGGTTTGGATATTCCCGAAGTATCCTTGGTGGCGATTTTGGATGCCGATAAAGAAGGGTTTTTACGCTCAGAGCGCTCTTTAATTCAAACCATGGGACGAGCGGCGCGTAATCCAGATGGTCGGGCGATTTTGTACGCCGATAAAATGACCCGTTCTATGCAAGCCGCGATTGAAGAATCGGAGCGTCGACGTCAGAAGCAGGTTGAATTTAATTTGGAGCATGGTATTACGCCGACGGCGTTGCGTAAAAAAGTCGCTGATATTCTGGAGCACTCTCCCTATGCTAGCAAACCTTCTAGAAAGCCTGGAGAAAGTAAGGTGGCCGAAGCAACAGGTGATTATACAGAACAGGATTTATCGACTTTGCGCCCGGCTGAGTTGGCTAGGATGATTAAGCAAACTGAAAAGTCGATGTATGCGGCGGCTAAGTCATTGAATTTTGAAGAAGCAGCACAATTAAGAGATCAATTGAAAAGGCTGAAAGCAGGTATGGTGGGAATTGGTGATTTACGTTAAAATAGTTAAGTTATACCAAAAATTTAAAGGAAAGCTGTGTGTTAAAAAAAGTGGTGCAACCCAAATCGATAAAATGGCCTGTTGGCTTAGCATTAATGGCGGTTTTATCCCTGGCTCTTGCTAACTTAGATGCGGATAGCGGCGCCGGTTCTGTTGATCCGGCTTTAGAGGTTCAACAAGCAATTGATGATGAGCAGTTTGAATTAGCTAAAAATCTTTTAGACAAGGCCGAGCTTTCCAAGTTCCAACGAGGTTATTTACAAGGCTGGTTAAGTTTAAAACAACAAGATTCGAAGGCCGCACTAGAAACTTGGCAAGCGTTGCGTTTGCAGTTTCCAAACAGTTTAGAACTTGGCAACAATGTGGCTGTATTGTTAATGCAACAAGGTGAATATCAACAAGCGCAAACTATTTTAGAACAAAGTTTACATGCAAATAAACAGGTATCGAAAGCGCTGGGTAATCTTAATCAGTTGTACGCCTTCCAAGCGCAAAAAGCCTATAAACAGGTATTTAGCCGGTTAGATGTGGTTGCACCAAAAGGTCAATGGCTGGCCTTAACTGAAGCCTCAGACGTTAAAGTGGTTAATTCTGACTTTGCTGAGCAGCAACAAGTGACGCAGGCTGTTGAAGCGTGGCGTCAGGCATGGTCAAGTAAAAATGTAACGGATTACTTGGCGTCATATAGCGATAATTTTGTGCCAGCCAACAGCCAAAGTCTCAAAGCGTGGCGAAATGCACGTGAACGCAGTGTGACAGGGCCTCGTTTTATAGAGGTTTATGTATCAGATGTGAAATTGACGCCTTTAAGTGAAACCCTGGTAAGATTTACCTTTAATCAGCGTTATAGATCTAATATAGTGCAGGACGAAGTAATCAAAGTTTTGTTGTTGGAAAAAACAGCAGGGCAGTGGAAAATTGTGCAAGAGGTTGTTACCAATGAAATCCGTTAAGTCATGTTTTGCGCTTAGTTCCGTTTGGTGGAAAACCGTGCTTTTATCGGCTTGTATAGCTTGGGCTCCGGCAGCTTTAACTTCTGGTTCACCCGAGTCTGCGTTAGCTGAAAAAATGCTCATCGAAACGTTAAAAAATATTCAGTATTTAGAGTTGGATGAGGCTATTGCATTATCGGCCGAGTTAACCAAAAACTATCCGGACTACCGTTTAGCTCAGTTGATTCATGCAGATTTGTTATCAATGCGCGCAGGTAATTTCGGTTTACTTAATCAAATCCACACAAGTAATCCACGTACCGTTGGCCGTTATAAACAAGAAGCTGAAGTGCGTTGGCGTCATGCACATAGTGATGAAAATCAAGCGAACGTGACCTTAGCCCATTCAGTTTTAAAAGTGGGCAATCAACCTCATGTAATTGTGGTTAATTTAGCTAAAAGTCGCTTGTATTTGTATCAAAACAACCAGGGTCAGCTAGATTTGTTAACGGATTATTACGTTTCGATGGGGACGGCTGGTGGGGGAAAACAAGTTGAAGGTGACCGTAAAACCCCTATTGGGGTTTATCATATTACGGACTGGGTTCCCGGTGAGCGTCTAGCGGATTTATTTGGTGTCGGTGCGTTACCCTTAAACTACCCAAATATTTGGGATCAATCCCTGGGTCGTACAGGACATGGTATTTGGTTACATGGTACGCCGAGCAATACTTTTAGTCGGCCACCTCAATCTAGCCAAGGCTGTGTGGTACTCAATAATGATGAGATGAGTAGCCTAGTCGCAAAATATAACGTGAGCTTAGCAACGCCTGTTGTGATTCTAGATGAAAAGGTAGAGTCGGTATTTTTTGAGGCTGAGAAGTTAGCTGTACTAACAGAAATTAATGCTTGGTTGGTAGATCAAGGGCAAAACTTCGATTGGGGTAAAGTCAGTGTGTATCGTTATCCAAGTGAAGAAGGTTTGTATTATGCGACCTTTCCGTCAGTTGAAAACGATGGACATTTAGTTCACCAATATTGGCGTCGCGGTCATGATGGTGGTTGGCAGTTGGTATTACAAACCACGGATCCAGTGATGATTAAAACAAGCTTATCTTAATGAGTAGTTGAGTCATTTAAATCTACGTTGTGTTAATAAAAAAGCCTAGGTTGCTATTTGCAATCTAGGCTTTTTGGTTTGTAGAAACTTGTTTTGCTTGTTTGTGTGCTTTATAAAACGTGTTAAAAATCAAACTCGGTTGGTTTAAGTTTGCCGTCTATCCAAATACCCATATCATGCCAGATTTGTTTAATTTCATCTTCACTGGGTAGGCGTCCGGCGGAATCCAGTTCAATCGTTAATACTGGGATATTCAGTTCTTCACCTGCGTAACGACCAAGTGAGCCTGGAAAGGTACCTAGTTGATGAAGCCTTAAATGACCTACTTTATCTGGTCTTACAAAGTCTGGGCCATCGTAATCCAATAAACCATAAGGTGCGTGGATAGAAATAATGGCATCTGGCTGAAATGCTTTGATGATGCTAACCTGCCATTGGGTCTCTGGTTCGCTGGCTGGTCCGCTTCCGGGATTGCGTCTTGGGTTGGCAGCATAAAAACTATGCCAAAAACGTACAGCCTTTTCTTCCCAGTCGCTGGTTGGGAAGTTTCGGTTTAAGTCCACACCATTAGCGTTTTGACGAGTCGCCGGTTGCACAAATAATCCATCTGGATTAGCCAAAGGTAAGAACAACCAATGATGATCCACGTCTTGTGGATTTTTAAGCATCGTTTTCATCCACAAATAACTGATGCTAATAGCTGAGTACTCATCACCGTGTACACCGCCAATTGCCAACACACGTGCTTTAGGACGCTTACCGTTAATTGGGGTGAATTCGCGATGTAATAATGGTAACCCATGCACACTTTTGTGGTCGTTCCCAATTAGTTTAAACTCTTTACATTGCTCATATTCAACGGTGCGCAGCTTTTCAGACCAGTTCTGGCAAAACTCATCAATCGCCGTAATTTTAGTTTCGGCATGAAGTGGTAAGCCGAAGGATGCACCCAATAGGCAGCCTATGATTGTGCGTAAATAAGATGATTTCATCAACGACCCTTAGTATGCAATATACTGTTCATTTTAGCTTGTTCTTCTGTGTTTTGTTATTTAGATAAAACAAACTTAAAGGTTTATCTCGGATAAGGTTCTATTTTGACGCACCAAAAATACTATGCATCGTTAAAAAGCTGTTTGTTGACCGCTTTGTGTTTTGCTTCTTGAAAACTAATTTGCTGGCTTTCAACGAGCTTTTGCAAGTGTTGGTCAAGTGTTTGCATGCCAAGTTGTTGTGAGGTTTGAATCGCCGAATACATTTGAGGCACTTTATCCTCACGAATTAAATTACGAATAGCCGATGAGCCTAGCATGATTTCATGTGCCGCCACACGGCCACCATTTAGAGATTTAAGAAGGGTTTGAGATATAACCCCTCGTAGAGACTCAGCTAGCATTGAACGAACCATTTGCTTTTCTTCGGCGGGGAATACATCAATAATACGATCAATGGTTTTAGCGGCCGAACTAGTGTGTAGGGTACCAAATACCAAGTGGCCTGTTTCAGCTGCCGTTAAAGCCAAGCGAATCGTTTCAAGGTCACGTAATTCGCCTACCAGAATTACATCTGGGTCTTCTCTTAGTGCTGAGCGCAACGCATTGTTGAAGCTTAGGGTATCTCGGTGAACTTCACGCTGGTTAATTAAACAACGCATGGGTGTGTGAACGAATTCAATAGGGTCTTCTATGGTCAATATATGTGCATATTGATTTTGGTTAATAAAGTCCACCATCGCGGCCAGCGTAGTTGATTTGCCAGAACCTGTCGGTCCGGTGACTAAAACTAAACCACGCGGCATTAACGCGAGTTCTTTAAAAATATCCGGTGCGTTTAACTGTTCAAGTGTTAAAACTTGACTTGGAATAGTGCGAAATACAGCACTTATACCACGATTTTGCTTAAACACGTTTACTCGAAAGCGTGCGATATCTGGCAGCTCAAATGAAAAATCTGCTTCTAGGTCGCGTTCAAACTGTTGACGTTGAACTTCATTCATAATGCCGTATATTAGGGTTTGAATGGTGTCGGCGTCTAAGGCTGGCGTGTCAATCCGACGCACATCGCCTTGGGTGCGTAACATAGGGGCAAGACCGGCTGATAAATGCAAGTCGGAGGCATCTTGTTGAACGCTAAAAGTTAAAAGTTCGGTGATGTCCATATCAATCCTTGAGGCAATTGTGGTTCGATTATAGACGGATGGTTAATTTTTTGCGAGTCTGGTGCAGAATGAATCCCCTGCTAATTATCAGGTGATATAATCAAAAAAATTGGATGGAGTCCGCTCGGAATCCGCTTTAAAAGAGAGTGAATGGATATGCAACCAACGCAGTTACTGATTGTCGAAGATGATTTAGCTTTAAGCAAGATGTTAAGTTCGGTTTTGAGTTTAAAAGGCTACGATGTTCTAACGTCTGAAGATCGTTATAGCGCTTTGAAGGTTTTGGAAGATCATGTAGACATTCGTTGCGTGATTCAAGATTTGGGGCTACCGCCTAAACCTGACTCGATGGAAGCGGGGTTGGATACCATGCGTGAAATTTTGGAACGTCACCCGGCGATAAAAATTATTGTATTAACAGGTCGAGATAAACAAGAGGCCGCCGTGCAAGCGATTCGTCAGGGCGCGTTTGACTTTTTTGAAAAACCGGTTTCGGTGGAAAAGTTAGTCGACGCGATTGAGCGTTCTTTGATGTTCTTTGATGCGGAACGTAGTTTACAAGATGAAGGTACTTATGCGATTCACTTTAATTCGACTTTGGAAGAAGATGGCTTAAAAGTCACCAAAGACCATTTTGAAGCGCAATTGGTTAAACGTGTGCTTAATGAATCGGACTTCAATGTAAAAATGGCCGCTGACCGATTAGGTTTAAGGCGTGAAAATTTATATTATTTAATTCGTAAACACGGTATTGATTTGGATAGAGCAAACGCCTCTTAACTATGAGGCGCGTTAGAGTAAAGCTAAGCACCAGGCCTGGTGCTTAGCTTTCAATTTTATGCAGGGTTGGTTCAAAGCCTTGTTCTTTATATTCACGCCAGCGCTGGCGTCCTTTTTCAATGAGTTCCGCAGATTGATCTAATACCTCAATGGTGCGTTGATAATTTTGAAACTCCGAAGATAAGTTTGGATGTAAATTAATCAACACATCTTGACAGCTACGTGTAATTTCCGCCCCAAACAATTGAATAGGCGCAGGTAGCGCCTGTTCGACAGCGTGCGGCAGATAACTATGTGGCGGCTGAGCCCAAAGGGTCTGATCAAAGCGTTCAGCCTCTTGAATGTGTGCAAAACGCACGTCAACGCGACGTTTTTGCTGCTGAGTTTTAAGCAGCAGCTTAGTTAGAAAACGCTCACGCGAAGCTAGGTCGCTGCTGCTCAGCACATAAAAGACAACGTCTTGGCTCATTTTAGGATTGCGCTTGTTGAAGGATGAACTCAACTAAGGCGGGTACTGGGCGACCGGATGCCCCTTTGTTCGCGCCCGACTGCCAAGCCGTTCCGGCAATATCCAAGTGTGCCCATTTAACGTCTTTGGTATAGCGTGCTAAAAACTGAGCGGCAGTAATTGTACCGGCTTCGCGACCCCCAATGTTGGCCATATCCGCAAAGTTTGATTTAAGCTGCTCATCCCATTCTTCGCCTAGTGGCAGTTGCCAGAAACGATCATAAGTTGTGTTACCTGCTTTTAACAGTTGGTCAATCAATGCTTGGTCGTTCCCTAGTAAGCCCGAAACATGGTTGCCCAACGCAATAATACAAGCGCCCGTTAAGGTGGCGATATCAATCACCAGGCCTGGTTGGTAAGTTTGCTGTGCATAGGTGAGGGCGTCACACAATAACAAGCGACCTTCGGCATCGGTATTTAATACTTCAATGGTTTGACCCGACAAGGATGTAACCACATCGCCCGGCTTGACCGCATTGCCAGAGGGCATGTTTTCAGTAGACGGGATCACACCGACCACATTAATATTAGGCTTAAGCTCGGCCAATGCTTGGAATACACCTAGTACCGTGGCCGCACCACCCATATCGTATTTCATTTCATCCATACTGGCGCCAGGCTTAAGTGAAATACCGCCGGTATCAAAGGTTACGCCTTTGCCTACTAGTGCAATTGGGGCTTGATCCGCTGAGCCACCTTGGTATTGAATCGAAATCATTTTGGGTGGGGTGTCGGTACCCTGAGCAACTGACATAAAGGCCCCCATGCCCATTTCAAGCATTTGTTCACGCTCTAATACTTGAACGTTAAAGCCCGCCTGTTTACCGAGTTCAATCGCGGTTTCGGCCAAATAAGCGGGGGTGCAGAAGTTGCTCGGCATGTTGGCGAGGTCTTGGGTTAACGCCATGCCAATTGCGGTCGCTTGACCTTGTGACACCGCTAGTTTGTATTCTTGACTGTCTTCAGACATAAACGTGACTTGGCTTAATTTCGGGTCTTTGGCGGTATGTTCGCCACGGCTGGCGTGGGCATAGTCATAAAAACTACGTTGCAGAATTAAACTGTTTTGGAAAAGTCCCCACTGACCAAGCTGATCGCTTGGTGTCGCCAAATGAGTGGTGTCGAGAATCTGGCAAGCACCGCTGTTGTCAAGCGCTTTGGCCATCGCTTGGATTGCGCTAATATAGCTTTTAGCGGTCAATTTATCTGGGTCACCAAGGCCAACTAACAATAAGCGCGCACCATTGAGGAGGTTTTGATTTAATAGCATTAAGGTTTGACCGCACTTACCTTTAAAGTCATCTTGTGCATCAAGCTTTTCAATCAGTTCATGTAAACCAAAACTGGCGGCCGCACTAATAGATCGACCTTTGTCAAACACGGGTAAAACTAGGGTGTCGAAGTTAGTCAGGTTTGGATTGGGGATTAAGTTAAAATGGATTTTTTTCATTGTGTAATTCCTTTTCGGTCAGACATTTATAGACTGGGTTACTTTATAATGAACGAATTTATGAAACATTTTAACGTGAGCGAGCTCAATTTTGCGCATTCTCGATAAATATCTTTACAAAGAGCTGACGGCCACGTTTTTTGCGGTTTTGGCGGTGCTGTTATTAATCACCTTTGGTAGCGAAGCCACTCGATTATTGGCGAAAGCGGTAGAGGGCAAGTTGCCAGCCTCTATAGTATTTCAGGTTTTGCTGTTACAAATTCCGACGGCGCTGGAGTTGATATTGCCGTTGGTCGCGTTATTAAGCGTGATGTTAGCTATGGGGCGCTTATATCAAGACCGAGAAGTGGTGGTGTTAAATAGTTGCGGAATTGGCACGGGTTATTTTCAGAAAATCATGACGCGGTTTTTGATTCCGATGGTGCTTTTGACTGCGGCAGTAACCCTCTGGTTAACGCCTTGGGCCATTAAAACTGAGCGAGCTTTAATTGCCGAGGCGCAAGTGACGGCACCCTTAGCAGGCCTGGTGGAAGGACGGTTTAACACACTGCCGCAATCAAATGGTGTGTTGTATGCGCATACGATTGGTCGAGACGGGGAGATGACCGATGTTTGGATTCGTTTAGTTGAGGATGGGCGTGATCAAACGATCATGGCGCCGCGTGGCTTTTTTGAATGGAAAAAAGCTCGTCTCGCATTAGTGTTGTTGAATGGCGTGAGCTATGAAGGTTTATTAGGTGGTGAGCAATTAAGTGTGCGCGAGTTTGAGCGTTTTGATGGCTTTTTACCTGAGCTGCAGGCTAGTGTGGCGCAACCCAAACGCCAAGAAAAGAGTACACTTGAGTTATGGCAGAGCCAGGATATAGAAGAGCAAGCTATGTTGCAATGGCGTTTGGCCGTGCCATTAAGTGTATTGGTACTGGGCTTGGTGGCGCTTAAGTTGAGTAAGACTGAGCCACGGCAAGGTCGGTTTGCGAAGTTGTTTATTGCGATTGTTTTGTATGTGTTTTATATGCAATCCATGATTACGATTAGTGATTTGGTTAAATCCGGGAGTTGGCCTGTTGAGCTGGGACTGTGGGTGGTGCCCGTGTTGTTCTTGGTTTATGCGTTCGGTGGCTCATCCAAAATTTGGACAGGTGCTAATAAATTCAAGGCGGCAAAATGAATCGGATTGAGCGTTATTTAGGCGCGGTGGTGGTAAGCCATTCCTTGTTGGTATTGCTGGTATTGTTGGTGATTTTAGGGTTTGGCGAGTTCATGATGCAGTTAGGTCGCTTGTCGGACACCTATAGCTTATCGCAAGGCACCCTGTACTCCCTCCTTAAAATGCCTGTGTTTGGTTATGAAATTTTTCCGGTGGCTTTGTTAATTGGTACCTTGATTGGTTTAGGTGGCTTGGCGAATCATGCGGAATTAACAGTGTTGCGCGTGACTGGCTGGTCGATTGGTCGATTGTTCTGGGCGGTAATCAAAACCGTGATACTTCTTTGGGTAGTAGTGGCGATTTTTGGGGAATTAGTAGCGCCTAAAAGTGAGGCTTATGCGGTAAAAGTTCGAGCCGAAGGCTTGCAGAAAAATATATCGGTTGGGGGTGACGCCGGATTTTGGATGAAGGAGCCCAATCGTTTAATCAGTGTACAAAATGTGGTATCGACCCGTGAAATGCGAGGCATCACAATTTATGAGTTAAATGGGCAGTCGATCACGGGTGTGATTCAAGCTAAGCGAGCGCAATACGAAGGCGAGCAATGGAAACTTACTGACTTGAGCAGTCAAAAACTGGCGTTAGAGGATCAAGTGCGTTACGGTGAAGCTTTACGCAGTCTGAATTGGCAAGTATCTAAAAGCGCCAGTTTAATGGCGGTGTTTCCAGTCGATCCGGGGTTGTTAGAGCGACTACAGATTGAGTCGCGCTATCTTCGTGTAGATGAGCTGTACCGTTACATTCAGTTTTTACAAGCCAATGATTTGGATGCCAGTGTTTATCAATTAGAGTTTTGGCGCAAAGTGGCAACGCCGATTTCCATTTTGGGCATGATTGCGCTAGTGTTTCCGCTCATTTTTGGGTCTCAGCGCCAAGTTAGCATGGGGCAACGAATTTTTATCGGTGTATTAATTGGTCTCGGATTTCATTTGTTAAACCAAATGCTGGGTAATTTAAGTGTGGTGTATCAACTGCCGGCCATTATGGGTGCATTTGTGCCATCGTTGATTTTATTAGCGATTGCGTTTGTATTATTTAAGCGTCTGCGTTGATGCAATTACAACTCAACCAGCCGCTTAGCACCAAGCCTGGTGAAAGGAGTAGATATGACTAAGTCAACTTATCCAAAAGTTCAGTTAGCGGTGTCGAATTGTTTGTTGGGTGTGAAATGTCGTTATAACGGTGGTCATGCACAAGACGATTTTGTCACGGATCGGTTGGCCAAGTATGTCGACTTTGTACCTTTTTGCCCCGAAGATGCGGCGATGGGAACGCCTCGTGAAAGTGTGCGCTTATGTCGAGTTGACGGTGAGTTGCGAGTACTAGGTGGCAAGTCGGGTGCCGACTATACGGAAGGTTTATTGGATTATAATCATAAGATGGTCGCGCGTTTGCAGAAGAAAGGCATTGATGGCGCCGTGGTTAAATCTAAATCACCTTCTTGCGGCTTGGATCGAATCAAAATATATCGTCCAACCGGTGAGTGGTTGGGGTCTGATAAAGGTATCGGTCAGGGTTTGTTTACGCAAGCTTTGCAACAAGCGATACCCCACCTGGCGGTTGAAGATGAGGGGCGGTTGCAAGACCCTTGGTTGCGAGAAAATTTTGTTCTGCAGCTGTTTACGCAGGCACGCTGGCGCGTATTTTTGAGCCAAGCACCAGGCCTGGTGCATTTGCAAACCTTTCATCGTCAACATAAATTTTTATTGCTATCGAAAAATGAAGCGATTTACCGCAAGATGGGGCCGATTGTTGCTCAGGCCAGTTTGGATAACTGGGCGCAGGTTATCGAACAATATCAAACCTTGCTTTATCAAGCACTCGCGACTAAGACGCAGCGTAGTAATATGCTGAATGTTCTGGAGCATTTATATGGATTCGTTAAAAACCATTTAGGGCCTAGCCAGAAAGAATTGTATCGCGATACACTTGATGAGTTTCGGCAAGGTATTGTTCCCTTGGTCGCGATGATGAAGTTGTTACAACAATGGGTGGATGAATATGAAGTGGAGTATCTTCAAGATCAATTGATCTTTGATCCTTATCCAGCTGATTTAGCATTACGTTCGGATTTATTAGCCTTTAAAAATTTAATAAAAAAGACATCCTAATTGTTTAATTAACATGGCATTCCCAGATACAAAAAAGCCACGTTCTCGCGTGGCTTTTTTGTATCTCATTGATGTAGGCGTTTAAAACTCGAATTTTGGTTTAGCTTCAGCGTGAACTAAAGCGGGTACGTCGGTCTCAAATAAAGATTCTTCTAGCCACTCTTGGTCACTAATACGTGTTACCAATACGGCTTGCATAGCCGGACTTTGGCCTACAATTGCGAACAAGCGGCCGCCTAAGTTAAGTTGAGTTTTATAGCTTTCAGGTAGGGTGGCACAAGAGCCCGTGAGCACAATGACATCATAGGTTTGTTGATCCGGCCAAGCCTGGCTGGCATCCCCGAGTTTTAGGTCAATGTTATTAAACTGGGTTAAGCGTCCAGCGGCTGTTTTTTGTAGGCTTTCAAACAGTTCAACACTGGTTACTTGGTTTGCTAAGCTTGCTAACATGGCGGTCATGTAGCCACTTCCCGTGCCGACTTCTAATACCTTATCATCTTCATGCACATCCAGAGCCTGCATAATTCGCGCTTCCAACTTGGGAGCCAACATGAATTGGCCTTCTCCAATGGGTAGTTCAGTGTCTGAGTAGGCCAGAGTTTGTTGGTCAGCTGTCACAAAATCATGGCGTGGAAGCTCAGAAAGTAGATCGAGTACCAAGGGATCAAGGACGTCCCACGGACGGATTTGTTGTTCAACCATGAAAAAACGAGCTTGATCTAAGTTCATTGTATTACCCTTTATGTACGGTGTAACCGATTGAAACACGGTCGCTTTACACCTAAATAGTTTCGACTGTTTTGTGGACAGTATTTTGCAAAACGCTGATTATAGCGAAAATTTAATTCTATGGGGAGGAAACAGAGCGAATGCTTGACATGCTAGAGTTAAATTTGAAGTTCCATTTTTAATATTCGCTCAATTGTTTTGCTGTAAAATTTTAACCCTTTTGATTTGACTGGAGCGAGCGGGTGTCTCAAATTACAACCAAGCAGTTAGTGGGTGCACTGGCTGAAGTAAAGCGTTTGCCACATATGCCGGAGGCGTTACTTAAGCTTAATAAATTATTGTCAGATCCAGCCGGTGTACACGTGGATCGAGTGGCGCAAGTAATTATGCAAGACGTCCGTTTAACCACCGGCCTGCTTAAGGCGGTTAACTCCTCAAAATATCAAATGGGTAAAGAGATCACAACCCTGCCGGAGGCGATTGCGCGCCTGGGGGTGAATGATTTACGCGTGTTAGCCTTAGCCATTAATTATAGTGAGGCCTTTCAACCCGATCCGGCCTTGGATCAAGAGGTGTTTTTGCAGCATGGGCTATTGGCCGCGCATATTGGCTCTGGTTTAGCCAAGACAGCCGGTTTGAAAATGAACCCTTACTATGGGTTTATGATAGGGCTGATGCATGAAGTTGGCCAGTATATGTTGCTGCAAAGCGACCTTGTTGATTATAAAGCAGTACTGGAAGCCAGCCATCACAAGCTTTCAGCACTTGTGACCTTGGAGAATAAAATGCTGGGTTTTTCACACGCTAATATTGGCGCGCGTTTATTAAAAACCTGGGGGTTTCCTAAGGACGTTTACATGGGGGTGTTGGGTCATCACTCCCCACATTTGCTTGAAACAGACTTTCAGCGCCCGGCTTACGTAGGTTTTCTGGCCGAAGTCGGGGCCTTATATGTTCAGGGACGAAATGGGTTGGTTCAAAGTGATAGTGAAAAAATTAACGCTACAACCCTGCGGGTTTTAGAGCGTTTCAACCTAACCCAAGATACATTTTTGACGATTATTGACAAAGCTCAAGAGCTGGTCAATGCTTAGTTAGTCGACGAAATATAAGTTTAGCGGATTAAGTGTTTGCTTATTCCGTGCTATAATTTAACGTTTTCATTTTTCAATCAATTGGTTGTGAGAGATATATGCCCGTTATTACTTTGCCTGATGGCTCAAAAAAACAGTACGATTCCGCTGTGTCAATTATGCAGGTGGCGCAGGACATAGGTTCTGGCTTGGCGAAGGCGACGATTGCTGGGCGTGTTAATAATCGTTTAATGGACGCTTCAGATCTAATTCAAGATGATGCGAATTTACAGATCATCACGCTTAAAGATGAAGATGGCTTGCACATCATGCGTCACTCTTGTGCGCACTTATTAGGACATGCATTAAAGCAATTGCATCCAGATGCAAAAATGGCGATTGGTCCGGTAATCGATAATGGGTTTTATTATGATGTTGAAACCGAAGAATCGCTTACGCCAGATGACTTGAATGCCCTAGAGAAGCGTATGCAAGCTTTGGCCAAAACAGGTTACGTGGTTGAAAAGAAAATGACCCCTCGTGATGAGGTGATTGCCACGTTTAAAGCTCGTAATGAAGATTATAAGCTTGAACTGGTTGCTGATTTGCCGGATGAAAAAGCATTCGGTCTTTATCATCACGAAGAATATGTTGATATGTGTCGTGGCCCACATGTGCCGAATATGACACATATCAAAGCCTTTAAGTTGACTCATCTAGCGGGTGCTTATTGGCGTGGTGATTCTAGCAATAAAATGCTGCAGCGTATTTATGGTGTTGCATTTGCTTCAAAGCAGGAGTTAGCCGACTATTTAACCATGATGGAAGAAGCCGAGAAGCGCGATCATCGTAAACTTGGTAAATTGTTGGACTTATTTCATATTGAAGATATTGCGCCAGGTATGGCATTTTGGCACCCTAAAGGCACCACCTTGTATCGCGTGGTAGAAGATTACATGCGCGAGCAGCTGGGTCAGCATGGGTATGACGAAATTCGTACTCCGTTAATTATGGATCGTGTGTTGTGGGAAAAGTCCGGCCACTGGGACAAGTTTAAAGACAATATGTTCACTACGCATACTGAGCATCGTGATTATGCAGTCAAGCCGATGAATTGTCCCGGTCATATTATGGTTTATAACCGTCAGTTGCATAGTTATCGTGATTTACCAGTGCGAGTGGCTGAGTTTGGAACCGTGCACCGTAATGAATCGTCAGGTACGCTACACGGCTTAATGCGTGTGCGCTCGTTTACCCAGGATGATGCACATATTTTCTGTACCGAAGATCAGATTAAGTCGGAAGTTCAGGCTTGCATTGACATGGTTTACCGCACTTACGCTGATTTTGGTTTTGACCAAATTGAAGTTAAGTTCTCAACCCGTCCAGAAAAGCGTGTGGGTAGTGATGAAGTTTGGGATCGAGCCGAATCGGCTTTAGAGCAAACTTTGAAAGATGCCGGATTGAGCTACGACTTGCAACCCGGTGAGGGCGCGTTTTACGGCCCAAAGATTGAGTTTAGCTTGCGTGATTGTATTGGGCGTGTGTGGCAGTGTGGCACGATTCAATTAGACTTCTCAATGACACAGGCCGAGCGTTTAGATGCGGTTTATGTCGGTCAGGATAACGAAAAACATCACCCCGTCATGATTCACCGAGCCATTTTAGGTTCGTTGGAACGTTTCGTAGGGATTTTGATTGAACATTACGAAGGAAAATTCCCAACCTGGTTAGCGCCGACTCAAGTCGTGATCGCGCCAATTTCGCAAACCCATGCAGATTATGCGGCTAAATTTGCTGAAAATCTGAAAAAACAGGGGTTTAGAGTCGAAACAGACTTGAGAAATGAAAAGGTTGGGTTTAAAATTCGCGAACATACTTTACAACGTGTGCCTTATATTTTGGTCGTAGGTGACCAAGAAGTACAGGACGGCACGGTAAATGTGAGAGCACGAGGTGGAGATAACTTAGGAAGTTATTCTCTAGATGCCATGTTGGACTTGTTGATGCGAGATATTTCGAATCTAGGTCGTAATGTGGACCAAGTGCATTGAATATAATGGTTGGAGGATAAAACTATCGCTGTAAGAAGAGGTCGACCAAGACCACAACAACCCGAAGCACCTAAGGATAATATCAACGAAGCGATTACCGCTAAAGAGGTGCGTTTAATTGATCAGGACGGTGAGCAAGCGGGGATTAAATCCATTGCTGAAGCCTTAGAAATGGCGGCCGAAGCTGGTTTGGATCTAGTAGAAATTACAGCGAAAGCCGACCCGCCCGTATGCCGAATTATGGACTACGGTAAATATATTTATCAGCAACAGAAAAAACAGCACGATGCTAAGAAAAATCAAAAGCAAGTGCAAGTAAAAGAAGTTAAGTTTCGCCCAGGAACTGAGGAAGGGGACTATCAGGTAAAGCTTCGCAACCTGATGCGTTTTCTTGAACAGGGTGATCGCGTCAAGGTAACCATTTGGTTCCGTGGTCGTGAAATCACTCATAAGGAACTGGGAATGAAAATGTTGGCGCGTGTTCGGGAAGATGTTCAAGAGGTTGCGACCGTTGAACAAGAACCTAAGATGGAAGGTCGTCAGATGCAAATGATGATTGCGCCAACAAAAAAAGGTAAGTAAGTAAATTTTAATTTACTGAAACCCACTACAACAATCGGCTCTTAACCCTCGGGTTAATTGACTGGTGCAGCTCCCTCAGTGCTGTTCGTTGTTCCGACTGACCTCTTGACGGTGATACGTTGAGAGGTTGTTTGTTTAAAGGCAGACAAAATAGATAGGGTTGTTAACCACTAACTATAATGTCCAAATGCGGAGTTTGACATGCCAAAAATTAAATCACACAGTGGCGCAGCTAAGCGCTTCAAAAAAACTGGTTCAGGCCGTTTCAAGTGTAAACAAGCTCACTTGCGTCATATCCTGACTAAAAAGTCGACCAAGCGTAAGCGCCAATTACGTGCGCCTAACATGATCCATGACCACGATGTGGCAATGGTTCGTCGTATGCTACCGTACCTATAGTCAAGGAGATTAGAACATGGCAAGAGTGAAAAGAGGCGTTGTGGCGCGTAAAGCCCACAAGAAGGTAATGAAGGCTGCGAAAGGTTACTACGGTGCCCGTCGCAAGCAATTTACTACAGCCAATCAAGCGGTTATTAAAGCGGGTCAATATGCATACCGTGACCGTCGTCAAAGAAAACGTCAATTCCGTCGTTTGTGGATCGCGCGTATTAACGCTGCGGCACGCATCAATGGTATGACATATAGCCGTTTCATCAACGGCTTGAGCAAAGCGGGTGTAGCAGTGGATCGTAAGGTGTTGTCTGACATCGCAATTCATGATGCGCCAGCGTTTGCTGCGATAGCTGAAAAAGCGAAAGCGGCTTTAGCCTAAGCATCAAGCAAGGTTCAAAGGGAAGGGGCATCATGCCCCTTTTTTGTCACACATTTTAAAGTGAGTTATTTGTAAGTGGATTTAACCACCAGGCCTGGTGGCCTGAAATCGATTTACAAATGGTTTTACTATGGAAAAGTCTAATGCAATCAACCCTTCAAAACATTCTAGATCACGCCAAACAAACAATTGAGAAAACCACTGAATTGGCTGATTTAGATCAGCTGCGTGTCGAGTTCTTAGGTAAGAAAGCTCAAATAACTGGGCTTATGAAGACGCTCGGACAATTGAGTGCTGAAGAGCGTCCATTAGCCGGACAGTGGATTAACGAAGCGAAACAAAGCATTCAGCAGCTAATTGCTAATAAAAAAACTGAACTTGAATCGGCTAAGTTACAAGCTAAGTTGGCACAAGAGTCGATAGACGTCACTTTACCAGGCCGACGCTTAGACCTGGGTGGGTTGCATCCAGTCACACGTACATTGCGTCGTATTGAATCCTTGTTTTCTCGCTCCGGGTTTGAAGTCGCCACCGGACCTGAAATTGAAGATGACTGGCATAATTTTGGTGCTTTAAATATTCCAGAAACCCATCCAGCGCGTGCGATGCACGATACCTTTTATATTGACGAATCGACCGTATTACGAACTCACACCTCAGGCGTGCAAGTTCGTATTATGGAAAACAGTCAGCCACCGATTCGCATTATTGCGCCAGGTCGGGTGTATCGTTGTGACTCAGATCAAACCCATACCCCAATGTTTCATCAGATTGAAGGTTTGATTGTTGAAAAAGACGCCAACTTTGCGCAATTAATGAACTTATTGACGGACTTTTTACGTCATTTCTTTGAAGACGAAAAACTAAAAACCCGTTTTAGACCATCTTATTTCCCATTTACTGAGCCTTCGGCTGAAGTCGATATTGCGACTGACTTATTTGGTGACGGGCGTTGGGTTGAGGTGTTGGGTTGTGGCATGGTGCATCCAAATGTACTGAAAAATGTTGGCATTGACCCCGAAGAATATACTGGCCTAGCCTTTGGTTTAGGTGTTGAACGCTTAGCTATGTTGCGTTATGGCGTGAAAGATTTACGTCAGTTTTTTGAAAACGACTTACGTTTCCTAAAGCAATTTAAATAAGCAGGCCTGGTGCTTTGTTCGCAAGGCACAAAATCGAATTTTGAATGAGTTATAGCAATGAAATTAAGTGAACAATGGTTAAGAAGCTGGGTTAATCCAGATTGGGATTCAAATACATTGGCGGAAGCCTTAAGTTTAGCCGGACTAGAAGTCGATGCGCTTGAATCTGTTGCACCTGAATTTTCGGGTGTGGTGGTGGGTCAAGTGGTAGCGGTAGAGAAACATCCAGATGCTGAAAAATTGAACGTAACCAAAGTGGATGTTGACCAAGATGAGCTTTTGCAAATCGTGTGCGGTGCCCCCAATGTTGTGGTGGGGATGAAAGTTCCTTGTGCGGTAGTAGGGGCGAAACTGCCGGGTGATTTTAAAATTAAGAAAGCCAAGTTACGCGGTGTTGAGTCATTTGGCATGTTGTGCTCAGGCGATGAGTTGGGCTTAGAACAAGATTACGACGGCTTAAAAGTATTGGCCGAAGATGCCCCGATTGGTGAAGATATTCGCCGATATTTAAACCTAGATGACATGATGATTGATGTCGACTTAACACCCAATCGTGCGGATTGTTTAAGTGTTGAAGGTTTAGCGCGCGAGTTGGCGGTCGTCAGTGGTGCAGAATTCAAACAGCCTTATGCCGATTATCAAGTTAAGTCAGTAGGGGTGTGTAATCAGCAAGTCATGGTCGATAACCACCAGGCCTGCCCTAAATATTTGGGTTGTATCGTCGAGGGTTATGACGCCAACGCATCGACGCCGGATTGGATGATAGAGCGTTTAGAACGTTCAGGTTTACGCCCGATTAGTTTAACGGTGGATATCACCAACTATGTCATGTTGGAACTGGGTCAGCCGATGCACGCGTTTGATGCGGATAAACTCCAAGGCAAGATTCAAGTGCGTCTATCCAAACAAGGCGAATCAATTGTTACGCTAGATGGAAAACAACTCACGCTTAAAGATAATACCCTAGTAATTGCGGATGATTCAGGTGCCATTGCATTAGCCGGTATTATGGGTGGCCTGGCGACATCGGTAACCGATTCAACCCAGCGTTTATTTTTTGAATGTGCACATTTCTCACCTTTAGCGATTGTGGGTAAGGCTCGTCAGTATGGCTTGCATACCGATTCGTCACATCGTTTTGAACGTGGTGTCGATCCCTTGCTGCCTGAGCGAGCTTTAGCCAGAGCCTTGGACCTATTGGGGCAAATTGCTGGTGGCAAGGTTTCTGAGTGGGTAAAAGTAATGGATGTCAGCGCGATGCCACAAGCCAGCGTGATTGAATTACGTCGAGCACGCTTACATCAACTACTTGGTGCCGTAATCGAAGATCAGTTTATTACAGACATTTTGACTCGGTTGGGTTGTGATGTATCGTTAACTCAATCCGGTTGGCAGGTGGTTGCACCTTCTTATCGTTTTGATATGCAAATTGAAGTCGATTTGATTGAAGAAATTGCACGGGTGTATGGCTATAACAATTTGTCGTCATCTCAAGTGAATATGCCATTGAGTTTGAAGCCTTTACCTGAGTCGGAGCAAGACACACAAATGCTACGTCAGGCGATGGTGCAGCGAGGTTATCATGAGGTGATTACCTATAGTTTTGTAGAAGAAACTGCGTTGCAAAAACTTTCGCCTGAAATTCCTTATGTGTTGTTACAGAACCCCATTTCTGAAGACATGAAAGCCATGCGCACCAGCCTTTTCCCTGGTTTGTTGCAAAGCATTAGTTACAATCAAAAA
This sequence comes from Thiomicrospira pelophila DSM 1534, assembly GCF_000711195.1. NCBI lineage: Bacteria > Pseudomonadati > Pseudomonadota > Gammaproteobacteria > Thiotrichales > Piscirickettsiaceae > Thiomicrospira > Thiomicrospira pelophila. Next base: position 1,818,145 of record NZ_JOMR01000001.1, on the reverse strand, counting down.
CGTCAACAAAGTCGCGTGCGTCTATTTGAAACCGGTTTGATTTTTAGCCGTGAAAATACAGAAATTCAACAAACCCCAGTAATCGGTGGTGCGATTTGTGGTGATGTGGCGCCTTTTGGTTGGAGTGAAAACTCGCGTTCGGTGGACTTTTTTGATTTAAAAGGTGATGTAGAAAACCTATTGGCGATGAGTCATTTGCACGGTCAAGTGCGTTTCGTCACTACTCAGTCACCAGAGTTTCATCCAGGTCAGTGCGCGGCGATTATGCTGGGCGACCAGCATGTTGGTATCATGGGTCAATTGCATCCACAGTGGCAAAAAAGCTTTGGTTTGAATGGCTCGGTATTTATGTTCCAGATCTTCATGGATAGTTTGTTAACCATGCAAGTACCGGTCGTGAGTGGCATTTCTAAATTTCCAGAAGTACAGCGCGACTTAGCCTTACTGGTGGAAAGAAGCGTCTCAGCCCAAGCCTTAACAGATGCGATTTATCAGGTTGATTCGGACTTACTTAAAAACGTGCAGGTATTTGATATTTACCAAGGACAGGGGGTAGCCGAAACTCATAAGAGCGTTGCCTTGAGTTTAAAAATCCAACACCATGATCGAACTTTACAAGATGAAGAAGTCGATGCGTTAATTCAAAAAATTATTGAAAAAACTCACCAAGCGGTGGGTGCCCAACTAAGATAAAGGATAAAATTCATGGCCACTTTAACAAAAGCCGAAATTTCGGAATCACTAGCGGATATGTATGGGTTTAATAAGCGTGAATCCAAAGAGTTAGTTGAACAATTTTTCGAAGAAATTACCGATGTATTGGTCGGTGGCGAATGCGTTAAAATTTCTGGGTTTGGAAATTTTGAATTGAGAGACAAAAACTCACGTCCAGGGCGCAACCCTCGCACTGGTGAAGAGGTGCCGATCACTGCTCGTCGTGTGGTAACCTTTAAGCCAGGACAAAAATTGAGAGCGCAAATAGATAATGCCTAGCACGAAATCCAGTACGCAACCGCAGTTAGAAATTAATCTACCGGACAAAAAGTACTTCACCATCGGTGAGGTCAGTCAGATTTGTCAGCTCAAATCTCACGTATTGCGTTACTGGGAGCAAGTGTTTCCTCAACTTAACCCGAACAAACGTCGCGGTCGGCGCTATTATCAAAAAGCGGATGTAGAGCTTTTAATTGAAATTAAAAGCTTGCTGCATGAGCAGGGCTATACCATTCCTGGTGCAAAAGCACGTTTAAGCCAAGCAAATTACACCCAAGACTTAATAGAAAGTGCGGTACAGGAAGATGTTGCTACTAATTCACTTGACAAAATTAAGCAGATCCATACCGAACTATTGACGTTTAAACGCTATATTCAACAACGCTACTGAGTTGAATGTTGATTTCAATGAACGCCTACTAAACCACTTGGTCGCCATTCCTGGTTAGACTTTCCAAATATTTCTGTTAACATTGCTTCGCTAAATAGGGCTTCTTTAAACTGGCTTAACGGCTGGTTTCAGATATTGAGCTATGTAGAATAAGCCCTAGTAATTGCCATTTTTTATTCTTTTCACAGGTAATCAGTGTGACGTCATCAGATCAAACCCCATCTCTCCAGTCGAAAATAGAAAGCTTTCTTATAGGGGAAAACCAAACTAAGTTAGTGCTGTTGGTTTTTTTCACGCTCATCATGATATTTTTATATTTATGGCCGGCCTTTTATTTACCTTTATTTGACATGGACGAGGGAGCTTACGCTGCCGTTTCTCGTGAAATGGTGTTAAGTGGACAATGGTGGGCCACTATGCTCAATGGCGAACCTTTCTTTCATAAACCCGTTTTGATGTATTGGCTACAATCAATTGGATTGGGTTTAGTCGGAGATGGCAACTTGGCTTATCGATTACCATCGCTTGTAGCGTTGGGTATTTGGTTGTGGGTCACTTTCAAGTTCTTACAGCGTCATGTCGACCACCAAACTGCCTGGCTAAGTATTTGGATAGGGTTTTTCAGCGCGGGCATGGCGGTAATTTTTAAAGCGGCCATTCCAGATGCATGGTTGATTCTATTTATTTCTTTAGCCATGTATAAAGCATTGGACTTCCTAACTAGTCAGCGTGAATCAGATTTAAATTGGGCGTTTATTTGGACCGGTTTTGGAATCTTAGCTAAAGGTCCAATTGCTTTAGTGGTTGTGGCCGGTGCGTTATTTGTACACCTGGTGATTGGGCGTAAGTGGATCACTTTAAAACAAATGATTTTAGCCTGGAAAGGGTGGTTATTACTGATACTGATTGCACTACCTTGGTATGTGCTACAGGTGGCGTTATTTGGCCAAGATTTTATTAACGAATTTTTTGGCGTTCATAATGTAGGTCGTTTTATGAACCCCATGGAGGGTCACAGTGGCAATCCACTTTATTACATTGTTGCTCTAGTATTTTTAACGTTGCCATTTTTTCCGTTACTGATTCAAGCTATGCGGCCTTGGTGGAACTGGTCTAAGCAGTCATCTCTATGGCAGGTGATGGGGATTTGGTTTTTATTGGTGTTAGTGTTTTTTACCCTCGCCGCAACTAAGTTGCCGCATTATTTAATGTATGGTGTGCCGCCGGTTATTATTGCGATGGCTTATTTTGTAAGACAAAACGGTACCCGTTGGGGCTTGGGATTAACCTTGTTGATAGTGGCTGCTTTCTTGGCTAGTGTACCTTGGCTTATAGAATGGTTAATGGCGAGCGAGAAAAACCCATATTTGGTTGAAACTTATGGTCAAGCGACACAATATATTACAGCCGGCTATTTTAGCTGGATGGCATTCTTAGCCATAGCAGGTCTATTACTTTTTTGGGTAAAGTGGGGGACTGCGACAAAAGTCGTGATGGCTGGTGTTGTAATGACCTTGGTACTGAACTACGCAGTTTTAAATTATGCAGCTGAGCTACAGCAAAAACCGATTGTAGAAGCCGCGAACTATGTGAAGGCAAATGAGCTTGAGGTCGTGACCTGTTGTATTGAAATGCCAAGTTTTAATGTGGTCGCAGAACAGTTGACACCGATGAGAATGCCAAAATCCGGTGAAATTGTATTTGGTAAAACCGACGTATTACAACGCAAATTTAAGGAATTAGAATGGGTATGGCAAGGCCGAGGTGTTGCGCTTGCTAAAGTCATTGAGGAATAAGTTATGCAATCAATAAAGTCGTCAATTTCCAGTCAGGGTCGTGGCGTGGTGTTATCGAATTTGGATCAGGATTTAGACTCACGTGTCGATTTATCGATTGTGGTGCCTTGCTACAACGAAGAAGCTGTCATACCGATTTTTTTAACGACGATTGAACCGATTCTAAAAAGTCTTGATTTAAGTTACGAGTTAGTATTTGTCAACGATGGCAGTCGTGATAACACTTTAGGTGTGTTACAGCAGGCCAAATTAGATTATCCGCAAATTCGCATCATTAACTTTTCGCGCAATTTTGGCAAAGAAGCGGCTCTATCGGCCGGTATCGATTTTGCTGATGGTAAGGCCCTGATTCCGATGGATGTGGATTTACAGGATCCGCCTGAACTTATTCCCGAAATGGTACGAATTTGGCGAGAAGACGGCATAGACGTGGTGCTTGCAAAGCGCACCGACCGGAGTAAAGATAGCTTTTTCAAACGCTGGAGTGCCAATTTTTTTTATCGCCTCAATAATAAGATTTCAGTTAACCGTATTCCAGAGAATGTGGGGGATTTTCGATTGGTATCACGTCGTTGTGTTGAAGCGATTAAGTTAATGGGTGAAACTCAGCGTTTTATGAAAGGTATTTTCGCATGGGTTGGCTTTAAAACACATACGATCGAATATCAGCGTGATGAACGTCAAGCTGGTCAAACCAGTTTTAACGCATGGAAACTTTGGAATCTAGCTTTAGAAGGGATTACCAGCTTTTCGACCGCACCATTACGAGTTTGGCTATACGTTGGTTTAGTAGCGTGGTGCTTATCTATTTTTTACGGTTCTTGGATCATTCTGCGCACCTTAATCTATGGTGTTGACTTACCAGGTTATGCTTCGATGTTTACCGCGATTTTGTTTTTGGGCAGCACGCAGTTAATTGTGTTGGGTGTCATCGGTGAGTATATCGGTCGCATTTACTTGGAAAGTAAAGGTCGTCCTTTGTACATTGTCGAAGACGAATACTAAGACGTGATCAAACAGTTAAGTCGTTATAGCTTGGTGGGTGTAGCGAACACGGCTGCGCATTGGATCGTATTTGCGCTGCTGTTTATGCTGGGCTTAAATCAAGCAACCTCAAACGGTCTTGCTTTTTTGGTGGCGGCTAGTTTGTCTTATGTTCTGAATGCGCATTACACTTTTGATAAGAAACCGCACAAAAAAGGCTATGCCTTCTTTGTCCTAAGCATGGGGTTGGTGAGTATTTGGATCGGTTGGCTCGGTGATGTGTTTGCCTGGCCAGTGATTCTTACGCTGGTATTGTTTTCATTGATCAGCTTAGTTTTAGGTTTCGCTTGGTCGAAATGGGTCATTTTTAAGCATTATCACTAGCCATTATTTCCAATAACGTCCTTTCAGTTACCGCTAAACAATCTCTTTATCTAATTGGCAATCGGCTTGGGTCTTGACAAGGGGTGTATAATATTCTTATTTAGTCGTTTTTATGCATTGGCCACTGAAGGAGCCTTTTATGTCGGATATTCCATTAACAAAACGTTCGGTTATGACCCTGTTTTCTGATCCTCGTAGTCCGAATTCTCATCGTGTCCGTTTGGTGGCAAAAGAAAAAGACATTCCAATGGATGTGATCGAAGTCGATCCAGATAATATGCCGGAAGATTTAGTGGAGTTAAACCCATACGGTAGTTTACCGACACTGGTTGATCGTGAATTGATTCTATATGATGCGCAAGTGATCATCGAATATTTGGATGAACGTTATCCACATCCACCGTTAATGTCGGTTGATCCGATCTCTAAAGCGCGCTCACGCCAGCAATTACGCCAAATTGAAACCGAATGGTATCCGTTAGTTGAAACGATTGTTCGCAATGAAAATGCTGATGCGGTCAAACGAGCGCGTCGTGATTTAACCGAACGTTTAATTCAGATGATTCCGGTTTTTGCACATAAAGATTTCTTTATGAGCGATGATTACACGCTGGTAGATGCAAGCTTGGCTGTATTGTTATGGCGTTTGCCTTCCTTAGGGATTGAGTTACCAAAATCGGCTAAAGCGATTACAGACTACTCAAATCGTCTAATGGAGCGTGAAATGTTTAATGAAAGCTTGTCGGATGACGAGTTGGATATGAATGACGCTTAAGCATTGCTTTAATCACTGATTAAGTTGCAAGTAATAGGATTTTTATCATGATTTCGAACCGCCCTTATTTGATCCGAGCTGTTTATCAATGGATTGTTGATAATGAGTGGACGCCTCATCTGCAAGTGGATGCTAACTACCCTGGGGTAGAGGTTCCGCGTGAATTTGTAGATGAAGGGTTTATTGTACTAAATGTGTCGCCTACGGCGGCTCAGGCGGTTGATTTGGGCAATGATTGGATTAGCTTTCGCGCGCGTTTTCAAGGTGTCGAACGTAAGATTGGGTTGCCGCCGCAAGCGGTGCATGCGATTTTTGCGCGTGAAAATGGTCAAGGTATGCCATTTCCACCGGAAGCTTACCCAGACGAATCGGCAACCCCAAGTAAATCTGACAAGCCTAAACGTCCGAGCTTAAAAATTGTCAAATAAGATCATTAACCAAACGGTTGAATCACATCTAACTCTTGAAACGCGGCCTTGACCGCGTTTTTATTTGGCTCCAGAAAAATCAGTTTTAAGTTCGGGCCCGCATCCATCGTAAAGTAAACCTCAACGCCTTGCTGGCGTAACTGCCAAACCTTTTGCATCGCCAATACAGACTCGGCTTGCCAGTACAATATAGGTGGCCAGGTTGCGATCATGGTGGCATGCATGGATAGGGCATTGTGTTCGGCGGTTTCGCCTATTAAGGTAAAGTCGTGCTCTTGAATCGCTTGTTGAATCAGCTTAACTTGACGTTCGGCCTGGGTTGGCCAGGCCTGGTAGAGCTCGCAAGTGTTGACGGTTTTCTGCATACCGGCCGTTGAACCTATCGGTTTTTCAGTCGTATCAATTTTGACTAAACCAATGCACAAGCCCGCCCAAGTTTCAGGTAAGGCTTCGGCAAACGAATCCATGCCATCTTCCGCTTGGCCTTTGTGCCAAATAGCGAAGCCATCAAACAAAGACCGACTTGCGCTACCACTACCTAAGCGCGCTAAAATCGACAGCGAACGCTGATTGAGCTGCCAGTCAAACAAATCATTTAAAGCTTTCACCAAGGCCGCATAACCGGAAGCGGATGACGCTAAACCTGCAGCCGTTGGCACGGAGTTAATGGTGTCGATTTTAAAATAATGATGAGCAGGACGAAACAAGTCCAAATAGCGGCTTAAACGTCCTGCAAATTCTGAATCCCCAGCTAAACGTTTGCCATTCAACCAGGCCTGGTCCTCAGTATTGTCGTTATTTTCAACTAAGCTCAAATGAGTTTGGGTTCCCAGCCCTGGCAAACTGATTGATAAGCTAGAATTGGTGGGTAAGTTAAGAGATACCTGACGTTTGCCCCAATATTTACTCAACGCAATATTAACCGGCGCTTCGCCAAAACCTTGTGCTTTAGTGGTTGATTTGCTCGGGATTAATTGCTTGATAATTTGTTGGGCGCTCAAGGCTTGGGAAGACTTCATAGGGTGACCTTGGGTTGGTGATTTGTAGTTGGCTGTGGAATACACTCAGCGGGACGTGAACTAATGCGGGTATTCATGATTTTATAGGGTGGCAGTGCGTCGATATGGCCGAAGCCTATAACGCAGTCACCCAATCCTGAACCGGATATCTTGGCAGCGGGCAAGCATTCGTTTAGTTGGTGAATAATGGCATCCAATGTCGGGTCGCTAACCCCTAGTTTGATCATGAGTTGTTGATAGTGTTTAATCTGCTGGTAAAAGGCTAGGTCTTGGGCTGAGTGTGTTTGCATCAAGACTTCATAAGCTGTACGCGTGCAGTCGCCCATTTGTTGATATAATTTTTCCAGTGTTTCGGGGCGATCCGCCCAAGTTTGGGCTACGTGGGCTAATACTTCGCTGGTGGGGGTTTTGTAGCCGCTATAAACCAGACAGACATCCAGCGGAATTTTGATGGGTTGAATGACTTGATGGCTGGGATCAAAATATACCAGTCCGCCGCTTAAGCTAGCCGCCAAATCCGCACCTGAACCACGACCTTGAATATCCAATATGCAGCGATGCCCAATCTCAAAACGTTGCCAAGTGGTTAAGGCTTGTTGGCTAATGCTTTCCAATCCAACTAGGCAAGCCGCTAACACCGCCGCCGAACTGCCTAATCCCCAATCATCTGGAAACTCGCTGTGAATGCGTAACGTCCAACCTTGAGATAGTTGAGGGGTAAAGGCTTTTAAAGCTGCCAGCACAAAGCGTAGTTTAGGATGATCTTCAATCTTGTTTAATGACGTGGTGAAATGTGCAAGTTCTGAAATAATCTCGAGCTGTTGATCGTCTCGTGGTGACCATTCAATATAGATACGCGGAATCAGGCTTGCGACTAGAGCGGGTTGGCCGTAAACCACGCTGTGTTCGCCCATAATCATAACGTTGGCGGGGGCGCTGCTTATATATTGAATCGTGTTTTGAGCAGGTTCAGACGGCATGAATTTTCCTCTAATCGGCTTGGCAGCGCGCGCCTTGTTGGTCGATTTGAATCTTTTGGCAAACAAAACCCCATTCCGTGCATAAGTCGGTCGGGTCTTGCTCGCAGATGGCCATCACTACCCCGGCTTGATCGCCTGCGATACTACCCGCGCCGCATACTTTGGCCGCGCAATTGGGGGTTTGCTGGAGTTGTTGAATGAATCGAACAACTTTATCAGGCACCACGCCAATTCGTTCCAACAAAGACTGATTCGTACGAATCGCCTGTTTTAAAGCCGCGCCATCGTGCGCGAGCCAAGCTTTATGGATTTCATTGGTACACTGGGTAAAGGTTTCCCATAAAGCCATATCTTCCGCATGCTGAGCTTTGACTTGGCTAACGCATTCACCGGTTGTCCGGCTGGGTTCACCGGTATCAATTAACCAGGCCTGGAAACGGTGCGAAGGTAAGTTTTGGAGTGCTTTGTGTTGTTGATAGCGCACTAATCCACCGTACAAAACACTCACTGGGTCTAAGCCGCTGGATTGACCGTGCTGTCGAGACTCCACAGTTTGCGCTAAAGCGAGTAGGGCGGATTCGTTTTGAATATTATGATGCTTAAACAGTCCACTTAACAGGCTTACAATAACCGATGCCGAACTGCCCAAACCACGCCCAACCCAAACATTGGAGTGGATATTGATTGTCCAGTGACCCGGCTCAAGTTGAAAATGCTGTTGGAAGTGAAATAAACACAAAAGTACCAGATCAAAAGGTTGCTGACAGACTTGGCGGATTGATTTTAAGCCTTTCTCGAAAGTCTTATAACGCGCTTCGATTTCTATAACTTGATCCCAAGCTTCGCTAAACGACCAGGCCAGGTGCTTGTCATAATCGGTTAATTGAATCTCGATTTTCTGATGTTTATTGGGTTGGAATGTGAGCTGAGACTCGGTGGTTAAATTAATCGCCATACTCAAAGCAGGCGCGCCGTATAGAACAGCATGCTCGCCACTGAGGATCAGTTTTGCGGGCACAGTACAGCGCGTTATCATGCTTTATTGACCCGTTTTAAGGTAACAACGTTTATGGTCTTGAATGCCGCTTAAACGGAAAGGCCCAGCATGGTATTCAGGGAAGGTAATATTGGCTTGGTTAGGCTCGCTGTGATGATACAAGTCTAGGTATTGTTGATAGGTGAGTGGACTGCGCGCTTCAATACTGCATTGATGCTCGCGAGTCATCAGCACGGATTGATAACCCGGCTGAATCACGCCACTAAAAAATTCGGCCACACAGCCAGAACCATAGCTAAAAAAGCCGATGCGTTGATCGTCTAAATGGGGTTTGTGGTCAAGTAGCGAGCAAAACCCAACAAACAGGGACGCACTGTAACTGTTGCCAATCACTCGGTTATAGACTTGGCTGGCGGCGACTTGTTGACTGGTTTGTTGATCCGTTTGCTTTAGACCGACTTGTTTAACCAATTGCTTGTGAGCTTTTTCAGCCATTTTTGTAAATGGAATGTGATAACAAAACTGTTGAATATCCTCAAAACTGCGACCGGTCTCTTCGGTGAAATGTTGCCAGGCAAACTTAAGGCTACTGAGATAAACTTTGGTGGAGTATTTACCGTCCACCAACGCGGTTTCGCGGTGATTGGGACGCCAAAAATCCATTACATCTTCTGTATGGTAACCCGATCCCGCCTCAATCGCTAAAATACGCGGCTCGGTTTTTATCAGCATAGCCACCGCCCCACAACCTTGGGTCGCTTCACCAGAAGTGTCTAAGTCGTAACGAGCGATATCCGCCGCAATTACTAATACTTGCTCTTTTGGATTGGCTTTAACGGTATTAACCGCCATCTGCAGGGCGGCGGCGCCAGCATAACAGGCGTGCTTGAGTTCAATCACGCGGCAACGATTTGGCAGATTTAACAGGCTGTGCACAAAGGCCCCTGCCGATTTAGATTGATCAACTCCAGATTCGGTGGCAAAAAAAACCGCACTGATTTTGTCGCGATCGACTTGGGCCAAAATAGGCTCGGCGGCTTTCGCTGATAAAGTCACGATGTCTTCATCCGGCGGAGCAATCGACATTTTTTCTTGGCCAATGCCGACCAGATATTTATCCACATCTTGGTTTTTTTGTTGCGCAAAAACATCCAACCCAAGATAAAAATCTGCGGTCGCAAAATGGATTAAATCTATGCCGACATTCTGACTCATAACCTAGGGTTCTTTCCGCCGTTAATGCGCAAAAGGTGCGCGTCGTTTAAAAATAGTGACTTTATGTTGGCCGCGCCCACTAAAAATTGCGCAACCTGAAACTCTTGTTTTAGTTGTTGTATCTTTTGCTCTACCGCTTGCGCTGACTCAATCGCTGGGGTGAGGAAGGGGGCGGCTAAACCACAGACACAGCCGCCCATTATAACCGATTTAACCATGTCAATACCATTACGAATCCCACCGCTGGCAAAGAACTTGGCTTGGTCTTGGTATGGGCGCGCCAGTTGCAGGGCTTGAGGGGTAGTGATACCCCAATCTTGAAACAACATGCCCAGATCTGACTGGGCACGATGCGCCTCTATCCGACTCCAAGATGTGCCGCCACGTCCAGCTAAATCAAAATACCGAATGCCCGCCTCTAAGCCGAGTTGAATATCGGCTGGTGACAGACCGCAGCCGACTTCTTTTAACACAATCGGCACCGGTAAATTTTGCGCTAGCTGGTGAATTTTATCGGCGAGCCCAGCAAAGTTTCGGTCTCCTTCTGGCTGAATCAATTCTTGCAACGGATTTAGGTGCAGAATGAGAGCATCTGCTTGCACAACATCTACCGCCGCGCGAGCTTCATCGACTCCAAACCCAGTGTTGAGCTGTACGGCTCCCAAATTGGCTAGTATTGGAATTGTGGGCGCATATTGGCGCAGTTCAAAACTTTTGCGCGCGTTTGGGTCTTGGATCATCGCTCGTTGCGAGCCGACTGCCAAAGCAACTTGTTGAGATTCGGCGGCTTGGGCTAAATGTCGATTGATGTTAACCAAATTATCCGAACCTCCGCCTGTCATGGAGGAAATCAGTAACGGAAAACTTAAGGGCTTTTCTAGTAGGGCACTGGATGAATCGAGTTGATCAAAATCGAGTTCTGGCAGGCCGCGATGGTTAAGCTGAATTGCATCAAAGCCGGATTGGGCGCGCTCAATTTCTCTATCTTGTAATAGATGATCAATATGGTCTTGTTTACGTTGGGTAATATTGTGCGACTGGCTCACGGGGCTAACGTTCCAGTTTTAGGTGAGCGGCCATAAGTTCGCCTGGGTTAGTTTGCGCCGCTAATAGAGACAGTTCGCCACATAAAGCGGTGGCGCCGGCAATGCAAGCCAGGCGTCGAGCATTGTCACCTGGTTGGGCTTGCGAGTTGGCGCAACCGAGTTGTTCTAAGTTGGCTTGCACAAAGTCCAAACCTTTGCCATTGCCTACTGTGCCAACAATCAAGTTGGGCAAAGTGGTCGAAAAATACAAGTCACCGTCAGGTGTCACTTCAGCATGGTTAATGGCTTGAGAGCCTTCTACGATATTGGCGGCATCTTGGCCTGTAGCTAAATAGAAACCCAGTAACATGTTGGCGACATGTGCATTTGCCGTACGTAAACCGCCGGACACGATTGAGCCGATGAGATCTTTCTTAATGTGTAAATCAACTAAGGCCTGCGGAGTGGTTTTCAAAAAACGGCTACAGAGTTTAGCTGGAATGGTGGTTTCGCAGACCACGTTTTTACCGCGCCCTAAAATACCATTGACCGCCGAGACTTTTTTATCCGTGCAATAGTTCGCCGAAATTGAGACATATTCCAACTGATTGTATTCTGCCAAAATCCATGGAATTAAAGTGTCGGCCGCTTGCGTTGCCATATTATGACCAGACGCGTCACCGGTGGTGAACTCCAGACGTAAATAAATCAAGTTGCCGATAATTTGGCTGTGGATATCAATCAGCTTGGCGAAGCGGCTGGATTGGCTCACTTGAACTTGCATTTCGTCTTTGCGCGCTTTCAAAGCCTGTAAACAACGATGGGCCTCCCCGGCGTGCGGCGCTTGCAACAAAATGGAGCGAGTCATGCGTTCATCTACCAATGTCACTCGAATGCCACCGGCATGTGCCGTCGTGCGTGCACCTCGTGCCACGGACGGCCATAAAGGGGTTTCATAGGTGGCCATTGGCACCATTAAGTCATCCGCAGTTACATCACCGATTAGCTTAAATGGGCCAACCGATTGCATCGGAATCTGGGCAAATTGAGAGGTCTGATTAGTCATGCGCGCCATTATAAACGAGAAACGCCAAAATACATAAATCCATTGAAAACAGGCTAAGAGAAAACAGAATTTGAAGTGAGTATCGAGTAAGGGGATAAGAATAACCACCAGGCCTGGTATGAGCACCAGGCCTGGTGGTTGAGTCGATTAAGACGTCATAACTAACTGAATTGAATAGAACACGCCCGCTGAGATTAGCGCGGTAGCGGGTACCGTGATGACCCAAGCCGCGATCACTTTTAGCATGATCGAACGTTTAACCAATTCTTCACGATAAACCTTTTTCAGGCCTTTACGTTCTTTTTTGGTTAAGTGTGCATTGTTATCCAAGGCATCATTTTTTAAATCTTGTAGCATACGGCCTTTTTCAGCCAAAGACGCTTTATCAAAACGACGAATAAAGGCTTCCACAATTGCACGATCTTTACCTTTATGGTGGTCTTCGATTTTCTGGATCATACGTTTGTAGTTGGCTTTTAGGTATTCTCGTAAGAAACCCACCCCAAAAATAGCGCCGATGGTAACGTGGGTGGTGCTGACAGGTAAGCCGAGCTGTGAAGCTAAAATAACCGTTATGGCAGCCGCCATTGCAATACTGTAAGCGCGCATTTGGTCA